>CABVRR010000001.1:0-5867 GCA_902500705.1 uncultured Nitrospira sp.
TCCGACATCCTGCTCCCAAAGCAGGCGCGCTACCGGGCTGCGCTACGCCCCGACAAACTTTCCACCATCACACTTTTGGAGAGGCCGCACGATGCTCTACCTGTCCATATATACAAGAATGTCCTGATTCGTGTCCAGGCAATGTCCATCTGAGACCCCTTACCCGCGCTACGTGGTTCAGCGTTTGCCGACGGCAAGCGGGCGAAGAATCTCGGCCATGGATCGAAACGCCTTGGCTCGATGACTGATACGGTTTTTTTCTTCCGTCGTCAATTCAGCCAACGTACGACCGAGCTCCGGGACAAAGAACACCGGGTCATACCCAAATCCTTGCGAGCCTGCACACGCTTCAGTGATGACACCGTCAAGTGTTCCGGTGGCGACTCGAGAGTGCCCGTCCGGCATCACCAACGCGGCGACTGTTAAAAACCTAGCGGTCCGTCTGGCTGGCGGTACGCCAGCCAGCTCTTCCAACAACTTCCTACAGTTATCGTCGTACGTCGCGCCCTCTCCCGCATATCGAGCAGCAAACACGCCCGGGTGCCCATCCAGCGCATCAACTTCGAGTCCCGTATCATCCGCGACCGATGGGAGCCCTGTCGCAGAAGCCACCTCCCTGGCTTTTTTCAGCGCATTGGCCTCGCAGGTGGCCCCGTCTTCCTCGACGTCCGGTGCAGTGGGGAAGTCGGCCAGGGTCCTGATGCGGATTCCAAGACCTCCGAGAAGAGCCGTGAGCTCCCTAACCTTGTCAAGGTTTCTGGTCGCGAGGAGAATTTCGTCAATCAGCTTCTCAGTCGAGTGCACCAATCAACTCTTTCTGAATGGCGGTCAACTGTTGAATCGCCTGCCAGCCGAGATTCAAAAACTCGTCCATATCATGCTTCGTAAACGGCGTCCGCTCAGCCGTCCCCTGGACCTCGACATACCGACCCCGACCGGTCATCACCACATTCATATCCACTTCCGCCATTGAATCCTCGGTATAGGCGAGATCCGCCATCACTTCTCCACCGACCTTCCCGACGCTGATGGCAGCCAGATAATCGGTCAGAGGAATTTTTTTTACCAGATTCCTCTTTTTCAGGACGGCGCATGCATCAGCCAACGCGATAAAGGCGCCGGTAATAGACGCGGTTCTGGTGCCTCCATCTGCTTGGATTACATCACAGTCGATCCAAATCGACCGCTCTCCCAACTGCGCCATATCGGTCACCGACCGCAGCGCACGCCCAACCAGCCGTTGAATTTCAAGCGTGCGGCCGCCTTGCTTGCCCTTGACCGCCTCTCGTGGCGATCGCTCATGTGTCGCTCGCGG
Source organism: uncultured Nitrospira sp. (assembly GCA_902500705.1). Taxonomy (GTDB): domain Bacteria; phylum Nitrospirota; class Nitrospiria; order Nitrospirales; family Nitrospiraceae; genus Nitrospira_D. The sequence goes on from CABVRR010000001.1 coordinate 1,316, forward strand.
CAGCATCGCATATTCCGCCGTGACCCACCCGGTCCCCTTCCCTTTGAGAAAAGGAGGCACCTTTTCCTCGACAGATGCCGTACACACAACCTTGGTGTCTCCCATTTCAATTAGAACAGCCCCTTCGGCATGTTTGATAAAGTTACGTGTCACTTTGACGGGCCGGATCTGATCTTTCCGACGACCATCGAAACGAACGATACCTGAAATTGCGCTCATTTCTACGTTCCTTCCTTAATAATGGGTGGGAATTATAGTGAAGGCCCTCAGAAAGCGCAAACCGATCGGCTAGATTATCGCCCTGCCTGAATTGGCAGGTAAAACCATCCTTTCTCTTCCTGTACCCACTCTCGTTGTGTACAAATCCAGCCTCTCATCTTTGGCAATTCTGTACATCTCAAAACATATGGCTGCCAGCGATCACGCAACGACATCTGATCATGCTCCCCACCCCAGGCTCCTAACATCTCTCAAAATGCGATGATTCGAGCGTTACTCTTCTCAAACCGCGATATGAAAACTGTCTTGACAGATTGAACGGTACAGAGAAATATAATGGCATAAAAAGTGCTTATCACTGTGGCGTTACCTTCGGCATTCAGAGTACGCGCCAATGAGCCGATAAAGAAGAGAGCAAGACAACCCTCGAGCCCGACAATTCGAGCGATATCCGACTCATGGCGACACTGCTGGACCAGACCACCTATCAAGCCTTGCTCGACAACCGCAACCTTCTGGTAGTGGACGATGAGGAGCCGATCAGGCGCCTTCTCGCCTATTTGCTTCAATCCCATGGGTATTCGGTCGAGTGCGCCGCCGATGCCCGAGAGGCTCGGCAAAAGCTGAGCGACCAGCCCTTTGCCTTGATGCTATGCGACGTCAACATGCCGGGAGAATCCGGCATGGATCTCGTCCGTTACATTCTCGTGGAACACAAACATACGGCGGCGATTATGGTCACAGGCCTGGACAGCTCGGTCCTGGCCAATGCCGCCCTGGACGTCGGTGCGTTCGGATACATCGTCAAGCCGTTCGAAGCCAATGAAGTCCTCATTGATGTCGCCAATGCGCTTCGACGACGACGGTTGGAGATGGAAAATCGCCTCCACCGTGACAATCTTGAGGATATCGTCCGCACCCGAACACTCGCGCTGCAACAGGCACTCGACTGGCTTGAGCGAACTGAGAAAGAACTGCGCCTCTCACGCGAAGAAACTATTCAACGGCTTGCCATCGCCGCAGAGTTTCGTGACAACGCCACCGCGCAGCATATTCAACGTATGAGCCACTACTGTGAGTTGCTCGCGCGCAAAGCCGGCTTGTCTCCAGAGCGATGTGACTTAATCCGCACGGCCAGCCCCATGCACGACATCGGAAAAATCGGCACCCCCGATCATGTGTTGTTGAAGCCCGGAAAGTTTACGCAGGAGGAATTCGGAGTGATTGCGCGGCACGCCGAAATCGGATACAAAATTCTCAGCGGGTCAGATGCGGAACTGCTGAAAGTTGCGGCCGTCATCGCCTATACCCACCATGAGCGCTTTGACGGCACTGGGTATCCACGTCGGTTGCAGGGAACGGCTATCCCCATTGAAGGCCGCATTGCCGCGATCGCCGACGCGTTTGACGCGCTGACCACGCAACGGGTCTACAAACCGGCGTTCGAGATCAGCCACGCGATTGAGCTCATGCTCAAGCATCGCAGTGAACACTTCGATCCGGAGTTGTTGGATGTCTTCATCGCATCCACGGATGAAGTGGCGCGTATCCACGACCAATACGCAGACCGCGTGAACTCTCCCAATACCTTCCGCGAGCCATAAGCCTCTCTTGAGTGCCGCGCAGTGCGCGATTGTCGGCAATTCGTTGACCGACTGCGGTGCCACCGATATACTTTTTTTGACCCTACCGGAAAATTGTGATTCGTTCTCAACCAGCGGGGCCGTAGAGAGAAGAAAGCAGCGAGCATGGCCAAAAAGGTGACTGCGGTTCGCAAACGTCTCCGGAATCGGAACTGGATCGCGTATCTCTGTGAGGCCCTGGTTGCTTCCGGCGCCATGCCGACATGGGAGGCCGCCACTTATCTGACAGAAAACTTATTCGGCGAGAAGCCCAATCCACGACTGCTGACCCCGATCAATCCTCATGAGGTGACCGCGCAATTGCTTCATCGTCTCTATCAGCCGATCGTCGAAGCTGCCTCGCGAGAAGTCCCGCTCCCCTCCACCTCCATGGTGCACATCTTCACGGATATCAGCCTCACCGGCAACTCCGCCGTCCTCATCGTGCTGTTCTCTGGCCACAACAAATCGCAACACCTCGTGCTGGTGGAAGCCACCAAGCCCTGGGACCTCGTGTTTCCGGACGCCGAAACGTTCAATGCCTGGGCTGAAGAACGATACCGTCGACTCGTACATAGTCTACGAAGCGCACCGGTACAAGTGGAAGAGAATCTGCTCACCGCGATTTAGAACGTCACATCAGGCTCGTAGTTGGGACTCGGTCCTGATTGATACTCGACAAATCTCTCCGATTATGATGCGCAAACCATTCCTCCTGATGAGGATTCGGTCGCATCGCCTCTCGTGCACCACCTCGTAAGGCAGGCACCGCTCTTGCGGTGCCTGCCTCTCGTGGCGCAATCACGATGACTGCGGTTGAGCCTCATAGTCTGCTCGATAAGCGCTTGTGCAGCGACGGGGACAATCGCTGCACAAGCGTCTTAGACAGTCTACTCTTACCGCTCCTCACCATGAGGCTTATGGCCTTTCTTTGGCCCGATCGGATTCCGTTGTTCCGGGGTAAGCTGTGCCTTATACCCAACCGGAAGCTCTTGCACCCATCCATTGTAGACATTAGGAACCGGCATCACGCCTTGTGCCCCCTGACCGCTGTTTCCGACAATCTTATCATCGCTGCAGACAGGGTCGTTGGCCAGCACCACTCCACCGGCAATGACCGCATCATCGACCTTGCCATCATTATTGGGGTCATAGTCCAACACAATCAATCGGTTCGCAAACTTCGGCGTGATATAGGCATAATATCCACCATGTTTTTTTGCTCCAAAATTCACTCCGTGGCACCCAGGATCACAGGGAATGAGTTTCACGAGAGTGTCGGTGGCCGTATCAACAATCGAGATCGTTCCGCCAAACGTATTTCCGGTGATCGCAAACTTTCCATCCGGACTCACAGGGATCTGTACTGGGAATCCACCGATCAGACCATCTACACATTGAACTGGCGAGTTCTCCGTGCATCCTTGCACCGGGTCATACCCTTGAAGCAAGTTGATATCCTTAATCTTCTCTCCAGGAGCATAGGGACCCGCGCCTTTGAGGCCACCAGTGCCGCTATAGTTCGTCAACGGCAGTGGACCGTTCATCACGGAAATCGAGTGGCCCAGATAGTTCGTCACATAATATTTGCTCGAGTCCGGCATCATACCGCTGGCAATGGACACAGCACCTGTTTCATTCTTCGAAAGCACCTGACCCGTGGTCAAACCGGTAAACTCGTACATCGTTGAATCGGCAGAGTTCGAGTTGGGCGTCACCATATGTTTTCCGTCAAATCCCATCCAATGGGCATGAGGCTGAGTCTGCTTGGTCGGATTGGTCGGATTTTGCATTGAGATCAGCCGGTTGACTTCCAAGTGGCCATTTGGCAAACGGTTGAGTTCCAATACTCCATCATCGCCATTACATCCCGTATGGACCTGTTGAGTGTCCACCCGCGTCATCACATGCGCAGGGTCGTGACACGCAATGCCTTTGCGTGTGACTTCCGGTCCATTCACGAGATCAAGCTCTTGCATAAGCTTCCCATTGTGACGATTAATCACATAGAGGCTATTGCCTTGCCATTCGGTCTGATAGATTTCATTTTGATCGTGGCTGGGCCAGAAGTTATGTCCGTTGTTCATCTTCTGCTCAGGCAATGCAACCTTGCGCTTCACTTCCCAGCTTCTGGCCGATACCACGGTCATAGTGCCAGGAAAGTTTGGCCCTTTCTTTTCCGTCAACTCAAATTGTGTGTCGACCCAGATCTCTCCAATTCCTTTAATCGTGGGGTTATGCTGAGCTTGAATCAGTTCACCGTCAAACGTCGCTTGGAGCGCCGCGTTCAGGTCAGGAACGATGGCCCCTCCCGTGACAACCACCGGCACGGCTGGATAGGCTGGCTTATACGGTTGTCCCACCTTGGTATAGTCTTTCCAATTGGCCGGGTTCGTGACGATGAAAAATGCTCGCAGGAGCCGGAGGCCAAGATTGGAGTTGCTGTCAAAAGTCAAATTCTCAGCATCTGTGACTTCTCGCTTGACCAACAGCGTGAGCTTGTCGCCAATGTCATATGCCGGATCACCGCTCCCCGTCTTCGTCGTCGAGTCATCCACGATCACGGCTCCGAGCATGTACGGATGCAGTTTGCATACGTAGACATGCAATCCTGGAGTCGTCAGGGTAAGCGTATGGTTATCCTGATTTGCTGAAGGCTGGTCGATCTTTTCACTCGGTGACGCGTTTGATGGCCACACCAAGCTTGTCAC
>CABVRR010000001.1:5967-46187 GCA_902500705.1 uncultured Nitrospira sp.
ACCGCCTCGTCTTCGTCCTCCATGGCCTCGAAGACGGCATCAAGTGGAGCGTTGGCGTCTTTCGTATCCCAATAGTCCAACGCTCGAAGCCTGACGTCAGCCTGAGGAGAGGCGAGACCTGTGAGGACGAGATGAGGAATCGATGGCGGTAATGTCTCCTGACGATTTGCGAGCTGATGACTCACATCCGCCTTGTTAGCCACCTCGCTGCTCCGCTTTTCTCGCACGCCCGGACCGGCAGCGGGCAGTCTTTTAGGAGCGTGGGCATTGCCCCCCTGCCTCACGTCGGCAGTCGACGACGGTTGAGAACTGGGCGTTTCATCGGACGCAGGTGTCCCGCACCCTCCCCACACCATCACAAACACGAGGGCAGCAACCATGAGCGTGTTGTTGATCAACTGTGAACCCCAGAGGAGACGGCGTATTTGCATGTACTAAAAATGTATCGCTGATTCGACTCGTGCATTTATTGCTAGTTTCATTCCTGACAACCACAAGCGAGCACGATGTCAGTTGAAAAATTATGCAGGTTCTCTTTTCATGTTGAAGCATAAAAAACTCACGCATTTACATGAGGTAGATTACCTCTGCGGAATAGAACAGCCCTCATCTCACAGGGCTACAGGTCCGAAAAGATCGCTTTTGATGGATAAGTGTATCCAATTCGATTCAGCATCGAATTGGATACAGTCGTAGAAGAAACGCGAACTGCTATAACCTTCCTGCAGAGGAACGCTCGTTGATCGAAAAACCTCGCGTGTGCAAACCAATCGTTGAAATAATTCACTATACGAATAGTATTTATTACGAACTGTGGATACTTAAATGAAACTTTTGTACAGTCAGCCCGCTTGCTTGCTGAACCTGAACTCCATCGGTCTCGTACGCTGTGCGATACAACGGAATAGATACGAGATTGCACAATGACAACCTCTTGTACGTGCGAAACATATACTCCGTATGCGCATGAAATGGATCAGCATCGTTGTCATCACTGCTTGGCTGAGCCATCCCCTCTATAGCCTGGCTGATACGTCTTTCTCGACCCCTCGCACATCCTCAGCCACTGAGCAGCAGATCCACAACGAAGCGCTCTACTTGGAGGAAGAAACCGTCAGCATCGCCAGTCGCTACGAACAACCGATTTCCAAGGCCCCCTCTGATGTCTATGTGATTACTGATGACGATATCCGAAACTCAGGGGCGACGGACATTCCCACCTTGCTGCGACAGGTTCCCGGCATGGAAGTCATGCAAACCAACGCGGCTGACTTCAACGTGAGCGTACGTGGGAATAATCAGCTGGCAACCAACAAGCTTCTGGTCTTGATCGATGGTCGTTCCATCTATGTCGACCAAGCCGGGATTATCTTCTGGAAACAGCTGCCGATCGCCTTAACCGAGATTAAGAAAATTGAAGTCTTGAAGGGCCCGGCATCAGCCGTCTACGGGTTCAATGCGTTTGATGGCGTCGTGAACATCATCACGAAGTCTCCGGAAGAACTGAGAGGAACCACGCTGCAAGTGGCAGGCGGTGAACTCGGCACGCTACTCACCAACGCTATCCATGCTGGCACTGCTGGGAACTGGGGCTATCGCCTCTCAGCAGGACATGAACAAACACAGCGCTGGTCGGATCGTCACGCACCAGCGCTGAACGGCCAACGAGTGGGTGGCATGGCGGAGTATCACCTTCCAGGCGACGGAACAATACGAACCGAAGCGGGGCTTGCACGATCAGCTCCTTACAACGGTATTCTGAATTCCATTTCTACAGGAGACAATGCTCTCGCTCAGACCTATGCGCTTGTCAGTTATGAACAGAGCGGCCTGTTGGTCCGGGGCTGGTGGAATGGGCTATTTTCTGACGCCACTTCACGTATGCATCCCTTACTACTTCCGCTGCTTGGGCTCACGGACCGCTTCGGCAGAACAGATCAAGAATACTCTCTGAACACCTACGACATCGAAACTCGGTATCGATTTCGACCGATGGAGACACTGAGCGTAACGGTTGGTGCCAATTATCGCCACATCATCAGTTCATCGACCATGCTCGACAATCGAGCGTCCGAGAATCGTCTCGGGCTCTATGCGCAAGGAGATTGGCAAGTATGGCCCTCACTGGAGTTGAGCACCGGACTGCGCTATGACCTCGATACCTTTATCAATCCAACCTTGTCTCCTCGCGGAGCTTTGGTCTACCATGTGACCTCGAATCATGCGATTCGGCTGTCCGGCTCCATTGCCTATCGCCCACCGACAACAAACGAGGTCAGCCTCAGCGCCCTGAACCCCATCATGCTGCCCGGATCATCTCCTCTCGTTGCCCTCATACAGGGGTCGAGCGACGTGAGCCCGGAACACATCGCATCCTATGAGTTCGGATATCAAGGTTGGTGGTGGGGCCACCGCCTCAAGACGAGAATCACCGGATTCTATAACCACATTTCCAATCTGATCGTCTTTCGCAACACGACAGGCAATCTACTCAATGCTGCGCGTCCCATGAATGGCGGCGTGGCTGATGTGTACGGAGGGGAAGTGGGAGTGGAAATTCTCGTGACCGCGTGGCTCTCAGGGTTCGCCAACTACGCGTATCAGGAAGTCGAGCAAACCTCCAGCGGGTTCAGTCGACGGGGCTTTCCTCATCACAAAATCAATCTCGGGCTCCGCGCCAACTGGGACCGGATTCACGGTGAACTGCTCTACCACCACGTCGGAGACGCTTCGTATCCGTTGGCCGATGCGTTCACAAATCTGGCTCGCTTCTTTCCTGCCGGGACCGTGCTGCCTCAAGAGGCTGTCGCGAGTTATAACTTGCTGAATCTCCGACTGGGCTACCTCATCTGGCAACAGCAAGCCGGTGACCATCTGCGGGAAGTGGAAGTTGCCATCTCCGTCTTCAACGCGCTGAACGACAACCACCGAGAACATCCGTTAGGCGATCTGCTCGGCACGCGCGTGATGGGCTGGGTGACGCTGAAGCTCTAATGACTCTACACCACACAAACAGCCTCTTAGTCATCCTTTCGGCTTGAGATTCTTTTTTCCCACTGCGCATAGTATCTGGCTGCTTCCGATCTCCGTGAGATATTCAACCGTTTATACACGGCTCTGAGGTGGGTCGTCATGACGCTGGGAGTAACATTCAGATCTTGTGCGATCTCTTTGTTGCTTTTTCCGGCTGCAATCAGTGCAAGGACTCGAAGATCGGGTTTTGAGCAACCATCCATGTGCTCGCATTGCATCAGTTGCTTCCCATCTCGAACCCAGGTGAGGAGTTGTGAGGTCAAGCGCTGATCCATCATGGCCTGGCCGTCTGCCAACACCTCAATGCTTTTGACAATGGCCTCCCTCGACGCTCCCTTCAACAGATACCCACGAGCGCCGGCAAGAATAGCGGACCGTAGGACGGCCTTATCGTCATTCTCGGTAAAAAAGAGGACGGCGGCCTTGGAATAGGACTCACGAATAACTCGGCAGAGATCAATTCCGCTTGCCTTCCCGACTCGGACATCCAGCACCACGACATCCGGCTGATAGGCCTCCAGAAGCGTCAGGGCTTCATCTTCGCTTCGTGCGGTACCGGCGACAACGACGCGATGACTCTTCGACACCGCCACCCGCAGCCCTGCAAGCACCAAACTCGAGTCGTCGATCAACACCACCTGTGCGCGTTCTCGTATTTGAAAAGATGGCTCCATCACTTCCTGTTTGGATCGGCAAGGACCGACGCGTGCAGCGTAGGTCTACACGGATGACTCATTGCATTCTTCAAGAGATGCGATGTGCTTGCGTGCGATTGCACTATACTTTCCAGAAAATAACGGGATTCAAGCTCATACCGCGCTACCGATATGCAAGTGGCATTCCCTGCGGAGAATGTGAGTGTTCTGGTGTAACTACTTATAATTTCATTTACTTGCTATCGGGCGATGAGCCACGGAAAGCTGAACAAGAGGTTGATAACTTGCGGATTTGCCTTGCACGCGAACCCTATTGCTTCGCCGCCTGCTTGCGCCGCATTGAAGAGCCAGTGTTGCAAAACTACTGGACGCACATGCAGAGGATCTGAGTGTATCGAAATAGATCCAGCATCCAATTGGATTCACTTATTGTGGTGCAGATCTCAAACTCATTCCCTCTCTAGGACGGAAAACCTTCGGCATCATGAGCCGCTACGAACCGTTGCTTTCTTACGCTGGACAGAAGAGAAAAAATACTGTGCGTGGATCAGAAGCTTCTGCCGATTAGACACTCCGACCTTGTCGAAAATATCGGTGAGGTGTTGACGAACCGTGCTGTCTGAAATACATAACCGATCTGCGATGTCCTTGTTTGAAAGTCCTTGCCCCACTAACCGGATAATCTCCAGCTTGCGTTCAGTGAGTCCATCCGGCCACTCAGATGCCGGTTCCCTGGCAAGATCAACATTCTGTGCGGGGAGCGCCTTCCAATCAAGGTTCCTCACGTCTTGAGTCGTGATGAAATCATATTTATTTGCGGTAACGGATAGCGCGTCGATCGCCGCGAGCACGACGGCAGGAGGTTGAACTTTTAGAATGACACCGTCAACGCCGCAGGCAAACGCGTCACGCATGCGCTGCCCGTCTTCCAGCCCGCTCAACAACAGAATCTTGCTGTTCGGGGCTGATTCATGAATCTGATAAATCGTGCCGGTGACATCGAGCTTTGTCTCGATATCGAGAATGATGATGTCCGGCTGCATTTCTGTAAGGAATGCACCTGACTCGATCCTCCAATGCGATTGCGAGACGACCCTGATGTCTTTTCTGCATTCAAACATGCGCTCAAATCCGAGTCTTACGAAAGGCTGATCACTGATAATCGCCATGATGAGAGCGGACAATGTTGCGTGTGTCTCTACCATAAAGTCTCCTGTATAAGACGGACGACGGTATGCGCCCTGTGCGACACACCGGCTCACCACCCCTGCTACGCAAATAGCGTTCCACAGAGCTAAGTCTTTTTTGACTGGCTAGCCATAAAAAATTCGGCGTTGAACCTAATTTATCTTGCAGATTGCCGAGCTAGAATCATGCATGCTGCTGCGGGGCGCCTGAATCCAACCCCTTCATCAGGAGAAGCGCAGCACACTTCAGATAGTCGCAGTAAACGAGTTAAAGACGCTCCTTCCGTCCTGTATCGAAATAGATACTACGTCAAGCTGGAGACACGGCATCGAGGGAGAACACCGGCCAACCTGCTCACTTACGCATACAAATACTGTGCGTTCCTCATTGTAAATAATCTATTCATTCTTAGCGTAAATTCCCTAGTTTTACTTTTTAAGTCAATCGAATCTCTCCATTGGTATCTAAAAGATGCTGGAGCGCCGGTGCGTCCTGAATGTTCAAGCATCCGCACCAAAGAACCTCAAGTCGCATGAGATGGTGCACGCTCGTCATCATGGTCTGTCGGTTACAGGGACTGTCCCTGAGTCTGGCCGAGCCGTTATTCGCAGTTCCTCACACCTCCTCGGCAATGGAGAAGCAACTCTAGGAAGAATCGCTCTACTTGAAGAAGAAACCGTCAGCATCGCCAGCTGGTATGAACGGCGGATTTCCCGTGCGCTATCCGATGTCTCCGGTATCACTACTGAAGACATCCGGAGCTGTGGCGCGATGAACCTTCCCACCCCGCTGCGGCAAGTCCCAGGCATGAAAATCATACATCGACCTTCAACGCGCTGAACGACAACCACCACGAGCATCCGTTAGGCAATCTCCTCGGAACCTGGGTAATGGGCTGGTTGACGGCAACACTCTAAACTAGAGGCGGGGCCATATCTGATCGTTCGTCTCACAAGAGAGTTCTGCTACAGCCTTTAGCCTTGCCAAGCGAATGATCATCTTGTTTCCTTCTTACGCGATCATGGTCAAGCGTCTCGCTTACCACCAATGCTCCACATGTGCGCCGAACGTCCACCCGGACGTCTCGGCTCCATACGGTGCATCTTCCGGTCCGTTTCCTACCAAGCCTTTGAAGCTCTGACTCCAGATCGCATGCGTGGCAAAGAGATAAAAAATGGGCCTCGCAAAAAACCTTCGATCCACCGAAAGCTGAAGACCGATGGTGGACTTTTGCACGCCGCCCGACCGATTCTGTTGTTGATCATGGACATAGTCATACCCGACTTCGCCGATCGCATTGACATAGTCTGAAAAAAAGTAGCGGACGTGCGCTCCCGTGGATCCCCAAAGCACGGATCGACCGGACGCCCCCTTCCGACCGAAACTTTCCAGACGGACGATGCTGCCCCATTGCAGCGCGAGGTTGAGCGAAGGGCATTCATACAGCAGATCATTATTGGCTTCCAAGGAATACGAATTTTTCAGGTCGTACCCTTGTCCCTCCTGGACGGGACGCGGATTAAACGTGCCTTGCACCATGGCCGCTCCTTGACGAAACAACAGCGCAGAAATATTTCGGCTCCCATTCGGCAAATCGCGCTGAATCCACCCTCCAACTCCAAATCCATACCGCTCAGAAAGGCCCAGTTCATCGGAACCATTTCGATGCGTCATATTCGCCCACAAGGCCAAGGTCCAGCCCTTGTCCAGCACTATCCCGGTATACCGGATATCCAAGGCGCGTGCGTCCGTTCGTCCCAGTTCGCCTGCTTCCTTCAGAGAGGGCATCATTTTATCTTTGAGATGAAAGATCGCGATATTCAGGCGACCTGGACCAATCGCCATCTCCTCCACCCCCATTCCTGAATCAGCGTTTTGCCCCGCATTGAGCCAGAAGTGGTCGTTCAAGTAGATCAATCGTCGATTATAGAAACGCCGCCCTGCCCAGAGATGGAAGCCTGCCCCACCGACATTGGCATATTTCACATAGAGTTCCGCGACATTATCCATACGAAACTCTTTCTCGATCTTGCCGTTAATGGCGTAATCATCCAGCGTGAATGCGGCTTGAAGAAACGACGGATTCTCCTGTGAGTGACGAAGAATATAGCGGTAATCCAACCACAAAATGGCATTCATATCGGGCTCATTGCCCAACCGATACTTCGATTGGGCTCCAGGCGCGCCAAATGCGGCTTGTGCGTGGCCGCCTCGACTCCAACCCACTCCCGCCCGCATATATCCGTGAAATCCAACCTGATGATTGCCGATCTGAAGGTCCGTCCCCGATCGCTCATAGGCCTTAGTCGCTGACTTCCCATGGGCCACGGAACTAGAGAGGTGTACCACCACACTCAGTAGCAGCAGACTCCACAGACGAAACGCCTTGTTCGGCATGGGGTGTACGGTGCGTGCGGGGAGGACGGAGAAGACGTAAACAAAAACCAAACGAACCGGACTGAGCGACCAGGCGAGAGGGCCTATCCCGACGAATATCGAAAAAGCCTCTCGACCTTTCGTCCATCGGGCCATATCGTACCGGCAATGAAGATCACAGCAGGACCCGAGAGAATTCAGCTCAGGGAATGAGGTTGCCCCAACGCTTTCGTCAAGGCTTCAGAGAGCTCCTCAAGGCGAACCGGCTTTCGCAAAAATCCATAGATGCCCGTCCTTGTGATGTCATCTCCAAAATCAGACCGACGATACCCTGAAACGATCAAGACCTTAACTCTCGGGCACAGAACACGCAATTGTTGAAAACAGGCATACCCTGACATCCCGGGCATCAAATCATCGAGCAGGACCGCGTCAAACAAGCCCTGTTGGGCATGAAACACATCGATGCATTCAGCTCCGCGTGAGGTCGACGTAACCTCGTACCCAAGTTCCTCCAACATGGACGTCAGCACAAACCGGATCCGGTCATCATCATCACAGATCAGAATTCTGGCCTGGCCGTGAGAGATAACCGGGGGCGTCGCAACGGGCACTACAGCAGGAGTGGCCTGAGAGATCGGAAACCGCAAGGAAAATCGCGCCCCTCCTCCAACGACATTTTGTACACCAATACTGCCGTTGTGCTCTTTCACCGTCCCATAGACAACCGACAAGCCAAGGCCATTGCCGCCACTTGCCAATTTGGTGGACACAAACGGCTCAAAAATTCGCTCGATGACATCCGAACGGACTCCTGGTCCGTTGTCCGTTATCGTCATTTCCAGCATAGAGGGTTGAACGCCTCTGTCATTTTGAAGCCCATCTTCCGCGATCGCATTGGTCGTCGCAAAGAGCACCGTTCCGGCCTGAGCATCCACGGCATGAATAGCGTTCAGTCCGATATTCACGACCATATTCTTCAACTCAGCGGCATCACCCAAGATCGTGGATTCCTGGGCTTTCAATTCCAGTCGCATCTCAACTTTTTTGGACGTGCCGCTGTGCAAAAGGGAGAGTGCGTCTGTGATCACGGCGTGCAGATCCACCCTCTGAAACGTGGTTGTTCCTTTTTGGGAAAAGCTGAGCAGTTTCCGCGTGAGGGTTTCGGCGCTGCCGGTTGCCCGCAAGATGATATCAAGAAATTGGGTCAGCGTCGGATCGATCATCTTTTTCTGGAGAACGGTGGTCGCGCCCTGAATAGCAAAGAGCGAGTTATTAAAGTCATGGGCGACGCCGCTGGCCATCATGCCCAATGAGTCCAACCGTTCTCGATGCTTGATTTCACTTTCTAAGTCGCGCTCCAGCAGGAGAGAACACACGGATGTCTCGAAATCACGCAGCAGCGCATTCAGAGGAAACTCGAACGGCAGCTCAGGCAGGATACATCCGAACACCGCAATAATCTTTGATGCGGCTCCTCGTTGCGCAAAGAATTCCGGAGCATACAGGAGAGAAATCTTGTACTCCAATTCTCCCCATCGGCACGTGTGACAACCATCGCTCTCTCCACGAAGAAAAGGTTGAACGGTCGTCTGCAAACGCTCGACGTCTTGCGGCGCGATCTGAGACGTATGATAAAAATGCTCATTCTGTTGAAGATCGCGATACAGACAAAACATGGGCACATCTTTCCCCATAAATCTTGTGATGAGGCGGAAGACGTTCGTGATAAACACATCCGGTTGATTGGCTTCATGTCGCTCACGATGGAGTTCGCGGCCGATCACCTTCCTGGCGTTGCTCGTACTGTTCACCAATCGACACTCGATGTCCAGAAGGCTCAAGGCGCTGGGATCTCCATAAAAGACTTTGCGCCCGCACGAAAGCAACAGCGTTCTGGTGCACACGGAGCGGATTTCCTGTAGTTTTCCGGTCGAAATGACCACCGTGACAGCCTGTTGCGTCAACACCTGTAATTTCTGCAAGACCCGCAATAAGGTCTTCTCGTCGAGGGCATCAAGCGTACGATCGAAGAGATACAGAGAGGCCGGGCGAAGAAGGGCACGGACGATCAAGGCGATCACACGCTCATGAGGCGACATCGTGTGACAGCTCTGATGCCAGACGAGCGGAGTATCCAATTCTTCATACAGGTATTCAGCGCGTTGATACATCTCATGGTGATGCCGCAATTCCTTGCACCACGGTTGTGGAACTCCGAGGAACACGTTATCGAACAACGACCATTCCGGGAAAAATCCCTTATCCTCCCACGTCACGGACACAGTGGGGAACTGCTTTGTTTTCCTGGCTCCGTCATACAGGACCGTTCCGATGGTCGGACGGACTCGCTCAGCAAGCACTTCCAGGCATGCCGTCGTTTCACGAACATTGGTGCTGGCGATGCCCAGGATCGATCCTTGAGAAATCTCGAGCGTCAAGGAATCCAACAGAGGACGTCCCGATGCCTCCGACGCAACGGTGACGTTATTCAGTGCCATGGTGGGGCATGGCTTACCCATGGATGGGTTGCCTCTCTTCTTCGATCTGATCCAGACTTCGTATGTGCCGAATGAGCAAGGTGTAGAGGATCAGGAAACCGGTCAGAAGAAAACGGGTGTTCGGCAACAGTCCTAAGACTTCAATTCGCGTGTAAATCTCTGCCAAGAGAAAGGTGACGACGACTAATCGAACCAGCGACGGCGCTCTCCGTTTTGTTCCCCCGTTACTGATGATGACGATCGCAAGCGCATCAAAGGGGATACCCACCCCAAGGTCAGGACTTACGGTCTGAAGGCGTGCGTAGTAGAGGACGCTCGCCATTCCTGCCATTTCAGCTGCAAAGATAAACGCGCCAATCTTATACGGGCGAGTGCTCAGCCCACCGTCCTGAGCCGCACGGCTATCGATACCGATCGCCCGAATACTTCTTCCCCACGTACTGTGATAGAAAAACGTGTGCAGACCTACGGTCATCCCCAGAAAAATCCACGTGGCAACGGGGAGCCCCAGGATCGACTGCCAGCCGATGGCATATAGCAGAGAGCCTCGTGGGTGCGCGGCATGGGTGATCGGCATGCCATTGCTCAGAAAACTCGCGATGCCCTGCAGGATAAACATCATGACAAAGGTGATGAGCAGTCCGGAACGCAACGTGGCGGTAAACCACCCATTGACATACCCGATCAGACCGATCAGGCCGAAAACCAATAACCAGGTCAACAATGAGGGGATGAATCCCTCAAGAGAGGCCACGGCAATCAGGCAGAGGGCAAAGATCGATCCCACGGAAAAATCATATTCATTGACGTAAAAGACGACTAACACCCCTAAGGCAACGACGCCCAAGACTGAGGCTTTATACCCGAGTGCGACAAGGTCTCCGAACGTGAAAGCATGCGCGCCGATGTAGGACAAGACGGCGAGCGTGTTGGCCAGAACAAAGATAATGACCCACTCTAGATAGGGAAAATTATTTCCTTGCGTACTCGGCATCACTGCACACCTCACCACTCAGGGGGAGTGGATTGAGCATCTTCGGCAGACAACACTGTTTGAGGGATTTCCACGAATTTGGGAACGTCCTCTTTTTTGAGGATCTTGGCCACGGTGACGATCGTTTGGCGACCTTCTTCAGCGACGGAAAAATTTGTAGTGGATTGGGCGGTTCCCGCCATCAGTAACTTTTGAAGCTCGCGAGTGTACTCTAGACTGACAATTTTGACGTCGGTGACATGATTACTCTGAAGCGTATGGGCCGCTGCCGTGGCAGCTCCTGCCCATTGCGTGGCAATCACATCAAAGTCCAATTTCAAATCGAGGGCTTGCTGAACCTCGCGTTCGACGTCTGCGGCATCCCAGGCAGGAATCAGAATATCTTTCACAATAGTCCATTGTGGGTGCTTGGCCATGATCATCCGAAATCCCCGATCACGAAACCGTTGCGGGGGCGTTCCGGGTGCCCCTTGAATGAGTAAAATTTTTGGAGGATGCGGTAAGGCCAATTGCTCGATCGCCGTTCCTATCATTTGACCCGCCTTGACTTCGTCTCGTCCCACATGAGCCTGTACGCCATTGATCAGGCCGTGTGGATCATGCCCGATTCCATTGGTAAAGGTGATGAGCGGCAGGTCATGGTTTTCTACCAGCGTCGAGGCAACCATTAACGCTTCATTATTCACCGCGCAGAGCGCAATGGCCGCGATGCCATGCATGGACAAGACCTTTTCAAGCTGATGAATTTGCTGATAGGAATCCCATCCCGCATTAAAAAAGAGCAGGTCAAAGGCATAGCCCTGTGCCGCTGTACGCATCGCTTCCCGTTCAAGCGAAAAAAATTCGACGGACCCGGGCAGGAGCACGGCAATTCGCTTCCGATCTGTCGCTTCTGGACGGTTCCACTGATGAAAGATATTTGCCAGGACCAGCAGGATAAAGAGACAGGCCATTCCGATGAAGAGGCCTTTTTCACCTATGTGTTGTCTTAATGCCCGTACACTGCTGAGGGGATAGTGATGCCAAGGAATTGGCTCAGGAACATCTCCTTGATTGGTGGACCTACGTAAGCGAGCCATAGGTAATCGAGCACGCGTGATGGTCTGATGACCATGGGGCATGGAGGCTATGTGCGTTTCTCTAGCTAAAGATTCCGACGTCATCTTACACCAAATGTCATAATGGCTTCACACCGGCTAAATGGACAGGGGCTATTCGGCGCCATACTATAACGGACGCTCGTACAATTCCAAGAGCGTTTCACAACACACGACGCATCCGGATCTAGTGTCAGCACTGAGGGAAAAGTTTGCAGGACTTGGGCGATGCTCATTCAACCAGATGCGACGAATGGCGTGAACGGCAATAACGACGGGAACTTACGATGACTCAGACGGAGGATGTTAGGACCCATCACCTCGCAATAGCTGCAAATGGCTCTCTTGTCAAAGAATCGTCATTGGCGTAGCATTCTTTCATCACTCCGTTTTATGCTGACGGAGGTAACTCATGACA
Organism: uncultured Nitrospira sp.; assembly: GCA_902500705.1. GTDB lineage: Bacteria > Nitrospirota > Nitrospiria > Nitrospirales > Nitrospiraceae > Nitrospira_D. The sequence goes on from CABVRR010000001.1 coordinate 18,231, forward strand.
TCCTCTCCTCATTCCGATCTCCCTCACGCGCCAATGAGCAATCGGCCCGAAGAGGCAGGGTGGTTTTCGAGTCACCTCATTGAGACCATGCCCGTTGGCGTCTGCGTCTGTGAGATGAACGGCTTCGTGGTGGCCTATAATACACGCGCGGCCGAGCTGTGGGGCCAGACACCGCCGGTGGAGGGACCGGAGCGTGCCAAATATTGCGGTTCGAAAAACATCTGCCAACTCGATGGCACCTTGCTGCGCCGTGAGCAATTCCCGGTTGTACAAGTACTGGCCGACGGACAGGCGCAACGAGATCTTCAGTTCCTGATCGAACAACCGTCAGGAGCCCATGTGACGACCGTCGCCAATATCAATCCGATCCTGAATGCCGACGGAACTCAAATCGGAGCCGTGGTCTGTTTTCAGGATATCAGTTTCAAGCTCCGCTACGAACAGCAGCAATTGGAATTGATGAGATCGCTCCAGCATGGCGCCAGACTGGCGGCCATCACCCACATGGCGGCTGAATGGGCGCACGACTTCAATAATCTCCTGCATGGCGTCCGGTGGGGGCTCAATCTCATCCGGCGCCGGCTCGTGAGGGTGAATGATACTGACAGTTGCCAGGATGTCGATGTCGCCCTCCTAGAAATCAGCAAGGCCAAACCGCTCGTCCAGCAGCTTCTGACACTGGCGCGTGGATCATCCTCGGAGCAAACACCCTGTCCGGTCGATTCGACCGTGGTCGCCCTGGCCAACCTGATGCAGCATGTGCTTGGCCCGGACATCCGACTGACTCTTGATCTGAAGACCCCGGACGCGACGGTCCAGATGAACCGGAGTGTATTCGAGGATGTGTTGATGAATTTGTGCGTAAGTGCGCGTGAGACCATGCCGACCGGCGGTGAAGTCGTGATGGCCTCCCGCATGGACCTGACTCCCAGAGAAACGCCACCAGACTTGATGGCTCCGTATCTCGCGCTCTCGGTCAGAGACAACGGCCGAGGCATGTCGCACGAGCAGTTGCGACTTGCCTTGGATCCGTCATCCTTGGGCAAACAAGGCTGCGAAAGTTCCATCGTAGGATTTGCCATGGCGAAGCGCTTTACGACATTATCCGGTGGAACCTTCGATCTCCGCAGTCAGAGCGAAACCGGCACCAATGCGACGCTGTTCCTGCCGGTGAGCAATCGGCTCGCATCACAACAGTCTCTCGACTGTGCACCGCTCGTCGAGCCGGAACAGCCGCACCCGACCATCTCGTCGAGTCAACACCTTCGGATACTCCTGGTGGAGGACGATCTCAACATTCAACGCGGACTCACGGCCATGCTCCAAATATCCGGACATGAAGTGATGGCGTGCTCATTGGGCGAAGACGCCATTGACATTCTTCGAAGTGAACAACCACTCGACCTACTCATTTCGGATCACGCCTTGCCTGGCACCTTACAAGGCACCGATGTGCTGGAGATTGCAGCGAGCCGACGTCGGGGTCTCAAAACCATCTTGATCACCGGGCTGCCTCCTCGTCATATCGCCCGAAATCGCTATCAGGTCCTGATCAAACCGTTCACGTTTGAAGAACTGGAGCAGGCCATGTTCACGACATAACGTGCGCCTCTCCACGCCTGACCGGAGATCACAGGGAACAGGACAACGAGCATGATCGGGAAAGAATGCAGGAGAGACGACCATGAGTGAACCGTTACCACAATCGACCCAGGTGAGAATCTTAGTCGCCGATGACAATGTCGATATCACGACAACCACCTCAATGCTGCTTGAATTGGAGGGGTATCAGGTGAAAACCGCCGTGACGAGCGCGGAGGTACTGTCGATCGCCGAAGAGTTTGCTCCTCACGTGATACTTCTCGACATCAAAATGCCTGGCATGGACGGATACGAAATCTGCCGGCGCATCAAATCGCACGACTGGGGCGCATCCATTCGCTTAGTCGCACAAAGCGGATGGTCTCCCCCAGGCGAGCGGGAACGGGCGGCTAGGGCTGGGTTCAGCAGCTATTTGGCCAAACCCTATTCAGTCGAGGAGCTTCAAACGGCGATGCGCAATATTCTCGAGACCACCACTACGTAAGACATTGCAGAAACACTAGGTTACATTTATCCTGCTGCTGAGAATCTCCTGGTGCGTGGAAAGAGATCCTCAGGACTCAACCTGTGAGACTGTGAGGGAACTTGAACGGCTTATGCTATGCAGCTAGTAGCACAAACAAAAAATTACAGTAGAATTACATCTTAGTTGCAGTAGAATTACAGGTGTCGCCCCTAAAACAATGATATACGTTAGCTAAGGTAACTAACCTAAGTTGATGAATTGGTGACACTGCAGCCACAACTTCTGAACGAGAGCTGAGCGACGTGATCGGCAGACTGAAACGTGACCAGGATGACACGCGATCCCCACTGTGACGGTGACCGACCCCGTCGGTGAGGGCTAGGCCAGGCACACCGGAACGGTGCAAGGGGACGCCTCATTCGAGTAGAGAGTATGCCTCAAACCTGCAGATGCCTCATCGTTGATGATCACCCGATGATTCGCAAGGGAGTCAAGGGTCTGTTGCTGGAGGAGGAGCAGAACTTTACGGTCGCTGAGGCCGACAGTGCTGAAGCCGCCTTGGAGGCCATTCGGCAAGAAAACTGGGACATCCTGATTCTTGATGTGTCGCTTCCCGACAAGCACGGCCTGGAAGTGTTGAAAGAGGCGCGTTTGCTGCGCCCGAGCTTGTCGGTGCTGATATGGAGTCAGTATCCTGAACAGGAGTTCGCGCTCCGCACGATCCAAGCCGGTGCAGCAGGCTATCTCTCCAAAGACTGTGCGCCGTCCGAGTTACTGGCGGCCATTCGACACATCACGTCCGGGCATCGCTATATCACGCACACATTAGCCGAAAATATCGTAGGGTTTATGAAGGATGGGCAGCCCGCGTCCCCTCATGATCGACTCTCCGACCGGGAGATGGAAGTGCTTCGGCTTCTTGGACAGGGTAAGACGGTTTCGCTGATTGCCGATGACATGGCGCTCAGCGTCAAGACGATCAGTACGTACCGAGCCCGGATTCTTGAGAAACTCAACCTCCACACCACCGCTGATTTGATACGGTACGCCATCAACCACCGGCTGACAATCTGACACGTGACGCATTCCGGTTCCCACGTTTTCTACCACTCATTTCCTGTGTCGAGGCACTGAGGATCGGCTGTCCAAAGCCGATACGCGTCGGAGGTCCGCTGGGCCTTCCTTCATAGTGTCTTTGATTGTCAGACAAACACGGACATCTCCATCGCTAGTTATCTGATAGATCGTTCACATCCGAGCTTGTAGTGTCTCTCGCGAACAAGCGGATACACACATGCATGTTTTGATTACGATCAACCATCCTCCCCTCAGACACGCGATTCGAGCGGTCATCAAGGACGAGTTTCATGCGTCAGCGGTTCAAACCGCCACGACCGAGCAGGACGCGCGTCATATCGTAAGCACGCCACACATCGATGGAGCAATTTTTCGCATCAGACTCTGGGAGCACGGTGGGTTGAGGCACTTACGGCAGATAAAACACGTACAACCTTCCGTCACGTGCTTGGTGCTACACCTGGACGCCAGGCCTCACGACACATGGTGCGCCATGGTTCACGAGGCTTCAGGCGATCTCATTACAGGTGCCACTCCCGAAGAATTGCGCTCGGCCTTACGAGTGATGATGACATGAGGACTGTGGGAGCCTGCGGTAACCTTCTCACTCGTTCCTCGATATATCGTCACCTGAACTCGCTTCTCATCTTCACGTCTGTTCACACACAGTGTCTGCCCAATTGAGATGGCCTGACGTTAGGGCAGATCCCTGTGCAGAAAAGCATCGAGGCCCTACGATAGCAGCGGGTGACCCGCCAGATCAGCATAGGACAAACCCTGACATACTTTTCGGCTTCGAACTGATACCTAAGATTACTGTCTCTGGTACCGTTATGTACTGATACAAGCAGATGATGTGTGCTGATCATTCTTCCCACCGTAGGAGGCCCCCATGAGACATGACAATCTTGAGGACAGACGTACTGCCAGCCAGGAAACGTGGATGACCAATCATCCGATCTCTGGTCGCCATCCCATTCGTGTCTTGCTTGCGGAGAGCCGTGAAGTGGTACGGGCCGGCCTGCGTGCGTTTCTTCACGGTGAGGAATCCCTTGAGGTGGTCGGGGAGGCCGACAATGCGACCACCCTGCTGTCTCAATTACAACACACCAAGCCGGACGTCATCGTGCTGGAGTCTCAGCTGACCAGCGGAACAGACGCCGACACGTGCAAAACGCTGTTGAGCATTCTTCCGGCGACCCGGATCATTTTCATTGGGTCAAGCGACGGCCCAATAGGATTCCGCAAGAGGTTAGAAGCCGGCGCGCATGGTTTCCTGTTGACAAACATTCATCGGGAAGAACTTGTTCAGGCCATTCACACGGTTGCCGAAGGAATCCCTTACTTGTGTTCCGAGGCCACCATTGAAACCTTTCGCCTCTTGAGACGTCAGCCAAGCGAAACTACCGTCTCTTCCCCCATACAGGCCCTGTCACCACAAGAGCAGCGGGTCATCGCGCTCATCGCCGAGGGATACACGAATAAAGAAATTGCCTCGAAACTGACCCTGTCGGACAAGACGGTCAAAAACTATGTTGCCAACCTCTATACCAAGCTGGAAATCGAACGCCGTAGTCAAGCCGCCGTCATTTATGTCAAAGCTCAGTTCCAGGATGCGTCCATGAGTACGGGCGTTCGCGCATAAATCTGGAGCTCGCGTTGTGCCGACGATACTCGTGGTGGATGAGAACCTGCAGATCCGGGAGTTGGTACGCTATATTCTTGAGATCCAGGGCTACCGAGTTGAGGAGGCCAGTAATGGGAAGGCCGCACTGGCCTACCTCAAACAGGTTGAACCCAATCTCATCGTACTGGATCTGTTTTTGGGTGGGATCGATGGTCGGGAAATCATCGCCTATGCTCGATCTCGAAGTCGGTCCATTAAGATTCTGGCGGTATCCGGCATACCGTTTGACGGGCACAAGATGGGGGAAACGGCAAAATTTCTCGGCGCTCATGATGTCCTGGCTAAACCATTCGACACGACAACCTTGTTACAACGGATAGAGACCCTATTGGCTCATCCATGAACAAATGCCCTGGTACGGCTAAGGTAGTCATGAACCATGTTGCCGCCGCATAGAACCCACCTGATTCATCCGAGTTGTCCGTCCAAATCCTTCACAAGATTGTAACGTCTTGTGCCAGCAAACCTTCAGCCGACACTTCATCACCGTCAACCGCATAGCGACCTGAGATCAATCGAACACCGACGATGAATATGGCGTGAACGATCCTGCACGGTCATTCTTGCATCGCATAGGGTCGCGTTTCGGACACAACCATATTGTCTAACCGGGTGACATCGGGAAGAATTTCAGGCAAGGGCTCCATAGCGTACAAGTTGCTGGTATTTTTTGGCAACTTACTCAGGTCTCACTATTATGAGGCTTCATCGGTAGGTACTTTCTTGATACGGAAAACCTGTTCGTGCTAATAATATTTGTTGCCCTATACTACGGGCTCGGTGGACAGTACGAGGTCGACTGATGCTCTACGTTCTGGTGCTTCTCTCTCTGATCTGGGCCACACCGCCTATAATCCCAGCGAGCGCAGCAGACATTGCCATCCTCAGCTCTGCACAGTTGCCCTACTACGAGCAAGCCGTTCTGGGTTTCAAAGCGGGCATCCCCACTGCGACCAAAGTAAGAGAATACAACCTTGACGGTCGGCTCGCGCGAGGACGAGAGATCGGCAAGGCATTGCGTGCCTCTCCACCTGATCTGGTTCTTGCCGTCGGGCTCAAAGCAGCCATAGCCGCCAAACTGGAGATCTTCGATACCCCGGTTGTGTTCTGTTTGGTCCTCAATCCCGAAGCCCATGGACTCCCCGCCTCCAACATGATCGGGATCGCTGTCCGGACATCTGCGGATACGCAACTCACCGCACTTCGCTCCGTCATGCCTGGTCGTCATCGGATCGGTGTGCTCTATGACAACGAACTCAGCGGACACTTCATCCGCGACGCACGTCGGGCAGCCCACCAGCAGGGACTGGAGCTCGTCGCGATGGCGATTCGCAAACACGACGACATTCCCAAAGCGGTTCGAGCACTACTGCCCACTATTGATGCACTCTGGTTGATTCAGGATCAAACCGTCATTTCGGAATCGGCGATTCCATTTTTTCTGGAAACGACGTTGGAAGCGAAAGTGCCGCTCTTCACCTTTTCATCAACCTTGGTCCAGCAAGGCGCCGTCGGCGCGTTGGTCGTTGATGCGTGGACTGTCGGACAGCAAGCCGCCCGCATCGCTCAATCACGGCTCAAGGATTCCCGTACCGCCATGGGTTCCATGCAGATCCCCGATCGCCCCCAACTCGCCGTGAACTTACACTCCGCCGAATATCTAGGTCTTACTCCGTCCCCCGATGCGATTCGCCTTGCCGGCCACGTGTTCGGCGGACCGGGAGCCCTGGCCAAGAAATCCGGTTCATCATGGGAATTAATTCCTTAAGCCCTAGCTCACAGTGAACCGACCGCTGTCACGGTCTTGAGATGAACGGCAATGAGTAGACTCCACAATCCGACTCGCACTCCGTTTTCCATCAGCCTGAGAACGAAACTGCTCCTCAGCATTGCGCTGATTCTGACCGTAGCCTGCCTCCTCTTGAGCTGGCTGTTTATTCGACAGCAAGTTCGATCGGTTGCCGAAAGTTTGGCACACAGCGGAACCCTGCTCGCACAACACTTGGCGCATATGGGCCGATTCAGCATCGTGGCAGGCGATACGCATCGCTTGGATCAGTTGGTTCAAGAAATTATCGAGGTCGACCCGGTCGTCTACGCGGCGGTCATGTCCTCCGACGGAGAACTCCACGCAGGTTTGGGAAAAGGCATATGGGCGCAGCAGTTCTCCACTCAGCCAGGGGGTCGACGTGAGTTTTCATTGAACTCGATGACGATCCCTCCGCATCTGCGCACCGAGACTGAGGAGTCACTCGTCAGCGCCGTCCAGTTCAATGGCGACCTGCCCCAATTGCGTCACAGAATCGAATTTACGCTAGGAGAATTAGCACGCATCGTGGGAGGATTCGAGTTGTCCATCGTATACGACGTCATTGTGCGAATCCCGCAACGCCCGTTCATGACTGTGCGCGACCCCGCCCTCAGTCTGACACTCGACGAACGATTGGATGGCTCTCAAGACAGTGGGCTGCCTGGCAATATGGCTCCAGTCCTGGTACAGATCGGACTCTCGACAACACACCTCCAACATGCGCTACGGAAATTGTTGTGGCAGGCGGTCGCGATTACTCTCAGCATTATTGTTGTCGGCCTCCTGATCGCCTTGTTATTGGCCAGACGGATCACCACGCCGTTGCGAGCGCTGATAGGAGCGGCCACCCGCCTCACCGCCGGAGAAACCGTCCCACCCGTCACAGGCCGCACCGGTGATGAAATCGGCGCCTTGACCGACGTCTTTAATGCCATGACCGAGACATTGCAGTCCCGCGAACACGAGCTCCGCGAGCTGACCCATACCTTGGAAGGCCGCATCGACGCCCGGACCAAAGAGTTGCTCGCGGCGAATGTCAAGCTGCAAGAGCTTGATCGACGGAAATCGTTCTTTGTCTCCACGGCCTCACACGAACTCCGCACGCCGCTCACCTCCATGAAAGTCCACTTAGCGAATCTACGGGATGGAGTAGATGGAACGATCACCGGCGATCAACGACGCTCGCTTGTGCGCATCGAGGCCAATCTCTCTCGTCTTCAGATCTTAATCGATGAGCTGTTGGACCTTTCCCAAATCGAGATGGGCCAAGCCACACTGCGTTTGGAGCCGGTGATGGTCGGAAGCGTGATCGGCAAAGCCGTCGAGGATCTTCTCTCATTCGCGTCCGACCGGCAAGTGAGAATCGTGATCACGCTCCCGTCCAACCTTCCCATGGTGTCCGCTGATCCCGACAAGTTGCACCAGATCGTCCTCAATCTTCTCCACAATGCACTCAAATTCAGCCCCCCGCAGTCGACGATCGATATCATGGTCACCCTCTTACGGAGCGGCGAGATTCAAATCTCGGTGCAGGATGCAGGTCCGGGCCTCGCTCCTGAGGAGATTGCAAAGGTCTTTCAACCGTTCTATCGTGTGCTTGGAGGCCCAAAACAGGCAAAAGGGGCTGGGCTCGGTTTGACGATCGTCAAACTCCTCGTCGAGCTCCATCACGGCCGACTCTGGGTCGAAGCGGCCCTCGGCAAAGGAAGCTGTTTCTCTGTTGCACTCCCTTCAGTGGCACCCCAAAAAGGATTGCCGTCTCTTCAGGTCGTCCCTTTTTCGGAAACGCACGGAGTGTAACCGACTGTCAGGTGGAAGGCGGTTTGATGGTCACGCCTCTCTGTTTGATGAGCCTGGTGAGATAGGTCCGTTGTAGGCCGAGCAGTTCCGCGGCTTTTGTTTGATTGCCCCCTGTTCGTCGCAACGCTTCTTCGATCACCTTTCGACTATACAGCTCCATCACGGCATGGTAATCCAGATTGTCTTCTTCCGCGAAATTTGTCTCGACCGGCAGTTTCCGTCGAACGGTGATCCCGAGATGTTCAGGTTCAATGCAGTCGCCTTCACACAGAGCGACGGCGCGGATCAGGATATTCTCCAACTCGCGTACGTTTCCTGGCCAATGATACTCACGAATCAGGTCCAAGGTATCTTGGCTCACGGCGAACGGACGCCGACTGATCGCCGCTCCATGTCGACGGACAAAATGATCCACCAAAGCGGGCAAGTCATCCGATCGTTTTCGCAACGGCGGTAACGTGAGCGAGATCACGTTAAGACGATAAAACAAATCCTGTCGGAACCTTCCATCCTGAATTGCTTCGGTCAGGTCTTTGTTCGTGGCCGCCACGAACCGCACCTCGGTGCGAATGGGTTGCGTTCCGCCTACACGGTAAAACTCCTGGTCCTGAAGCAGTCTGAGAAAGCGTGTTTGCAATCCCAACGGCATGTCGCCGATCTCATCGAGGAACACGGTCCCGCCTTCCGCCGCTTCGATTTTCCCGGGCTCGCGTTTCACCGCTCCGGTATAGGCCCCCTTCTCGTGACCGAACAATTCATTTTCCAATAAACTCTCGGGGAGGGCCGCGCAATTCACGACGACAAACGGCCTCGCCGCGCGCGGACTCCATCGATGGAGGGCGCGGGCAATCACTTCTTTTCCCGTCCCTGTTTCGCCTAAGAGGAGAATCGTCGCCGAAGAGCCGGCCGCGCGTCGCGCCGTATCAAGTAGGTACAGCATCTGTGGGCTCTGCCCGACGATGTGCTCGTACCGCCCTTCCACTTCCGCCTGCAAGAGGCCGATTTGACGGGTGAGGGCCACCTGCCCCATGGCCTTTTCGATCACGATCGAAAGGTGGTCCGGTTCGAATGGCTTCGTGAGGAAATCACAGGCTCCCAGTCGCACCGCCTCGACGGCACGCCCGATGGTTCCAAACGCCGTGATCACGACGACCTCCGGCAGACTCTGCTGCGGGACGGTCGCACGTTTCTCTGCAAGTTGTTTGAGCACGTCGATCCCACTGATGCCCGGCAACTCGATGTCGAGCAGCATCACCTCAGGTTGGTCCTCTACGATCAGCCGAAGCGCCTGTTCGCCGTCCTCAGCCGTGAGCACCTCGTGGCCCATCCACGTCAGACGCTTCTTCAGCGCACCGAGAATATCCGGGTCATCGTCGACAATGAGGATCCGTGCGTGCATGGTCTCTTCACTCGGACAAGCTTCGCAAGGCGTTATTGTAGTGGAATCGAGAGGTGAAGGGAAAGTATGACGACGACCGGTCTCTTGCAAACTCTATTCAGTCAGGCTCATAGTTGAGATTCGGCGAGAGCCATCGCTCAACCACACGGGTGTCCAGTCCCTTGCGGCGGGCGTAGTCGTCGACTTGGTCTTTGCCGATTTTGCCGACCGCAAAGTACTTGGCCTCCGGATGGGAAAAATAGAACCCGCTTACCGAGGCGGCCGGCCACATGGCAAAGCTTTCGGTCAGTGTAATGCCGGTGTTCTGCTCCACGGACAAGAGATCAAACAACAACCGCTTTTCCGTATGATCCGGACAGGCGGGATATCCCGGCGCCGGGCGAATCCCCCGGTATCGCTCGCGGATCAGATCGTCATTCGTGAGCTGTTCTTGCTTCCCGTATCCCCATTCGCTTCGAACTCTCTTATGGAGACATTCGGCAAAGGCTTCGGCCAGCCGATCCGCGAGAGCCTTGGCCATGATCGAATTATAGTCGTCATGGTCTTTGTCGAATCGTCGGCAGAGTTCGTCCAACCCGATGCCGGCCGTTACGGCAAACGCTCCGATGTAATCTTCTCGATCCGAGCCTTTCGGAGCGACATAGTCGGCGAGCGAGAGATTGGGCTGGCCCGCCGGCTTCTCCGACTGCTGTCGCAGATAATGGAGCGTCGTCATCAGCGTTTTCCGTGAGGCATTCGTGTACAGCTCGATGTCATCACCGACCGACGCAGCCACAAAGAACCCGTAGACACCCGTGGCTTTGAGTTGTCGCGTCGTGACGATCTCGTCGAGGAGACGTTGCGCATCGTCATAGAGTTCCTTGGCTTTGGGTCCAACGGTTGGGTCTTCAAAGATCGTCGGATAACGTCCTTTCAATTCCCAGGTGTGGAAGAAGGGCGACCAGTCGATGTAGGGAATGAGTTCATCCAGCGATTGATCAGCGATGGTCTGAGTGCCGAACATCGCGGGCGTTGGAATATCGGTCTTCGCCCAGTCTGGCATGAACCGATTGGCACGTGCTTGGGCGATCTGGAGTAGCGGTTTCGCTCCACGCTCGTGGTGCGATTGTCTCATCCGCTCGTAGTCATCTCTCACTTGCCGGACAAAACCTGCCTTCTGAGTTTGACTCACCAGGCTTCCCACAACACCGACTGCGCGGGACGCATCGAGCACATGGACGACACCCGACTCATAGGATGGGGCGATCTTGACCGCCGTATGCGCTTTACTGGTTGTCGCGCCACCGATGAGGAGGGGCACATCGAATCCTTCGCGCGTCATCTCCTTTGCCACATACACCATCTCGTCGAGAGAAGGAGTAATGAGTCCGCTCAATCCGATGATATCCGCCTGGTGCTCTCGAGCTGCGGCTAAAATCTTCTCGCAAGGCACCATCACGCCAAGATCGATGACCTCATAGTTGTTGCAGCCGAGGACGACGCCGACGATATTTTTCCCGATGTCGTGCACATCCCCCTTCACCGTGGCGAGCAACACTTTCCCCTGCGACCGGAAATTACCGGACCGCTTTTTCTCTTCTTCCATGAAAGGCATGAGATAGGCGACGGCCTTTTTCATGACGCGGGCGCTCTTGACGACCTGTGGCAGAAACATCTTTCCGGAACCGAACAGGTCTCCGACAATATTCATCCCCGCCATCAGCGGCCCTTCGATCACCTCCAGAGGCTTCGCATAGTGCGTCCGCGCCTCCTCGGTATCCTGCTCGATATAATCCGTGATGCCCTTGACCAACGCATGTGACAACCGCGCTTCAACCGTTCCCTGGCGCCACTCATCGTCCTTGACCGCCACTTTGCCCTTCGCCTTCACCGTTTCGGCAAAGTTCACCAGACGCTCGGTCGCATCAGATCGACGATTGAACAGCACATCTTCAACCAGCTCAAGCAAGTTCTTGGGAATTTCTTCGTACACCGCCAGCTGACCGGCATTCACGATCCCCATATCTAACCCGGCTTTGATGGCGTGGTAGAGAAACGCGGCATGCATCGCTTCTCGCACCACGTTGTTGCCACGGAAGGAAAAGGAAATATTGCTGATGCCGCCGCTGACTTTCGCACCAGGCAGATTGTGCTTGATCCAGCGCGTCGCCTCGATGAAATTGATGGCGTAATTATTGTGCTCTTCAATCCCTGTCGCCACAGTCAAAATATTGGGATCGAAAATAATATCCTGCGGAGGAAATCCGACCTGTTCGGTCAGAATGGTATAGGAGCGGGCGCAGATCTCCTGCTTCCGTGCCAATGTATCAGCCTGCCCCTTTTCATCGAACGCCATCACCACGACCGCAGCACCGTACCGACGAATCAACGTCGCTTGATCGATGAACTTCTGCTCGCCTTCTTTCAAGCTGACACTGTTCACAACCGCCTTACCCTGAATATTCTTCAATCCGGTCTCCAGCACCTCCCACCTGGAACTGTCGACCATGAGCGGCACTTTGCAGATATCCGGCTCCGAAGCCACCAAGCGAAGAAATGTTTCCATGGCGCCCTTGGAGTCGAGCATGCCCTCATCCATGTTCACATCGACAATCTGTGCGCCACCCTCTACTTGCTGACGCGCCACCGACAGAGCCGCTTCATACTCACCGGCCAGAATAAGTTTTGCGAAGGCCGGGGAACCGGTCACATTCGTTCGCTCACCGATATTGACGAAATTCGAGTCCGGCCTGATCGTGACAGCTTCCAGACCGCTCAATCGTGTATAGGGCGCGACCGTCGAAAGCGCGTGCGGTTTCACTCCACGCACGGCTTCGGCAATGCGCGTGATATGGGCCGGAGTCGTGCCGCAACAACCTCCCACGATGTTCAGCCACCCATTGTCCACCCAATCCCGTAGCTGAGGCGCCAACGTGTCCGGCGTTTCTGGAAACCCGGTCGGCAACAACGGATTCGGCAGGCCGGCATTGGGATGGGCGCTGATGTATATCGGCGCGATCTGCGACAGTTCTTCGATCAGCGGACGCATTTCCTTAGGACCGAGCGCACAGTTCATTCCGACGCTCAACAGCGGCACATGGGAGATAGAATTCCAAAACGCTTCGACGGTCTGCCCGGTCACACCGCGATTGCTGCCAGCTTGGATGAACGTCACCGACGCCATAATCGGGACTCGGCGCGCACCGGACGCGAACGCCTCCTGAATCGCAAAGAACGCCGCCTTGGCGTTCAAGGTGTCGAAGATGGTTTCCACGAGCAGCACGTCGACACCGCCGTCGAGCAAGCCTCGAACTTGCTCACCATACGCCTGCACCAACTGGTCGTACGTCGTCCCGCGCGCTGCCGGGCTGTTGACGTCCGTGGAGATCGATGAGGTCTTGGTCGTTGGTCCGATCGCCCCGGCAACGAAACAACGCCGCCCCGGCTGGGCCTGCTGTACCGCGACCACGGCCCGTGTGGCGCATTCCGCCCCGGCTCTGGACAATTCATAGCCCAGCGTCTCCATCTGGTAATCAGCCAGCGAGATCGACTGAGAATTGAACGTATTGGTTTCAATGATGTCCGCGCCCGCTTCCAGATACCGTCGATGAATCGCTTCGATAATCGCCGGTTGCGTGATATTCAGCAGGTCGTTGTGTCCCTTGAGGTCCTTCGTCCAGTCTTTGAACCGCTCTCCCCGAAAAGCCTTCTCATCCAAATTTTGTTGCTGGATCATTGTCCCCATCGCGCCATCCAGGATAAGGATGCGTTCACGCAACAGCGCCGCGATGGGATGTTCGTTCAATATCGACATGATCACCTTATGAAATCACCGAGGGGTTGTTCGATCGACTCTGCGCGATCATACTGGAAGGTCTTCAGATCGGGCAAGCAGACACACCTTCCTTGACATAAAATTCTGAGTCTGGATACGATGCCCCATGAGACACGTGTCGATCCTCTTACGACGAGTCTCGATAGTGATCTTTCTCTTCGGCGTAGTCTTCTGTTCTGCAGAACCTGCTCTACTCTCTGCTGCTCCTTATTTCGAAGATGGGCTATTGGGACTATCGCAGAAAGAACTCCACGAAAAACTCGGCATGCCGCAGGCCGTGCGGGACCGAAAATCTGCACTGCGCGTCTTTACCTATTACCCGATCGCCGATTGGTCGACGTACTTCAGTAAATTGGTGTCGCCTGAAAATGGGGAAGATGTCTACACGTTCACACGCGAGGGCATCGATATCCGCTATTCCTTCAGTTACGCCGTTGACCCGAATGATCAACAGGAGAATAGAGCGCTGACCGTACGGCTCGTGGACATCGAGTTTTCACCGGCTGTGCCGATCAGTCGGCTCCTGGGCCTGATCCCGGAATTTCGTCCTTCAACTGATTCGACCATCCCTTCCTTTCGATCCAACATTTGGGTGCTGTTATTCAAAGGCCCCCCGTCGCCGGATGCCCGCTTCATCGTGCGAGAGAATGGGAAAGAACAGCTCGAATGGACGCTCTGCTATCAACTCTTTTCGATGCAAGGACTTCCCGATCGCTTGACGACTGAGGCACTGATAGACCGTATGGAAATCAGCACGCAGAGCCTGGAAGTCGTGATTCACCGACAGCGGCACACGCATGAACGGATTCTGAATCCCTACTCCCTCCAATTCGACAGAGAATCTGCCCTCAGCAAGCCATCACCAAAATCAATACCGGTTCCCACATACGCAGAGTAGTGTAACGGGGAGCCACCAGAAGAGATGGGATTATCGAGGGGAGGCTTGCGGAAGCCGGTCGTGCTGCGCCTGCCCGGACGCAGCAGCTTTCTTTCTTATGGTATCCATAGGACCGCTCTCACTGACATAGACCAACAACGGGGCTCCGATTCCGATCACGACGAGCAGGCAAAATCCCAACATCCGCGTGAACTGACTCTTGCTGAGATACATCATCAACAGCAACACGACCGCCGCGATACTGGCATAGGTCACGATCTTGGATTGCGCCGGAGTGAGACCGTCCAGCGCCACATGAAATGACGGCATGCTCCATCCATAACTCTGGACCTGTCCTTTAATCTTCTGCTGCATCGATTGCATCATCGAAGGAGCTTTTGAGACGGAATCAGGCTGCTGATGCGTCTTGACTTTCGCCCGGTATTTTTCAGGGATTTCCTCAGGAGCATCCGTGTACACAAGATTGCCTCGATCATCGATATACGAATAGATGGTCGCAGCCCAGGCTTCCACACAGATCCCCTGTCCTGGTACAAGGCAGAGATACAGAAGCACGATCCAATAGAGAAGTTTTATAACCATCTAGTTACGGTCTAGTTTCGCAAACAATGGTGGAACACACAGGAACTGCTCGGATTAAGTATAGCTCACTACATATCACAATGATTTTATTATGTATTTTCAGCATCTTCTTGACTCGTGGTGTAACCCACTGCTATCGTTCAACACTTTTTTGTTCACTTTTTGCGCCATGACGACCGAATTCCAACCCCTCGCCCTGGATCCCAACACAACTGAGCCGTCGTTCATCCGTCGGCGTCCGGTCAGAATCATTATTTATTCGGGACTTGCTCTGTTTGTCCTTATGGTGGTGATCTGGCCGATGATCGTTCAGCTAGGCGATCCGGACTTTCAACAACACATCGAACAACACCGAGTCATGGTCGGCATGACCAAAGACCAGGTGTTGCGATCATGGGGAGGGCCGCAAACGATCAATACGACCTTTACCAATGACGGAATCCGCCAAGAGGAATGGATTTTCGAGGATTGGGAAAGTTCGGCGATTGTTCGCCACCGCTACCTCTATTTCGAAGAAGGAGTCCTGATGGGAGGATGGTACGAAGGATCCCGCGAACGCCGATCCGGTGATTTTCCAGCCGAGAAACCTCACCCCAAAATACAACCGTAGGGACACGCGACCTACACACGATCAACGCCGCTCACCTGGCGATCAAGAAAAACATCTATGTCGGCGTTTCGCGAATCGAGAGCCTCAAGCGGCTGAGCAAGACTTCGGCGCGAACTTGATCGGCTGCATCGACCATGACGCGGCTCACAAAGAACGGCATGCCGGGGTAGAGACTGCTGACATGCTCTCCATGGACTACATAGGCAATACGATTGCCGTCGAGCAAGCTCTTGATCATCGCCAGCTCACCGACATCCTGCGCATTGGTGAGATGAATCATCCGCATGCGCCCTCACCGTAATGGTCCGCGTTTAAAACCGACCCCTCGATTGCAGTTTGTCGCCTATCCCTCTACACTCATACCAGAGGTTACGGCGTTTCTGTAATTCTCGCGCGTCGTTCCTGACCTGGACCACCAGAAATCGTGAGCACGCGTTTCCACTCGCGGATCTGGTAAATCGCCCAGGCATTCGGTTGGCCCTTGAAGAACGCGTTCGGGTCTTCGCCGCTGGCATTGAGGAAGATTGGTTCAGTAAACCCTTCTTCCAGCACATAGTCGAGCAATGATTCTGTCGTAAAACCTGCTCCGCGCAGGGTCACGTCGGCCAACACATCGAGAATGTCGTCAGGATTTTGGATCGTGAGTGGATTCATCGGATAGTGCTCTGCAATCCGAATTGTAGCGACGCACCACCTGGAAGGCAAGCCATTGTGGCCACACACATAAAAAAGTCTGCGTTTCTTGACGCGCTCCTCCGAATCATGGACGAGAAGCATCACTGGGCCTGGGATTATTTTTCTTCCGGACGACTCAGCAACGCTCGACTCAAACCGCACTTTCAGCATGAGTACGCCGTGTACGTTCGTGACTTCCCCGTTTTCCTGGCCCGAATCCTTGGGAAGAACCCGCCTCCTTCGGTTCGTCACATGTTGGCTGAAAATATCTATGAGGAAGAAACCGGAGGCCTCTCGCTTGGGAAATCTCATCCAGAACTGTTTCTGACGATGATGGAGGGAGTGGGATTCCGCCAAAGGGATTTCGAGCAGATCCATCTCTTGCCGGCAGCCCGAACCTATCGCGCCTGGCTCGATCGCATGTCGGACCATCGCCATTGGGTCATGGCTGCGGCAACGTTGACGATCTTCGTGGAAGGCAGCGTGAAAGATCGCCGGGAGATTCTTGCGCCCCCGGAAAGGAAAAATCAGGACGATATTGAATCCATCATCAGCCTTCATCCCTTGGTCCGGCACCATGGCGTTTCACCAAGCCAAATGGACCTGATACGAGCCCATCAGCTGGTCGAGGCAGGCCATCGGCACGATGCGTACGACATGGTCGTCAATTACACCCCGCCCGCACTGCGGCAATCAGTCCTGACATGCGTCAAAAAGAGCTTGTCGCTGTGGCTGAACTATCGCGATGCCGTCGCCAGGGCTTGCGGCATCACGCTGCCGTCATGACGGCATACTTTCTCCCCTTATGTGTTCTCTTCATCGCGATCAGCTTCCATCCGTCTTATGTCAGCTCCGAAATACCCAAAGATATGGCATTGGTTCCTACCGGAGAGTTTCTCATGGGCAGCCCGGACGACGGCCGCAGTTTTGATGATGAACGGCCGCAGCGCCGAATCTTCATGAGCGCCTTCTTGATCGACCGCCACGAAGTGACCAATGCCCGCTATGCACAATTCGTGGCTGCCACCGGGCATCACACACCAAGCCACACCAGCCCACACTTCACGCTGTGGGTTCACAATGCACCGTTCCCCGGTAGTGAACAACATCCGGTCGTCAATGTCAGCTGGCACGATGCCGTCGCCTACTGCCGATGGGATGGGAAACGACTCCCGACTGAAGCCGAATGGGAAAAGGCTGCTCGCGGCACGGATGGTCGCCGTTACCCGTGGGGTGGGGACTGGGATGTGCTGAAAGCAAACAGCGCCAGCTATTGGGCCGGCCGCACCATCGAGTTCAAGGATGGAGAAGAGTGGACAACGTTTTGGGTACACGGTGACGGTGCGCGCATCTCTCGTGAGCGAGGACTCAACGGGGAGGTCTTAACGTTGCCGGTCGGGACGTTTCCGGAAGGTGCCAGTCCCTATGGCCTGTTCGATATGACCGGAAATGCCTCGGAGTGGGTACAGGATTGGTATGAGCCCTATTCCTATCTCAATGCCCCACTATCCGATCCAGCGGGACCTGACGGACAACTGCTCAAAGTGGTACGGGGAGGGTCCTGGCTCAAACCAGCGCGAAATATTCGTGCGTCAGACCGCGACTACGCCTTCCCAGCCGACCGTGCCAGCGGCATCGGCTTCCGTTGCGCCAAAGATGCCTATTGACAGGCACCAGCAATGTCCGGAAACCCATGATAGGCCTACTCGACTGATGCACGAGCGATCGCGCGATCATAGGCAGCCCTGAGCGAACAGACACCCGAGTGGTTATCGGCGAGGACACCACGATCAATGAGTACTGCCAGCCGAGGCGCCGGGTTCAGTCGGCGCAGGCCGAATTGAGTCAGGCCATCCGTGGCCAAGGCCTTCTCATACGTCCCTATCCACGACTCCGTCACGGCGCGTAACCCCGCATCCGTCGGTTTCATGCGGTTTAATTGCACCTGTTGCAGCAGCTTGATCAACGGATCGGATTGCAAGATGACCGAGATCGCGCGTTGCACTGCCTGCTCATCCAGCGTGTCCATGGCCTGCTCAGTTCATCGAGCAGGAGCCGGGGCCGCGAGGATCGCCGCAACTGCCGCAGGCACCGGGACCGGCTGAGGATGATGCCCAGCTGGTCGTGGCTCCGACCCCAAAGGCGGAAAACTGCTTGTCGAGCTTGGTCGTGTGGCACTGCGGACAGGCCGCCTCCGCAGATCCTTGGACCAGCAGCTCAAACCGATGATTGCATTCACGGCACACATATTCGAAGATAGGCATAGCGACGACTCCTTGGTTGACGGTACGCATTATAAAATCACCTCAGACGGAATCGCAACGACAGAGGCCTTATGTACCAAGAAGAAAAGACGTTTACCCTTCGTTTCACGCTTGAAGCCGCATTTCCGGGCGACTATGCCGGGGACGAAGACGAGCAGGCATGGGTACGAGAGTGGGAGGCTCGGATCAAACCGCAATTGATCAAGTCGGTCTTCGAATCGCTCCGCCGACATGACGGGTGGACCTCGCATATCCGCAACCGAGGTGTCTCGCCGGACAATGAAATCGAGATCGTCTTGGCCAAGGATTTCTCGCAACCTCTTCCCTTCACGTTGAAACGATGAGTCGTTCCGAAGCAGACATTGGCCTGTATGTCCATATTCCCTTCTGTCGCCACCGTTGCCACTTTTGCGCCTTCTATCTCGAAATTGCTCAACCCGATCGCATGGCGGCGTTTCACACGGCACTCACCCGAGAGATTTCACTCGTGTATCGGCAAGCATTCCTGCACGGTCGCACGCTGCAGAGCATTTACTTCGGCGGAGGAACGCCGACCGCCCTCCCCGCCGATCAGCTGGCCTCGCTGCTGAGGCTGATTCGAGCGACCTGGCCGACCAGCGCCACAGCGGAGATCACGGTGGAGGCGCACCCTTCTTTCGTCAACCAGCACGATCTCGCTGTCTTGGCTGATGCGGGCTTCAATCGGATCAGCTTTGGAGCGGAATCCATGGCGGACAAGGATTTCCCTGCAATGGGACGCGTGGGACAGGTGCATGATACGGGGATCGCAGTTCACGCCGCGCGTCGCGTGGGATTCAGCAACATCAATCTCGATCTCATGTACGGACTGCCGGGCCAATCGTTGCGAGATTGGACCCATACCGTGGAATCGCTCTTGACGCTTTCTCCATCACATATCTCCTGTTACGCATTGACCATCGAGGAGGACACCAGGCTCGCTCAGGATGTCGCTCGGAATCTTACTGTGCCACCGGACGAGCAACTTCAACTCGACATGGAGGCGGTGACGGAACAGTTCCTTGCCGAAGCGGGATTCTCCCGCTATGAAATTTCCAACTACGCCAAGCTCGACTATGCCTGTCGCCATAATCTCCTCTACTGGAGCGGTGGTGAGTATCTGGGACTCGGACCAAGCGCGCAGTCCTACCTCCAGGGAAGCCGGTTTGGAAATATTGCAGACCTCGAAGCCTATACCGCATGCGTGAATGACGACCGCCTGCCGATGACCGACCGCACCGTCCTCTCAACAGCCGAGCGTCAGCGAGATGCCCTTGTGTTCGGCCTACGTCTGCTCCGTGGTGTCCCTCGAACATCCATCACGGCGGCGGAACGAGATCGGCAGATCGATGAGCTGGTCGCGAAAGGCCTACTCGACGCCGACCATGATCGAGTACGCCTGACTTCCTTCGGACGGCGGTATGCAGATACGGTCGCCGAACAGCTTTTCTGAATGAGGGAGAAGAACCGGTCTCTCGAATAAAACGCAGGGCCGTCACACTCATATGGATTCACACTATCGAATGTGCATCGCCGATTGACAAGGCAGCCACAATTAGAGAAGACTAGGACGGTCCTGAGGAGAACTCGCATGCCGGTCAACATGGATCCGTCAAAGAAGCGGCGCCGCACACAGGCGACCACCACATCAGCCGCTGGGGACCAACCCACAGACGCGGCATCGATACCGGCACGTCAAACGTTTGGAGAGGAAACGGACATAGATCGCGAACGAGATTTGGCGGAAGCTGAGTTGAAAAACTTATGGGATGCGACCGAAGTGATCGATATGGACAAAGTTTGACCCTCCGTATGACATCCGGCAACCCAGAATTGAACTGTTTCTGCCAGCTCTGCTAAAACCCTTGGTCCATGCCGACACCTTCCACACCACAAACAATTCCGGAAACCACCGAAGACGTGCAAATCGGTTCGGGAAGCGGACTTGAGTCTCGTGTCGTCGTCTACAATTGCGACTGTCACACCTATCAACAAGTGATCGAGCTCTTTTGCCGATTTATTCCCGGAATGACCTCGACGAAGGCATTTGAGTTAGCCTATCGAATCGATCACGATGGGGAGGCCATCGTCTTTTCCGGAGCGACGGAACAGGCGGATGATATTGCCGCAAAACTTGCAGGCGGTGGGCTAAAAGTGGTCGTACAATAATCCAGTCTTCGCTTATTTATGCGGGGCTGAGCTCTTGGACGGTTTCTTCGTGGTACTTTTCGGTTCTTTGGAGGGCGCGAGCTTCGGAGACGCCTTCCCCGTTTTCTTCGCGGCCATCGACGTGTTTGGCTTGGTATTTTTCCCCGCAGCTTTTGACTTGCTGCTCTGTGAATGCTTAACGGGCGTCATATACACCGCAGTGCGGTTCACCTTGGCCAATTGGTCCCCGCTGAGTACACGCACTTGATAGAGCTCGAACAGTTTGCTGATGGCTTTGGTATCGCCTCGTCTCGCCGCATTCAAGAGCTTGCGGCGTTGATTCATCTCTTCTTCTTCGGTATGCGAAGCAGCTCGTCGTTCCATACCCATCCTTCCTCAACACAGGCTGATTGACTGACACAGTCAATACTACGATCACGCTGAAAATCGTCGAAGTATATCAGAATTATGATGATTTTGGGAATATCGAATGTGTGTTATTACACAACACAGCATCAGACTGCTCCTGTATAGAAGAAAAGAAGAGGCGGCAGTCCATGATTTTGCTATTGAGCGCCGCCACACACACCGGTATATAAGTATCGAATGACTCAATCAGCCTGAAGAGGAGATCCATCATGGAGCAGAAGCAAGATTCTTCAACCGTCGCCGATGACCCTCAAGCACGTGCGCTCCTTCGCCAAGCGTTTGAAGGGACGGCACGGTGGCAGCCGGATTTTAAGGGATTTACCGCCGACCTCACGGTCAATGTAAACGGAAAAGAAACCAGCGGCCCGGTCATCGTCAAAGGCCCACGCGAGGTCTCCGTTCAGCTCAGCGACGGCGAGACCCAAAAGTGGGCGCAAGAGCAACTGGGTATGATCGCCGTTCACCGTGGGCCACGAAGCTTCGAGGAATCAGACGGTAAGTACTCACTCACGAAGGAGGAAGACGGTCATTCCTTCGGCACCAAGCTGACGATCCATGGCTCAAACTCTTTTTACCGGATCAAGGATAACCGCATCACGCAGATCAATCGCAAGATGGCTCATCCCGGCATGAATCCGTTTGCCTTTACGATTAATGTCGAAGAGAGCGCAGTCACGCAAGACAAAAAACACCTCACGACCAAGTATACGGTCTATTACTATTCGCCGACCGACGGCAAACTGACCAACGTGGAAAGCTTCACCGACACGCACGTCCGGGTCGGCGCCTCCGACCTACCGGCCACCAGGCGGATCATCACATACGAAAACAACCAGGTCGTCGTGAAAAACCTGACCTTTAAGAATCACAAGTTGCTGTAACGATGGACTTACGAAAAGATGTTCCCCGCAGTATGCGAGTCAAGCTGGCAGGGCATGCCCATCTCGCGCGCATGATCGACAAATGCCGGGCCGTCCTCACTGGAACAGAGGGGGAGTATATCTACCCCTGTCCGATGGATGAACGGCTGATGGAGTTTGCTGAGATTACAAGTGAGCAATTCACCGCCGCAGTCAAAGCCAACGCGACCGATGAAGAGGTCGCACGGTGGTTTGAGCAGAAGGCCACACCGCACACAACCGCCGAATTGGAAGCATGGAACCATGACCTGTTAGCGCGTGGGCCGAGTTCCGGCGAGAGCGCGGCCAAGTTCAAAAAATACTTGGCCGCCATCGATCCATCACGGACTGATCTCACCGCCTGGTCGGATCTGCAAGATCTGGAAGAAGGACGGGAAGTGCCACGACGATGACCAGCCTCTCAAACCACCACGAATAGTTAGTCTTTCCCCCTACACTAACAATCTGCACAAGCTGTAAACCTTCGACTTCCTGTTGTCTGAAACACCTTCCTACCTAACCGTGGAGATGCCTTCCCCACGATTCGTCATTTCCCATGTCCCGCCCGGGCGATCAACTCCTTCAGTCCCTTCAAATCCAACCACCCAGCCGCTAATTCATTCCCCACGATGAAGCCGGGTGTCCCCGAGAGGCCGAGCTCGCGGGCGAGGGCTCGATTCTTGTCGATGACGGCTTGCCATTTCGGATTGGTCAGGTCGGCTTCTAATCGTTTCGCATCGAGGCCGACAGACCCGGCGATCTTCAAGATCTCGCTCTTCGTCAATTCTCCATGGGAAGCAAGCAGCGCTTCATGGAAGGCTTGGTGCTTGCCTTGCGCATGAGACGCCAGCGCGGCCTTGGCTGCGAGCACCGAGGGTTCTCCGAGAATGGGAAAGTCCTTGTAGACGACGCGCACCCGGCGATCTTCCTTTTGAAGCTCCGTGACTGACGACGCTGCTTTTTTACAAAAGCCGCAGCGGTAGTCGTAGAACTCGACGACGCTAATTTCACCCTTCGGATTGCCGCTGATCGGTGATGCCGGATCGTGCAATAATTCTTCTTGTTTCGTCGCAAGAACGGCTTTTTGACGCTCCCGCAGTTCTGCTTCACGTTTGACTTCCAGTGCTTGCAGCGATTGCTCGATCACTTCCGGGTGGTCACGGAGATAACGTTCGATCACAGCATCAGTAGGGCTTTGAGAAACGGTTGATCCGGTCTTGGTCTCATGAGTGGTGCCACAACCAGTTGCCAGTAGGATAAGAGTACCGAGAACGCTCCACGAAAATGGAGAACAACTCTTGGAATATGAACCATTCATGGATGAATCTCCTGTCCAGTGCCGGTTGGAAGATTGGAAACCAACAAGATGGATGCTACCGATACCCCTCTCCGCTGGTACCGCCGCCGAAGCCACCCCAGTTTCCACCGAAGCCGCCTTGGCCGGTTCCCCAGTATTCACCGGCCTGGATGCGCCGATACGGATGTCGAAGATCCGGTCGGCTCAGCCACCAGAAAAACGACACGACCGCAGCCGTGGTGCCCAATGTAATCCAGACTCCTAATCCCTTGATGCGAGGCCGCGAGGGCGTATTGAGTCGTACTTCTTGCGCCGGGGTCGCCAGCGCGACCACGGTGCGATACAGCCCTTCCCCAAAGTTGCCTCGCTCGATCGCCGGTTGAAGATAGACGCGACTGACTTCGTTTCTCACAGCCGGCGTGATGACCGGAAACATTTGACGCCCCAACGCCATGGCCGCCTGCCGCTCTTGCACGGCCACCAAGATCATCAGCCCATGCTCTTGCTGTGTCGAGCCGATTTGCCATTTTTCATACAGCGCGTCCGCATAGTGTTTGGCCGAGGGATAGGGCTTGATGCTGGGCACCGTCACGATCACCAGTTCCACGCCGCTTTTCTTTTCCAGATCGATGCAGACTGATCGGATACGCTCCTTCCACTCCGGTTCCATCACCTGTGCATGGTCACTGACATACCCGATAGGGCTGGGAAGCGGCACACGCTCTTTGGGACGGTCATAGAGCGCAGCTTGCGCAGCAGCCGTCCATATCAAAACCGCCAGTCCCACCCACACTGTGCCCAGCCATTGCCGTTTCAGTCGTAACACGATCATGTCGTCCTGGCTTCTGCGACTCTGACAAGTTGAGCCAAACTTTCCAGGTACCGATCCATCAGTCGTGGCGTCTCGCTCTGGCCTGGAGAAATCTGGCCACGCTTGAGCAACAACGCATCGTGAAGGCCGGTGAGATCGACTTCCAGAGATGACTCGAGGTCCTTTAGGAGAGGCTCGCCGTGCGCAAGCACGGGGCGCTTCAGCAATCGTTGGAGCCCTCGCAGGACCGGCAACAGTACCGTAATGGACAGCGGCAAGAGGATCGTCATCGCTTCTTCGGTACCGCGCCCTTCCACGAGACGCTGGCGAAGACGGAGGAGATTGCCCCGTAATCCCTGTACGACTTCGGCCGTCAAATGTCGTGAATCGATTTTGAGTCCGACGAAGGGATCTTGCCCCCACAACAGCCGATGGTAATCGAGGATATCGTGATATTCCAGAGGGAAGGCGAACGAAGCGGATGGGAGATCATCCGCTGTCAGGAACAATGGAACAACGATCTGCTCTTTACTCCACCGCTTGTGAATCTCATTGTATTTTTTTAAGACTTGAAGATCATAGGAAGCCATCACCAACAGTATGTTGAGATTGGAACGGCCGGGCAAAAACTCTCCTCGCACCGCGCTGCCGTACAGGATCATCCCTTCCAGCTCTTCTCCATACACCTTGACCGTATCCTTGACATAGAGCCTTAGCGTCTTCTGCGCCTCCTCCGGCAAACCGTCTATCGTCCAGTCGATCGATTGCATGAGGTTACTGCAGGCCTCTCACCGCTTGATTGCGAGTCGAGAAGTCCGGCAAGAACCCCGCGGCCATCAGACGATCCAACGGGCCGAACGGAGGAGTCTTGCGGAGTCCGGCGGTCGTCGACAAGACACGATAGCGAAGGCGTGGGTTCCGATCCAACGTGCTGAAAACCCGATCACGAAGAAACCCAATAACCGGATTCGCCGTGTTCCAGAACAGCACCTGTTCGTCGGCCAACTTTTGGAGCATCGTGACCTGAGGCCGACGTGCGTCTTCGTAGCGCTTGAGGACTGTCGCGGAATAATCGCCTGTCGCCAGACATTCCGGCAACAGATCGGCCAGTGCCATTGCATCAACCATGGCCTGCATCCGTCCCTGTGAGGCATGGGGATTCATCGCATGCGCAGCATCCCCGATCAGCACCGCCCCGTCGGCCACCCAGGTCGGAGTGCGGACCCGCCCGGTCGGCATGAAGGCCGTGTGCTTCCAGTCGGTCAAGGCTCGAAAGATCGGCTCACTCGAAGGATCAATAGCCACCCAGGCGTCCTGTAAAGCCGTGAGGCCTTGCTCCTTTACCTGTTCATACGACCCGGCCTTGATCATGTAGAAGATATAGACTTTATTTCCGGCGGCGGGAAACATCCCGAGAATCGTTCGCGTTCCCACAAAATACTTGGCCTCGTTCATGGGAATCGTGGCATCGACCATAGCGATCAGATACCCCTGTGGGTAGAGGTGCAGATCAGCCGGAATCTGCAGCGCCTCCCGAACCTTGGAAAAGGCTCCGTCGGCGCCCACGACCACCTTGGCCTTCACGCTCACGTGATCGTCATCTTGTTTTGCCGTCAGCCCAACGACTCGGCCATGCTCTCGAAGCAGCCCTGTAAAAGCCGATCGATAGCGTAACGAAACAGACGAATTGTGTTCGATGGCGTTCAGAATGGCATGGTGCGCGATATTGGGAAGTGTCACGACGGCGCGATTGTAGGGCGGGGGCAGATCGCTGTAGTCGACCGTGCACAGCCGCTCGCCGCCGACTCGACAGAAATGGAACTTGTGGACCGTGCGCGTGGACTCAACGGGCAACGTATTCAGCAGCCCCAACTGATCGAGCACGTGTTGCCCGTTCGGCTGAAGAATCTCCCCGCGCAAGCCCTGCGGTGGCCCAGGCGCTTGCTCAAGGACGATCGTCTTGATGCCTTTCTGAGCCAAGGCGAGCGCCAGCACAGCGCCACCTCCACCGGCCCCAACTACGGCAATGTCGGTTTCTTCGATCATGCGTCCTCAGCGGCAACACTGCGTTGCCACCTTACCCTCAACATTCCTGCTATTTCCACTCCTGGAATCGCTCCTGATCGTTCCAGAGCGACAGAAACTTGTCCCGCGTTTTGACGGCAATCGCCGAGTCGCTGATGATATCCAGCCGCTCATCATTGTACCGATTCCCACTGGTCGTCTGATTCATGGACCCGTTGGTATTGATCTCGTCGTCGATCACCACCTGTTTCAAATGCATCAGGCTATCATGGCGATTGATCTTGATCGGAATCCCGGCTTCGCGCAATGCCGAGAGGGCCGTCCGCTGCTTGAGGTCCCTCTGCCGCTCGCGGTCCGTCACGATCCGAACATCCACTCCACGCCGTTTGGCCTCGACCAGCGCCTTGACCGTGAGTGGAGAGGTCAACCCGTAGACAGCAACAAAGATGTATCGTTTCGCGTGATCGTACAGCCGCACGAGATGTTCGAGCGGCCTCTCCTCAGGGCCATACCAGACTTCTATTGAAGCAGCTGAGACTGCACCGCTCGGTCCAAGCAGAACCGCCGTCAGGAGCCAGAGGATCACCCCTCGGCACCACCAGGTAGATGAGTGGAACGGCGACGGCGAAATCATGCTAGGTCAAAGAGGTCACGGAAGTGGTCGTCGGAGGATTCCCAGGCCTGCGGCGCATGTGCCTGAAGCCATTGTCGGAGAAATTGCTTCTGGGCCGGCGTGAGAAGTTGCTTGATCTGATGTGAGCGTCCTTGAAGCGGTTGCAGGAGGCTGATGTGCTTCTTCACGTCCAGCATCGCGGTTCGGACATACAGACTCGTAAAGACCGACGGTGCCTCCTCCGTCCCGTCGCCCTGTACCCAAACCGAGAGAAACTTGTCTAGAACGAGGCCCGCACTGTCCAGAGCCGGTTCCGTATCATGAAACAGCTCATTCTCGGACTCGGTTAACGGAGTCGATTCCTCGGCACGAAAGAGAAAGTTTTTTTTCCACATCTTGGCGGTCTTTCCTGCGATCCTTGCAGGCGGCATAGTGGCGGCGAGCCGGATCAAAGTCAAGCAATCCACGCAGGACTATCTCCCTACACTCGGTAAGAATCGGTGAGGCATGAATCCTCCTGCCTATTCCAGGCTCTCATGTGAATAACGCAACCTTGACAAGCAGCGCATGCCTTTGCTATTTTCAAAATTCTTTAATTTATAAGCCAACTTGGGAGAATCCGTGCAGGTCAAGATCAATGGAAAGTCAGAGGAGGTTCAGAACGGAACCGTCCTTGATTTATTAAAGGCAAAGAGCATCGAGCCGCAAATGGTCGCCGTCGAAATCAACGACAAAGTGCTGGATCGTGACCATCTTGCCACAACCCATCTCAATGAAGGAGACCACGTGGAGTTTCTCTTTTACATGGGAGGGGGGCGATGAGCACGGCATCGTACGCGGATATCACCGAGCTGATCGGAAAGACTCCGCTTGTCCGGTTGAACCGCCTGTCAAGGCCCGGTTCAGCGACGATGTACGGGAAGGTTGAGTTTTTCAACCCCGGCGGCAGCGTCAAGGACCGGATCTGCCTCAACATGATCAACGAGGCTGAACGTCAAGGAAAGCTCAAGCCGGGCGGAACGATCGTTGAACC
>CABVRR010000001.1:46287-60296 GCA_902500705.1 uncultured Nitrospira sp.
AAGATCGATGCCTTTGTGGCCGCCGTAGGAACCGGTGGAACCATCACGGGATGCGGGGAACTCTTTAAAGAACGGAATCCAACAATCAACGTCATCGCTGTTGAGCCGGCCACCTCACCGGTTTTATCCGGTGGCGATCCAGGCCCGCATAAGATTCAAGGGATCGGCGCAGGCTTTATTCCCAGGGTCCTCAATCGAAAGATTCTCGACCGTGTGCTCACGGTGACGGATGACGAGGCCTATCAGACGGCGAAACAGCTCTCAAAGAAAGAAGGTCTGCTGGTGGGCATTTCTGCCGGCGCCAATGTATTCGCCGCTCAAAAGATCGCCGATGAACTAGGCCCCGGCAAGAATGTCGTGACCATTCTATGCGACACTGGAGAGCGGTATATCAGCATCGAAAAGTATTTTAATATCTGATGAGCAACCCAGGTAGAGGGAAGATATTCAACATGGTTGCCGGCGAGCCGAGAACAGCGCCGGAGGTCATTTTCAACATCCCGAGCTGACATGGACTTTACTGAAGAACAAATCAACCGCTACAGCCGGCATATTCTGTTGCCTGAAGTTGGCGGCAAAGGGCAGAAGAAAATCGCCAAATCCAGAATTCTTCTTGTCGGTGCCGGTGGCCTCGGCTCCCCTGCCGCCTTGTACTTGGCCGCAGCAGGCGTCGGCACCATTGGGTTGATCGACAGCGATGTGGTGGACCTGACGAATCTCCAACGTCAAATTCTTCACCATACGTCCGATGTGGGTCGTCCCAAGGTTCTATCGGGTAAAGAAAAGATCCAGGCGTTGAACCCCGACGTATCGGTGTCGATGTATGAAGAACGGCTCACGGCCGGCAATGCGCTCAAGATCTTCGGTGACTACGATGTCGTGATCGACGGTGTCGATAATTTTCCAGCCAAGTTCCTGATCAACGACGCCTGTTTTTTTGCCGACAAACCACTGATCCATGGCGGCATTCTTCGATTCGACGGACGCGTCACCACCATCATTCCAAAGAAATCGGCTTGTTATCGTTGTGTATTTAAGGCACCGCCGCCCCCTGGCTTAGTCGCCTCCTGCCAGGAGGCAGGCGTGATCGGAGTCTTGGCGGGCATTATCGGAACGATTCAGGCAACGGAAGCCCTGAAACTTGTTCTCGGAATAGGACGACCGTTGACAGACCGCCTACTCGACTTCGATGCGAGCAAAACCCAATTTCGAGAAATCAAAGTCCGCCGAAATCTGAATTGTGCGCTCTGCGGAGATCATCCGACGATTACTGAGTTGTTCGACGATGGGGATCCCTATACCGGATGCACCCTGCGTCCATCTGCATGAAGGGTGAGAAGGTGGTGCGACCATGAGCAAAATGAAAGCGCTGGTGTGCCGCGAGTGCGGCAAAGAATATCCGACGAAAGCGATCCACGTCTGCGAGATGTGCTTCGGCCCACTTGAGGTGAAGTACAACTACGACGAGATTAAGAAAGCTATTTCACGCAAGAAGATCGAGGACGGCCCGAACAGCATGTGGCGCTACCTTGACCTCTTACCGGTCGAAGGCACGAACTTCGTGGGGCCGCACGCAGGATTCACTCCCCTCGTCCGGGCAAAAAACCTCGGCGCGTATCTTGGGCTCGACGAGCTCTATATCAAGAACGACACCGTGAATCATCCGACCCTGTCGTTTAAAGATCGTGTCGTCGCCGTCGCGCTGACTCGGGCACGCGAGCTCGGTTTTGAAACCGTGGCCTGCGCCTCAACCGGCAACTTGGCCAACTCCGTGTCCGCACATGCTGCGTCGGCCAATCTGCATTGCTACGTGTTCATCCCTGGCGACCTCGAAGCCGCAAAAGTGCTTGGGAACCTCATTTACAAGCCGCACGTCATCGAGATCGAAGGCAATTACGACGATGTGAACCGGCTCTGTAGTGAAATCGCCGGAGAGCATGGTTGGGCATTCGTGAATATCAACATCCGCCCCTATTACGCCGAAGGGTCGAAGACGCTGGCCTTTGAGACCGTGGAACAACTGGGATGGAAGACTCCCGATCAAGTCGTGATTCCAATGGCCTCCGGCTCGCTCCTGACTAAAATCTGGAAGGGGCTGCACGAAATGAAGTCCGTAGGGCTCATTGATGAGGTCAAGACGAAGGTCAACGGTGCCCAAGCGGAAGGGTGCTCTCCAATTTCCACAGCCTTTAAGGCCGGTCGTGACTTCTTCAAGCCGGTTAAGCCGAAGACCATCGCCAAGTCTCTTGCCATCGGGAATCCAGCCGACGGCTACTATGCCCTCAAGGCGACGGTCGAAAGCAAGGGTGCTATGGATATGGTGACGGATGAAGAAGTGGTGGAAGGCATTCAGCTTCTGGCTCAGACTGAGGGTATTTTTGCGGAAACGGCCGGAGGCGTCACGATCGGCGTACTTAAAAAACTCGTCAAACAGGGGATCATCAAAAAAGATGAGGTGACGGTGGCATACATCACCGGCAACGGATTGAAAACACAAGAAGCGGTCATTGATTCAGTCGGTCGTCCGGTTCGCATTCAGCCCAGCCTTGTGGCCTTTGAAAAAACTTTTAAGCTCGGTAAGAATGGTGGTGGTGACGCATGATTAAAGTCCGCATTCCGACTCCGTTACGGCCGTTGACCAAAAACCAAGGCGAAGTTGATATCGCTGCCGGTTCTATCACGGACCTAGTCAATACCTTGGAGGCGACCTATCCCGGTATTAAAGCACGTCTCTGCGACGACAGCGGCGAGTTACGCCGATTCGTGAACATCTATGTCAACGAGGAAGACATCCGCTTCTTGAAGGGGAAAGACACCGCATTGAAAACCGGCGATGAAGTCTCAATCGTGCCAGCGATCGCGGGGGGATAATCATGGCACATTTACGTTTCCATATTCGTTTTCCAGAAGACAAAATTCGAGAACCGATCATCTATCAAATCGGACGAGAATTTAATGTCGTGACAGATGTCAGGCGCGCCGATGTTCGGGAGGCCACGGGGTGGGCCGATGTGGAGCTTTCAGGCGAGACGGCGGAAATTGAACGTGCGCTCGAAGGATTGCGCAAAAAGGGTTGCGTGGTCGATCCGATCGAACTCAATGTGGTTGAATGATCATGGATCTGTCCGAATCTGAAATTCAGCGCTATAGCCGCCATATCATTCTTCAGGATGTCGGCGGCAAAGGGCAACTCAAGCTCAAACGCGCGAAAGTTTTGCTCATCGGCGCGGGCGGTCTAGGTTCTCCGGCTGGTTTGTATCTCGCGGCTGCCGGGATTGGGACCATCGGCCTGGTTGATGGAGATGTCGTTGACCTCTCAAACCTCCAGCGCCAGATCATGCATTCGACCGTGACTCTCGGACAGCCAAAGGTCGAGTCCGGGCAGAAAACTTTATCGGCCATCAATCCAGAGATTACGATCAACGCGCATCACCAGTTGGTCGATGCGGAGAATATCCTCCCGCTTCTATCGCAATATGACATCGTGCTTGATGGGTCGGACAACTTCACGACGCGGTTCCTGGTGAACGATGCCTGTTTCTTTGCCAAAAAAACGCTGATCTCCGCCAGCATGTTTCGATTCGAAGGGCAACTGACGGCCATCAAACCGCACCAAGGGTATCCGTGCTACCGCTGTCTCTATCCGGAGCCTCCTCCGGCAGGCTTGGTTCCCAATTGTCAGGAAGCCGGGGTACTCGGTGTCCTAGCCGGGACGATGGGTGTCTTGCAGGCGTCTGAAGCCATCAAAGAAATTCTCGGCATCGGCGAAACGATCGCCGACAAACTGCTGATCTACGATGCACTCGACATGAAGTTCCGAAAGGTCAACCGTCCGAAAGATCCGGCCTGTCCACTGTGTGGACCAAATCCCAAGATCAAGGATTTGAGTCTGGATTACGCAGTCAGCTGCACCATCTAGCGGACTATCGTGGCCGACCTCGTCATTCCTCAACAGATTCTCGACGATATTATCGCCCATGCCAAAGAACTCGCCCCGTACGAGTGTTGCGGGCTTCTCGCTGGGACCACCGGCGTTGTCAACCGTCTCTATCGTATTAAGAACATCGTCGCGATGGAAGGTGCGCACAATCTCTCTGCGTTCGACACGGCAAAGGCCGCGCATCTGGAGCGGCTCTCGCCGGAAGAACGAGCGGAAATTGCGTTCGTCATGGACATGCAAGATTTCTCGACCGCCAAAAAAGATATGCGCACCCAGGGACTCGACCTGCAAGTCGTCTACCACTCGCACCCCCATGATCCGGCCAGACCATCAGTCACTGATATCAAAATCGCCACCGACTACGAAGAGATTTGGCCCAAGATCAACCTCCCCCTTCCCGCCTACCTTCTTGTTTCGCTCATGAGTTCTGAGCCGGACATTAAAACGTACTGGATCAAATCCGGTCGTGTTACCCTCGCTGACGTACTCGTCCGCTGAACTATTTTTACGGTTCACATCTTTCCCGGAATGTACTAATGTGCTTTTTATCGTTCAGACAGAAAGCATTGCTGATGCGCATACGACAGCTATTCAATTCGCATTTTCTCATATTGTTGTGTGCGGCTATTTCGTTGCCCACACAAGTATTTGCAGAGGATCGCAGCTTTTACAGCCCGGTGATTTATATCGATACAGAGCAGAATCAGATCCTCATCTCGACGAGTGCCAGCGTGTTCTATATCGAAGTGCCTGAGGTCGCGAAACCCCATATAGAGAAACTACCCGTTTCCAGTCTCGTGGATTTCGTGGTTGAGATGCGGGGCGAGGGCCAGCGCCCACTCATTAAAACGTGGAAAGTGAAGTCAGGCGAATCAACTTGCATGTATTTCAACGGGAAAGAGTGTAAATAAACCGAGCGTTTATTTCTTGCCTCAGACCTAGCAGTTCTGCTTGGCCTCCTACGCCGTCGACAACTCTCGCTGATCAAGGTACCAGCCTCAACTTACCAGATGACATAGGCAACCTGTTCGTTGGAAAATCATGGTCATTGTCTATGATTCACTCACTGTATTGAGAACTGTCAACCATCCTTGTTGCCAATCCCGACGCAAGTTGGAGATAGGGATTCCGTATCACTATTTCTCATTAACGCTGACCAGAGAACCAACCCGGAACAGACCTGAGGGGAGATATCAGACCGCGAAAACGTACCTGGGGACGTAATGATGCGTTATTCGCAAATCAGCTCGATTACTTCTGTGATGAAAAGCAGTGGTTATATCCTCTCGTCATATTGCAGCAATGGACCTACACGATCAACCAGCCACATCGAACACCACATGCAATCCCGTGGGCGCCCACACCTCGACAGCTACAGACGGTAATCATCGCTGGACTTGGAAAGCCTTCACAGCGTGGTCGTCACGATCTTTCACTCGGCTCTTACACAAATACATACGACGCGGAAGAAGCTTGATGTCACTCAGAACATGTTTTGTATTCGGACTCGCAATATCCATGATGTCGATGGGCGTCCTCTCTCCTGTTGAAGCGGCCGACGATATCATCTTCCTCAAAAACGGCGATCGTGTTAGCGGGCACATTCATTCGATGGAAAACGATCAGCTGGAAATGACCACCTCCTTTGCCGGAACCATACACATTGGGTGGATGGAAATTCAACGTATTCATCCAGCAGAACCGTTGTCCCTCACGTTTCATGAAGGCACGAAAGTCCCTGAAGGGATTGGGATACGAGACGGAGATCGGCTTATCCTTCATGAATTATCGGCAGATGGACCAATTGGTTTCGCAGACATCAAAGCAATCGGTATCTCTAATTTATATCAGCGAGGCAATATCGCGCTCGGTGGCAACAATGCATCCGGCAATTCCAATACGCATGCCTTGAATCTATCCGTTGCCTACACGCTTCGCAATGACCGGCATCGCTATATTATGAGCGGATACTTCAATCGCGGCGAAGCCAACGGGCAATTGTCTGCTGAAAACGGTGCAGGAACAGCGAGGTATGATTACTTGCTGACCCGGCAGGTATTCCTCTCCGCACAACAATTATGGGAAGCCGATCGATTTCAGAACTTGGCGGGTCGCAGTACGACAACCCTCGCCTTGGGGTATGACTTTTATGACTATCTGACTCGATCGTTATCGATTGGGGCCGGTCCTGGATTCGTCTATGAGAAGTTCACCACTGATTCGGCAACGCTCTCCCCGGCGGTAGGATGGTTTGTCGGCTGGCGCCAAGACATGTTCGGAGGAAGAGTCACCTTTTTTCACAATCACCATGGCATCCAGGACCTAATTCTTCGCAGTGCGATCCGCGTCGAAGCACAGCAAGGTATGCGCGTGAAAGTCTATGGAGCCATTTCATTGAACTTTGAGTACGATCTGCGCTTTAATTCCACACCAGCACCAGGGAAGCATGCTGTGGACTCAGCGCTTATCTTTGGAGTCAGCTATGGGTTCGACCGAATGTCCCCACGAAGCTTTTTAATCGACCGGGATTCGAGTCGGCAATAGAGGATCGATTGATTGGGATGAGAACATCCTAGCCGAATCGATCAACCTCCATACTGGCAGTTCAGATGTGTGCATAAAACAATCATACGTCAGTGGCAGCGATACTCTTGCTGTCCTCAGGGATGGTAGTTTATGTCAGCTGAGTGCAAACAGAAGCCCTCCCACTCTACCTCTGGAAAGAAATCATGGACCCATTGGAAATTGGCTCGATTGTATTTGTCTGTATCTTCAGCAGTGCGATGCTCGGCGGCTATCTTCGCACCATGCTGTCCGCCCATCACCTGACCGAAGATTCCATGCGCGTGGTCACGATGAGCACGAGCTTGATCACGGCGTTAGTGGCGATGGTGTTGAGCCTGCTCATTTCGTCGGCAAAAGACTCCTTCAACAGTATTAACGATGAAGTGGCGCAGAGCGCCGCTAAGGTCGTACTCCTCGACCGCGCCTTAGCCAATTACGGACCTGAAGCAAAAGAGACCCGCACATCGCTCCGTCATACCATTGCCTCAATTATTGACATGATCTTTACTGAGCAAGGCTCCACACAGACAGCGCTCACGGCCCCGGAGAGACTCGCTGGAATGGAACAGTTCCAGGCTATGCTTCGCGGGCTTGTTCCACAAAGTGACGCTCAGCGTTCACTCCATTCACACGCGTTGGAACTCAGCAATGAATTGGAACAGATGCGCTGGCTGGTCATCGGATATGAACGAAACGCCACGTTCCCACCGTTCCTCCTGGCGCTGACTCTCTGGCTCTCCATCTTATTCATCGGACTTGGTGTCCATACAGCCAACAACTCAATTGTCGTGGTGACGTTGTTCGCCTCGGCCTTGGCAGTTTCGGGAGCAGTTCTTCTCATTGAAGAATTGGACCACCCGCTCGACGGGTTGATACGAGTCTCCGGCGCTCCTCTACGCACGGCACTAACACAGATCGGACCATAATTGCCGAACGACTCATGTCTTCTTTTGACTTCATGCCGATAATGAACCGTAACATGGCCATAAAATCATCAGACGAAGGTGATCTTTGGTTACAGATCAAGAATCACCCCCTCAATGAGGAATATCGCTCGCAACTTCCAAAGAACCCAAGCGATTCAGCAGGAGGATGGCAGTGGATCATAGCCATTCGATGAGCAACATTCGCTGACCAGCAACGACTGCTATCGACCGGCTATCATTACTTCAAGACAGCCTCATTTGTCCGAGTAAAGAGACGCAATAGGAAAGAAGTTATTCGCCGCTACCGGCCATATCATCGATGAGAGGACGATTGATGTCGGTGCAGCCCATGCAGATCGTATCGAAGAGGGTATCTGCGTCCGCTACAAAGTTTTTCTCGTCGGTCAGTTTGTCCGCGATGACTTGGGCATAGCAGGTATCGCACAGCATCATCAATCCGCGCGATACGCCTACGGTTTTTCTCCCTGCACTTGTGGCCATGTGGCTTATACCGATCCTTTCTGAAGGGCTATGAAAAAATCTTCGGCTTCGAGATCAATCCCACACTGTGGGCACTCATAGGGATGATCCGGCTCCGGGACATTCAAGGGAGCGCGGTCAATTTTTCCCCTGCAGACGTGATAGAAGCGCCCTCGCGCATGTTCATCGTCCAGAGGATCACTCTCGTATACCAGCACCATGGATCGTTCCTTCTGATTCCGTTATCGGCAGTATACCGAGCTCCCCGTCGCATCGGCAACATGGTGAGGTCTCAAGCTGAGGGTGAACAAGCGGAACTCGTCAGCTCAATCTGAGCCGTAACCTTACCTGTACATCAGGCTACACCTGGAACTGCGCTTCGTACAGACCGGTATAGATGCCTCCTCGACTGAGTAACTCATGGTGGCGACCTTCTTCTACTAATCGCCCTTGGTCGAGGACCACAATCCGATCCACATCGTGAAGCGTGGACAATCGATGGGCAATGATGAACGTGGTTCGCCCCATCGTGAGTTCGGCCAACGCTTCACGGATTTTCACCTCGGTCTCCGTATCAATGTTAGAAGTGGCTTCATCAAAAATGACGATGGGGGGATCTTTCAACAGCACCCGCGCGATCGACACGCGCTGTTTTTGTCCAACCGACAATTTGACACCTCGTTCGCCGATCCAGGTGTCATACCCTTCAGGCAATGCCATGATAAACTCATGTGCTCGAGCCGCGCGTGCTGCCGCTTCCAGCCGAGTCTGGTCTGCCTGCAAATCGCCGTACAACAAATTCTCCCGAACGGTGCCGTTGAATAAGAACGGCTCCTGCTGCACAAATCCGATCTGCTGCCGGAGATAGGCAATCGGCAGGTCGCGGATATCATTCTCATCGAGAGAGATCGCTCCGTCTGTAACATCGTAAAACCGCATCAACAGCTTCAAGAGCGTGCTTTTCCCTGCTCCGCTCATTCCAACCAGTGCCACACGCTCTCCTGCCGATATGGTTGCGGAAAATCCTTTCAGGACCGGAACATCAGGTCGATAGTAAAACTGGACCTGATCGAATCGAACGGCGCCATGGGCGCGATGGATCGGAGCAACGGCATGCGGACGATCGGCTACTTCAGGAATCGTATCCAGCACATCAAAGACCCGTTCGCTCGCCGCCAACGCATGCTGCAACATGTGATTGACCGAATGGATCTGATTGATGGGGACATAAAACATCGCCAGGTAGGACAGAAACAAGACCAACTCACCAAGTGTGAGACGCCCCTCCATGACTTCCCCTGCGCCGTACCAGAGGATCACAACGGTCCCAAGGGCGGCGACCAAAATCATTCCCGGCGAATAGATCGACCACAGGACCATGGCCTTAAGGTTCTTTTCACTATAGGCCTGGCTCAGCCGGTCGAAACGGGCTTGCTCATGCCCCTGGTGGCCGAACCCCATCGTCTCCCTGATTCCTGACAAAGCATCTTGCAGATAGCCGTTCAGTTCGGCGGCACTCTGACGGGTCTCTCGATAGTACCCATGGACCTTCGAGGTAAACCAACTCGCAGACAACGCAAGGATTGGAATCGGCAGAAGCGCAAGCGCCGCCAACTTCCAATTGAGCATGAACAAGAGTCCCGTAATCCCAAGCAGCGTCAACGACGCCGTCAGCATTCCTTCGAGCCCGTCGATGAAGATCCGCTCCACATGCTCGGTATCGTTGGTGACCCGAGACATGATCTCCCCTGTCGAACGATTCTCAAAATAGGTGATGGACAGACGTTGCAGGGCGGAAAAGATATGGCGGCGAAGATCGTGAACGACCGTCTGTTCCAGCTGATTATTCAATCGAATCCGGAGCGAAGCAAACAGGTTTTTGAGCACATAGGCGCCCACCAGGAGGCCGATCACCCAGGGCAGCAATGCCACCTGCTTCGCCTGAATCACATCATCGATGATGATTTTGACGACCCAGGGAGGCACCAGCTCCATCGCCGTTGCACACGCAGCACACACGAGCGTGGCGACCGCCAGCGCACGGTGAGGGCCAAGATATTGCAGAACACGAAAAAGCGGCTTCACAAGCGGTTTAGATAGGCAGGCATCAAATGACGTTCGTCGGTTCCTTCTGCCAATACTGCCCGAATTCGTCCAGCTGCGTGAGGGTGGACATATCCGTCATGCGATCGAGAAAGACTTTGCCGATCAAGTGATCAAGTTCGTGCTGGATACAGACGGCATACAGCCCCGTCGCCTCAAAGTCCAACAGCTTACCCTTTCGATCCAATCCCTTGACCCGCACCAGCGAAGGCCTGGTGACTTTGCCCCTCAATCCATCCACACTCAAGCAACCTTCCCAATTTTCAACTTGCTCAGGTCCATAATACACAATCGACGGATTGATCAGGACGGTCTCAGGAAATCCACCGTCCCCCTTACAGCCCATGACAACGAGTTGAACCGAACGTGAGACCTGTGGGGCAGCCAACCCAATGCCGGGCTCGTCATACATTGTTTCAAACAAGTCATCGATCAACCGCTGGATTTCCGACGATTTGATCTCACGCGGATCGATCGGAGCGGCGACTTTTCGAAGAATCGGATTCCCCAGCTTGGCGATCTTCAGCATGGTTCCACTTTTGAGTTTCATATCCTTCTATTCGTAACACAGGACTCTCTTCGCCCGCAACGGCTCCGGCTCATCGTTACAATCTCCGCTTCGGCCGCGGCGGTTCAGGAATCTCAAAGATCTCCTTGTTGGCGTCCCACCACTCGGTCCATTCGCTCGACCATGCCGCACGATCCTGTTTCGTCGACGTGTCCCAATCGTGAAACTCGGTCTCATGGCGCGTCAGAATCCAGAGCGACTGCAGAGCCGACAGCGCCACAAAGCGCTCGTCGTCGCTTATCATGGGAATCAAGAAGGGAATGACGGTCTTCTGACGAACATACCGCGCTTCGAATGCCGCTGCTTTTCTGACGGATGGGCTTGGATCCTGCGCCATGACTTCGATCGCCTCCGGCGCTTTCGTCGAATCCAGGCGAACGGCGACCCTCAGGGCATGTTCCCGCACCCGAGGAAGTTCGCCGGGCTCTTTCGCCGCAGCGACAAGAGCCGGCACTCCGGCGACGCCCCGCATCATCAGCAACGTCTCGATGGCATTGTACCGAATCCGTGGACTCGTCATGGTCAACGCCTGAACAAGGACAGGAACAGACGGTTCTCCCAAATGGACAAATTCTCCCATGGCCCAGAATTCCTGTTTGCCTTCGAGCAACGGCAGCAAGGCTTCTGCTCGTTTCAGTTCTTCATCACTGAGCGGGTTCTTATTGGGAGGAATCGAGACATCCGGGACATCCTGATTTGTCGGCGGTGCTTCATAAGGAACTTGGACCTTCCTGATTGGGGACCATGAATCGTCCCAGGCAGACGACCGTTCCGTTTCCCCCATCAGACTAACCACTACCATGAGCGCAATTCGAATTGTGTACGAGAGGTTCACGACGAGAGAACTCCTTTCATTCGGGTATAGAGAGTAGAAAGCTCCCTATTCTACCGGGTTCTTTTCAAATCCATCATGACGATGAACGATTTCGTATAGAACAGGCAACACTACGAGAATCAAACAGGCTGCCGTCAACATTCCTCCGACCGCCACACAAGCCAACGGTTTCTGTGCCTGTGCCCCAATACCGGTCGCAAGAGAAGCAGGAAGAAGTCCGATGGCCGCGCCCAAGGTCGCCATCAGAATGGGACGCATCTGTACATCCGCACCCTGCATCACAGCCTGCCGCACGCCAAGCCCGGTTCGCCGAAACTCTTCAATACGGGAGATTAATAAGACTCCGCCCAATATGGTGACACCCAACGTCGAAATCATACCAACTGCCGCAGAAATACTGAAATGCGTATGGGTGATGAACAGTGCCAACACACCGCCCACCAACGCAAACGGGACAGCGATCAGCACCAGCACGGCATTCTTGAATGAGTCGAATGTGGTATAGAGCAAGAAGAGAATGATGGCCAGGCTCACGGGAACGATCTTGGCTAACCGCTGCTGCTCCTCCTTCAGCTGATCATACTGTCCTGCCCATTCCATGCGATACCCCTCCGGCAGCGTGATCTGTTGCGCCAATTTCGCTTGAGACTCTTCCACGGTACTCTGAAGATCTCGATCCCGCACGCTGAATTTGATCGGGATATACCGCTCGTTGTTCTCGCGATAAATGATGAAGGCTCCCGTTTGCATGGTGATGGTGGCTACTTGCTTGAGCGGAATGCGTGCCCCATCCGGCGTGCTCACCAAGATGTTGCCGATCGATTCCACGTCTTGCCGATACTCCGGCAGAAATCTGACGACGAGGTCGAACAGCTTCTCGCCCTCATACACCTGCGTCACCGCCTGACCGCCGATCGCCGCTTGCACGACGGCATTCACGTCGGAGACTCTCAACCCATATCGAGCGCTGGCTTCTCGATTAATTTGAATCAGGAGATTCGGTTGGCCGATCAGCCGAAAAATCCCCAAATCTCTCACACCGGGCACGTCCTTCATCACTGCTTCAATCTCCAGCGCCTTGGTCTCCATCACCTTCAGATCGGTCCCAAACAGCTTGACCGAGTTTTCCCCCTTCACGCCCGACATCGCTTCTTCGACGTTGTCTTCGATGACCTGGGAAAAGTTAAAAATGACACCCGGGATGGTTTTCAAGCGATGTTCGATTTCATTGATCAGGCCCTCTTTATTCAAACCTCGACGCCATGCCGAGGCGGGCTTCAGATTGGCCAAGAATTCTCCATTAAAAAAACTAGTGGGGTCCGTCCCGTCGTCCGGCCGTCCGAGTTGAGACACCACCGTTTCCACTTCAGGCGATTCCTTGAACATCCGACGAATATCGTTGGTCAATCGATCGGCTTGATCAAAGGAAATATCGACCGGCATCGTGGCGCGAACCCACAAATTTCCTTCCTCCAACGCAGGCATGAACTCACCGCCTAGCGATTGCAACGCGACAAAAGCCAGTGCTACCAGGCCGGTCGAAACCCCGACGACCAGGGCTCGACGATCCAGCGCCCATGCGACAAGCTTGAGATAGGCTCGACGCACGACGCCGACCAAAGCCGTATCGGCCTCTCTGATCGGTGCGCGCAGAAGAAAGGAACACAGCACCGGCGCGAGCGTACATGCCATCAACAGGGCTCCCACCAGCGCAAACCCATAGGTGACGGACATGGGTGCAAAAATCTTTCCGGGAACTCCGGTCATCGTGAAAAGCGGGATAAACGCAACGACAATGATCGCAGTCGAAAAGAAAATAGGTCGTCCGACCTCGCGGGCCGCACGAAGAATGTGTTGGTGAATCGTAAGCCCGGGCGTCTTGCTGTGCGCCAACTGAAACACGATGCTTTCGACCATCACCAACGTCGCGTCCGCAATGATGCCGAAATCGATCGCCCCCAAGGAAATCATATTGGCCGACTGGCCGACGACGACCATCATCGTGAACGTGAAGAGCAACGACAGCGGAATAGTCAGCGCCACGATAACGGCCGCGCGGAAATGTCCCAAAAACACGAAGAGCACGACAAACACGAGCACCATGCCGCTGATGAGAATATCGGTAACGGTCTCCACCGTCGTGTGAATCAGCGCGGTCCGATCGTAGAATGTTTTGACGGTGATCCCTTCGGGTAATTTCCCGTGATTGAGCTCATCGACCTTGGCTCTGACTGTATCGAGGACTCGTAACGCCTGCGCACCACGCTGAAGCAGCACGACGCCTTCCACCACATCATCGCGGTCGTCGATACCGACTTTGCCAAGACGGACACGATGCCCGACCGTCACTTTCCCCAAGGTCTTGATGAAGATCGGCGTCCCATTTTTCTCCGCCACCATCACATTTTCAATGTCGTCCAGATTATTGATCAGCCCCAGTCCACGAATGTTGTAGCTTTGCGCGCCGATCGATAAATAGTTTCCACCGACGTTGGCATTGCTGTTCGACAATGCCGTCATAACCTGCGAAAGATTGACGCCGTAGCTGAGGAGCTTTTCCGGATCGACATCGACATGATATTCCTTGGTCGT
>CABVRR010000001.1:60396-73004 GCA_902500705.1 uncultured Nitrospira sp.
GGTCGTGACGTCGACGACGCCAGGCACACGTTTGAATGCCCGGCGGATCTTCCAGTCTTGTAAGGTTTTCAAATCCGTCAGGCTTGTATTCCGGCCGCTCAGCTCATACCGATAGATCTCGGCGATCGCCCACCACGGTGACAGGATCGGCTGCACGCCTTGCGGCAGCTGCACCGCGTTAAGACGGTTCAGAATTTCTTGACGATCCCGAAAGAGATCGCTGTCGAAGTCAAAATACACTTTGACGTCGCTGAGGCCGAAAATCGACAGCGATCGAATATCCGTGAGTCCCGGAATTCCACTCAACCCCACCTCGATCGGAATCGTAATCTGCCGTTCGATTTCCTCCGCTGAATACCCGGGGAACTGGGTGATCAGCTCCACCATCGGAGGAGACGGGTCCGGATAGGCCACGATGTTCAGAAGATGAAACGCGTAGAGACCGCCGAATAACAGCACACATCCGAGCACGCAGACCAGGAACCGTTGGATGAGGGAGACCTCAACGAGTCTGGTGATCATGCGTGCTCATGTAGAGGTGATCCTTCACCGTGACAGCGGATACAGAAAACGATCGGTTAGGCACCCTGCGTCTCTTGACTCTTGATCAAGACAGCCCCCTTGGTCACGATCCGCTCACCTGCTTTCAGTCCCTCAACGACGCGCGCCAGGCCTGGGGATACATTGGCAATTTTGACTTCCCGTTTCACATAGCGGTTCTCAGGTTCCACAACATACACGAACTGTTTGCCGTCGACCTCCAGCACTGCCTCACGCGGAACCGTCAACATTTTCGTCTGGCTGCTGACATCAAGTTGCAGGCGAGCGAACATGTCCGGCTTCAACTTGTGCGACTCGTTCTCGACCCGAGCTCGAACCTTGATTGTCCTGGTCGCAGGATCCACGATATCTTCTACGACCGTCACCACGGCAGGGAACTCACTGTCGGGATAGGCCTCGACCTTCACGACTGCCGACTGTCCCTCTTGCACCAATGACAGATCACGTTCATACACGTCAGCCACGACCTGAAGGACATCCAAGTCAGCGACCGTAAAGAGCACATGATCAGGATCTCCGGTCACTGACTGTCCGGGAGTCACGGTCCGTTCCACCACAATCCCTGTGAGAGGACTCTTCATCTCAAATCGAGAGGTGATCTGCTGCTTATCCAGCGGCTTATTCAACTCTTCCGGCGCGACCCTGAACGAAATCAGCCGTTCTTTTGCGCGGCGAAACTCCGCCCGAGCCTTCACTAATTCGTTCTCAGCCTGTTTCAAATCCTTCAACGCCAGCGCTCGAGTTTCATAGAGATCTTTAGCTAAATCATACGCCCTGGCCGCATAATGCAGAT
The DNA here is from genome assembly GCA_902500705.1 of uncultured Nitrospira sp. Taxonomy (GTDB): domain Bacteria; phylum Nitrospirota; class Nitrospiria; order Nitrospirales; family Nitrospiraceae; genus Nitrospira_D. Next base: position 61,751 of record CABVRR010000001.1, read on the forward strand.
CAGAATCTTCCGTGACATATTCTGAGTACGCCTGTGCAATGTCAGGGCTATCAACGATAAGCAGCACGTCTCCCGCCTTCACGCGACCTCCCAGACGAGCCCTGACTTCTATCACTCGCCCTTGTAACGGTGACGAGACACGCGAATACTTGTCTTCGCCGTAGGCGATCTTGCCTGAGAGAATCAATCCTTGCCGTGAAGCGCTCAGCTCAACGACCATGGTTTCGATTCGCTGACTCAATTCCACCGGTGCGGTGCTTCTGGACCTCGGCTGTCCAGTTACCTCTGGTTTTGAAGATTGCTCACTCTGGCCGCAGGCGAGAACAGAGAACAGGAGCACGATTGATGCGAACATCGAGAGAAGCCCGGGCACGCACGTAGGAAAACGCTTCAGAACGTCTTTCATCAAGAAATCGGTCTCGTGCCCTCAGGGACGGATCTGTGTCTCATGACGAGATATCCTGCCCAACGGCACTTTCTAACTGAATGACATTGCGCTGATAATTGAACAAGGCTTCAATATAGCTTTGCTGAATGGTTCGCGATGTCCGCGCAGCATCAAGCAGATCAATGAGTGTCACACCACCTCGCTCATAGGCTCGTTCGGCGATCGTAAACGTCGCACGGGCATCATCGAGGACCCCTCCCAGGAACGCCTCCACTAAGCGGCGGCTTTCCAGTACATTGCGATACGCGACATCCACTTGATTGTCGACCAGATTCAGGGCCTTGCCGAGATCCGCCCCCGCCACCTGCATCGCCGCCTCCGCCTGCATGATACCGCCCTGATTGCGATTGAACAATGGGAGCGGCACGCCAAGACTGAAAGCCATCTGATGAGAGTTGTCGGGTCCATTCGAACCTTGGATGGCATAGCCTGCACCGATGGTGACATCTGGAATCCGGTAGGCCTTGGCAAGCTTCAATTCAGCCTCGCGCTGCGACAGCATCAGCCGCTTCGCGCGAACATCGGGACGCGCATCGAGCGCCACAGCACGCAGCTTGGCCAGATCGGGATCTACCCGCCGATATTCCAGTTCAGTGATGAGCTCTAATTCGGTGGTCGGAGAAAGTCCTAACAGTTGCCGCAGATCCGACCGGGCCGATTGCGCCTCCTGAATGGCTTGAATCACCTGAGACTGGAAATCAATCAACTGCAGTCGGATACGGATCAAATCGACCTCGGCAATGTATCCCTTCTTGAATCGAATCGCATTGACCTCAAGAATCCTCGAAAAGCGATCCCTATTTTCTTCTGCCAGCGCCAGGTGTCTCCGGCCCAGTTGAGTCCGGTAGTAGGCGTCTTTGACGGCGAGGCTCAGCTGCCGAACGGCATCTTCAAAAGCGGCTTCCGCAGACTGAAGCCCAAAGTCAGCGCTCTCGATTCGATACCCTCGCTTCCCGGCCAACTCAAATAACTGCTGGATCTGAGGGAAGACTTGCCCGCTGCTTCCCAGCGTGCGGCCCTGGACGGGCGAGCTCACCATTCCCAGAGAACCGACAGGGTTGGGAAACAATCGGGCGGTAATCTGTTGCCCTTTACTGAACTCAATCCCATATTTCGCGATCAAGAGATCAAGGTTCTGCCGAAGGAACAGAGCGATCGTCTCCTCCAGACTTATACGTAGCGTCGTCGTCGAGGTGAGGATACTCGACGACGCGCGATCGGAAGGTGCATTCGTCGTTGGCTCTATCGCCAACACGTCGCCATGGACATTCGCGCTGTTGATAATTATGAGGCAGAGAGCGGTTACACACAGCCGTTGAACTATACGTCCACGACACCATGCTCGACTCATAGGCAAAGACGCACGCATTCCGCTTTTTTTATAGTGTACCTGAAAGGGTTCATGGACGTGACGACGTAGGGATTGAGGCAGTCACGACTCGACCGAGGGTGAATCGGAACGTAGACGGCCTATACCGGCGTGACTTCGTCTAATATGATCAACGCGCTACACCGATCTGGGGGCGATCTCGCGAAGATGCTTTCTTACTCGAATTTTTTCGTGATGTTTTCGAAGCAACTGCCGGCGAACCATATCCTGATTTTCAGCGACGATACGAACCAGCCGATCCATATCCTCAGCATGGTCCCGAACCAGCTCGGACAACTTCTGGATCTGTCCCTCCAGCTTTTCCAGACGCCAGGCCATCGTACGCGTTGAGGCCGAGGATTTCTCCACAAGCTTCGTGACACGCCTGGGCCCAACCCGCGGGAGAGCCGCCATAACTACATCTCGCTTCATGCTTACTCCTTTGTTCGTGATCGACCGACCCGGGCTGCATCGTTCAGCATTTCGTCAGCTAGTATTATCCGCATGGAAGGGGAAGTCAACGATTCCGCTTCCTTTCTATTTTCTGACGGTCCTGCTAGAATCCGATTGATGAAAAATATTTTCACGATGATCTTGGCGGGCGGGAAAGGCGAGCGCTTGTTTCCGCTCACGGATCAACGTGCCAAGCCGGCGGTTCCCTTTGGGGGCAAGTATCGCATCATTGATTTTACCCTGAGCAACTGCCTGAACTCAGGACTTCGCAAGATCGCCGTCCTCATTCAGTACAAATCACATTCGCTCGATCGCCACATCCGAACCGGGTGGAATATTCTCAATGCGGAACTCGGTGAATACATCGCGTCCATTCCTCCGCAGCAACGTATCAGCGAAGATTGGTACCGCGGCACCGCCGACGCCGTGTATCAGAACCTCTTCCTGATCGATGGGGAACAGCCGGAGTTCCTGCTGATCCTTGCCGGCGATCATATTTACAAGATGAATTATGCGGAGATGTATCACTGGCTCATCGCCAAAAGCGCGGATGCGGTCGTCGGCGCCATCGACATTCCCGTCCAAGAGGCCACGCGCTTCGGAGTCATCGCCATCGATGAAAACTATCGGATTACCCGTTTCGATGAAAAGCCGGCCAATCCCATTCCGCTCCCCAACGATCCGGCCCATGCATTTGCGTCGATGGGCATTTATCTGTTCCGTACCAAGGCGATCCGCGAACATCTGATCGCGGATGCACGCGAAGGCAGTGCGCACGACTTCGGGAAAAACATCATCCCCAGGATGATCGAACAAGGACGCGTCTACGCTTTCAAATTTCAAGATGCCAACAAAAAGGCCGTCAAGTATTGGCGCGATATCGGGACGCTCGACGCATATTGGGAAGCCAATATGGATTTAGTCGCCGTCGACCCTCAATTCAATCTGTACGACCCTGATTGGTCGATCCGAACCTATCAAGGACAATTTCCACCGGCCAAGTTTGTCTTCGCCCAGGATTTTCAAGGAGGACGAATGGGGGTTGCCCTCGACTCGATCGTCTGCGGTGGCTGCATTGTTTCGGGTGGACGGGTACAGAATTCGGTCTTGTCCCCGAATGTCCATGTGCAAGACCACGCGGATGTCCGTGATTCGATTATCATGGGAAACGTGACGATCGGCTCACACAGCCGCATCAAACGCGCCATCATCGATAAGGATGTCACCATCCCTCCTCATACCGAAATCGGGTACAATCGAGAGGCCGATGCGCAACGGTTTACCATCACGGAATCAGGCCTCGTGGTCATCTCAAAGGGAATGAAACTGCATGCCGCCGTCGATCCATCCGGTTGATCTCGTTGCCGCACTCCGTCAGAAGCATCTCACGCCAGCCATCGTCTTTCTCACCTCACGTCGAGCCTGTGACGAAGCCATGGAGGTCTTTAACCACATCGATCTTGTACTCCCTCCGACACGGCAGGAAGCGATCGCTCTCGCCCTTGAACGCATTACGGCGCAGCACCCCAGCATTACCGAACACCCGTTGATTCCCATTGTGCAACGGATCGGAGTCGCGGCCCATCATGCCGGGCATCTGCCGACATGGAAAATCGCGATCGAAGAACTGATGCGACAAGGTCTGCTCGATGCGGTCTTTGCCACGACGACTTTAGCGGCGGGTGTCGATTTCCCTGCCCGCACGGTGGTGATCACGCAATCCAGCATCCGCAAGTCCCGCGACTTCACCGACCTGACCATCGGCGAGGTCCAGCAAATCTCCGGGCGAGCCGGCCGTCGGGGAAAAGATCACGTTGGGTTTGCAATCGTAACGCCTTCTCCCTATATCGACCTGACGGTTCTGACTAAAGGGTTCACCGGACAACCGGAAGCCATCCACAGCCAGTTTACCATTAGCTACCCGATGGTCTTGAATCTCCTGAAAGCCCATCCCCATGAACACATTCAAGGAATTCTGGCGAAGAGTTTCGCACAATTTCAGCTGAACCAGCGTGCTGAACTCCTCGAGCAAAAACTCGACGCGCTTCATGTGCAAATGGAACCGTTCGGCCCGCGCGTCTGCACGGACTGGATCACCCAATGGCATACCTTCGACCATGCGCGACGACACCGCCACACACGGCATCAGACCCATCGGGAAGAATCGCCGGAGATTACAGCTCGGCTGCCGTTTTTGACACCGGGGCGTGTCGTCGGACTCGGCAGGGGGCGCGGGATTGTGCTCCGGCAATATCGGAGCAAGGGGCAAAAGAATTCCATGCTCACCATCTTACGATCTGAGAGTGCCGTCACCGAATGCCCCGTCACCAGCGTGAAAGAGGTGTTCGACCGCACATACGACTGCGCGGAGACGCCGACGTATCCCTGGTGTTCCACGGAAACATTCGATCGACTCAGCCATCAGCTGGAAGATCTTCCGTCGCGTGTGCCGGTGTTGCCCATCCTGGTATCCACCGATGTCGAACCCCTGCCCGATGCTGTCGTCCAATCGTTGGGCGACTTCCCCTGCCCCACATGCCCATCGCGATCGGCCTGCCAGAAAGACTTCACGACCGCATCGCGGCTTCGCCAGGAGCAACAGCGCCATACAAAATCAATCCAAGCGCTACGGACCAGCTTGTGGCATCGTTTTCAAGAGCGCGTGGAAGTCCTGCAGAAGTTCGGGTATCTCACGCTGACCACACAATTGACGTCCGAAGGGGAATGGGCGCGGCTGATCCGAATCGATCATTCGCTGTTGATCACCGAACTGATCCGTGCCGAAGCCTTTACCGGAGGGGACCCATCCCTGCTTGCCGGCATCTTGGCCAGTCTGGCCCATGACGATGATCGCCCTGGAGCATTTCCACGCATCAGTACGGGGCTGAGTTCCCTACTCGGGCAGGTGCGCAAGTTGGCGGAGAGCTTAGCTCCTTACGAAGATCCTCCTCTTCTCCGCGCTGATGTGGCAGCCTTAGTTGAGCGCTGGGTCGCCGATCCCACCTTGACATGGATCGGACTCTGTCGCTTAACCACCATGGCAGAAGGCGACATCTACCGACTGCTGGCCAGAACATTGGAGTTTCTCTCACAAGTGCAGGCATTAAAATCTACGCATCCCGGCCTTGCTGAGTCCGCGTCACAGGCAATCACCTTGATCCGACGAGGCGTGCTGGAGGAATTACCCTAAATGAAGACCGTACACATCATTTCTGAAGCGCTATTCTCACACCGTACGGGACAGATATGACGACCGACGAGCTTGAACAACTGCTTGCCCGACAACCTGTCGCACTGCTTCACCGCTTGGCCCGAGGGCGCGTCCATCGGCATTTTCGCACCGGCAAGCGGCGCCTGATCGAGCTGCTCTTGCAACACTCAAGTCATAACCGGGCGGGGTTCGAATCTGATCTGCAGGCCTTGATCGGGGAACAGCACCCTCGATCGGAATCCAAGTCGCCGCGCATTCATCGTCCCGCAGCGATCGCCCCTAAGAAAGCCTCGTCACGGGGAGCTGAGCCGGCATCTGATGAAACTGCCGTTTCACTATCGGCCTGGCTGGAAGGCCTCGGCGTTCCTGCTCCGCAGCCGTTTGTGCCGGATCCCTGGCAGAGCGAGGCGTTGTCCACACTGAATGACACCGATGTCGTGATCAGCGTCCCCACTGGCAGCGGCAAGACTTATGTGGCCGTCGAAGCGGCTCGTCGAGCCATGGAAGACAATCGCAGTGTCATTTACACCTCACCGCTCAAGGCCTTGTCCAACACGAAATACACGGAGTTTTCTCGAATCTTCGGTGCCGATAATGTCGGAATCTTGACCGGTGACCGTCAAGAAAACGGGCATGCACCGTTGCTCATCATGACCACGGAAATTCTCCGCAACCTGCTCTATGATGCCGCCAGCGGCGAAATCGACGTGAGGTTGGATACGTTGGGGCTCGTCATTCTGGATGAATCGCAATACCTTGCTGATCCCGAACGAGGCGTGGTGTGGGAAGAAACGATTATCTTCTGCCCCGCACAGGCTCGGCTTCTCTTGCTCTCTGCCTCGATCGGTAATCCGCAAGACATCGCCGATTGGCTGACGTCAATCCGATCCACTACCTGCAGGCTTGTACGCCATAGCAAACGCACGGTGCCCCTCAGAGCCGGCTATCTGCATCCGAATGGAAAATTGGTACCGCTGTTCAACACGTTGGGAATTCCCCATGGACACCCCAACCAACTCCACCCAGAAGCCAAACACCTTTTTCTTGAGTATGAAGAGGAGACTCTGCCTTCAGGACGCCCGAGACGATAGTGTATTCACCCTCTGAGTTCATCTAAAAAGAACCCGTCAGTCCGACGATGGCCCCATGGCGGATGGTTTGGAATTCGGTAAGCGGCGCTATTTCAGAACCGGTCCCAAGCCCATGAACTTCCCATCGACCGTAGTACGTTCGGTTCCACATGACCCGATAGCCTCCCATGAGCGCAAGATGACGAGTCAGCATAATCTTAAGAGTCGGTTCGACCGTTCCACCTATTCCGACTCCCCACATCGAGAAACTCGGGTCCTGCGCTAAATCACTCCGCTGAAAATGAATGTCCTCATTCCACACAACACTGACGGGTGAAAATACCATCTTCACATTGGCGCTTATGCGTGGAGTGATTCGATATTCGAGTTGCCCACCGATCTGTACCGGAGTCATCCAATGGGTCGTATTCTTGACCGCTGGGAACGTTGATGGGGTACAGGCGAACAGAGAAGAATCGCACACGAGAAAATTCACGCCCGTTGCTTCATACGTCGACCGCCAATATTGGAATCCTCCGAGCACATCAAGATGCCCGCGATTCTCTTGAAACTCCATCGCTCGATACCCTACGCTTCCACTCACATACCATGTCCCCTTCCCCGTGACCGCACTGCTGGTGCGAGAAAACAACCGTTGGCCGGAAAAATAATCATCATCGCGCAACGACCCACGGTCAAAATCAACGGAAAAAGCGAATTCTCCATCTAGGAACAATCGACGATTGAGATGGATTTTTGCGCCAAGTCCAACAAGGTGGGTGTCGGTATCCTTATATGTTAATTTCGACGTTGGATCACCCAGCGTAGGATCAAGCCGAGAGGCATCGTGGCTCCATTGGGTTTCGCCGGCGGTGAATAACCATGATTTCAGCGATACCTCTACTCGCGGTCGTATTGGCGATTCAGACTCCTGCCCCCAGCTCGGAGCGGACAACACCATCAGCAGTAGACAAGTGATTGCTGAACAAATCTTGGTATGAGCCCGTTGCGCCTCCGTCACCGACGTATTCCTCCTCGCTGAATCACCACTGTATCGAAACATCGATCGACCGTCTCCGGCATAGCTCGCCGGCACGCAGCGCGAATATCTTCTTCTTGGAAATTTCTCTGAATAACCGCCGAGAACCAAACCAACCATGTACCAATTACGACAAGCGACATCATAATCACTCCGATGTAGATCCAGACCCTCCTGGGAGAAATCTCCGTGCTTGTGACAGGGACATACGGCACTTCCTCTTGTGTCACAATCCGAACAGCCGGCATGCTCGATCTCCCACTTTTTATAAGCTGAGACAACTTGCTGTCACAACCAAATAAATATTACGGGAGAAAAGACTGCATGTGTAGGATTTTGCAATCTTTGACAGGCACAAGGTACTAGCGTGCTGAAGACCTCGTCCGATGGCATGCTCAACGAGCATCACGCACAAATTTGATGCGCATGATACCTATCGGAACAATTACTGAGCTTTTATCCAGTAGTAAAACCCTCACAACTTCAGATGAATTAACGAATAGCAGGTAATTTCTAGCCAGGCACTTATTTTGCTGCTGCTATCTCAATGCAGTCTAATGTGCGAACCAGTATGAAGACAGCCGCGGAGAAGAACGGCACCCACTCCCACGAGGTATTTTCATGGGACACACTCAGCAAACAACAGAGTTTCATTCTACGGGTCATTCTTCAACCACTATATCGCTCTGGAAAATTCTTATCATCGCGGTTCTCATTGGACTTGGGTTATCCTCCGAATGCTTGGCACTTACCACTAGCCAGGGCTCTCTGACGTTTACAGTTGCTCAAAATTCCACAAACCCGTCCGACCAAACGCTATCTGTCTATAGGAAGCGTACAAATCAGACTAGGTTGGCCAGCTCCGACAACGCTTCCTGGCTTACGGTTTCTCCAGCAACAACAGTCATGACAACAACGGCACCGCTTACGGTAGCAGTGAATGCAAACGGGCTAGCAGCAGGCACTTATACTGGCATGATCACCATCAAGGTAGGAACGCGAACGACCACGAAAGTTCCTGTGACGTTGATTGTGTCACCTTCCTCTCCACCACCACCAGCAACCACAACGGCCACCCTCGCGTGGACTCCTGTTGTTGATCCAACCTTAGACGGCTACAAAGTGTACATAGGAACGGCTTCGGGCCTCTATACAAGAACCATTACGGTCGGTAACGCCACATCCTATGTTGTTGATAGTTTGACGGCTCGCACAACGTACTATTTCACCGTCACGGCTTATAACAGTGCCGGCGAGAGCACACCCTCCAACGAGGTGAGTAAGAGCATCTATTGACCATTACAGAGATAGATATCTCCCCCGAAAAGGACAACACATTCAAAATGTGCGTATTACATGTTCATCTCATGATCAATTCTTTGATTACTGCGCGACGGACGAGAAGAAGCCAGAAGTAGTTCTCATAATATCTTGGCTCATCATGACCTTTCTGAAGGTCGAACCCTTCACGCTCTACACCCTCAAGTCTCGACTAACCACACAAATCATTTAAAAATCAACATCCTCGATCATTGTCTCTAGGCATCACTTTTGCTGATCCTATCTTTTCAGAACGTGACAATGCTCGCGGTGATTCTTCCAATTCTGACGCTAGGTCAGTATCACCACGCTCCATTATCAATCTCCTGGTAGGAGTTTTTCTCATGCTTATGCCTATGACTTTGGCCGGCTTCTTCTCCCTGAAATCGAATAACTCGATGACTCGCCGCATACTTGTCGTTCTCCTCCTGATGCCATTGGCTGGTTGCGCGGAGGATGGAGGAGGAGGCCCAGTAATTTCTAGTCTTTCCACGTCAACACAGGCTGAAGCAGGAATGGACTCCCCATCTGCACCAAGTCCTCAGGAGGCTGATTCCGAGGGGGTAAGTTTTGATGGGGAAACAGACCCGGTCATTACCATGACTCCCACGCAAAATAGAGTGATTGCGCATTTGGCATGGGAACAACCCCCTGACATCAACGTAGAGGGTTACTATGTCTACTTTGGCAAGCACGCATCACAAGAACAAAATTCAGACGAGCCTAGCTCGGAAGAGTCAACTGCAGAAGTATCAGATTCATGTTCTCGGGGGGAAAGCCAAGCCACCGATGCTCCAACTGCTACGATCACCGGGCTCGAACCCAACACCTCATATTTTTTTGCAATCCGTGCATTTAGTAAGTCGGAAAGTTTCTGTTCGAACGAAATCGTGGCAATGACCCCTCCGGTTCAATCATAAAGGCTTAAGGGATGATTGTTCAGTCTGGGGATCTTACGAGTGAATATTGTTCAGAGGCTCCGTCCGTATTAATCAACGAGGAACAGCCATGATCCTAATGAAGCACTTTTTTAGAGCGCATACCTATCGAACCACCCTAGGCTTCTGGTCGGTGCTTGGACTCGTAGCGATTTTTTGCCTGGGACTCTCATCTGAAGGCATAGCGGCGGTAACGACGAGCAGAGCATCACGGACATTTTATGCGGTCCAAGGAGGGCCAAACCCGGCAAGCCAGTGGTTCTACGTCTACAGTGGTACTTCAACCCCTGCCACGCTCACCGTCACGGACAATGCCACCTGGCTTCGGGAATCTCCGACCACAACGACCATTACCAAACAAGCAACAGTTACGGCGTACGTCAATACAGCAGGACTTGCCGCAGGCACCTACACAGCGAATATTACGCTTAAAGTAGGCACCTGGGGTAGTAAAGTGGTCCCGGTAACACTAGTTCTCTCCCCTTCCACCACGTCGCCACCTCCATCGTCACCTCCTCCCGCAACGTCCTCCGCAACCCTCAGATGGAACGCGGTCAGCGGCACGGTCAGCGGATATAAAATTTATGTCGGAGAGGCCCCCCGTCTCTATACACGAACCATTACGGTAAGCAACGTCACTTCATCGACGGTGAACAGTTTAACCGTCGGCCGAATGTACTACTTTGCCGTCACATCGTATAACAGTGCGGGCGAGAGCACTCCTTCCAATGAGGTGAGCAAGACCGTCCAATGATTCAATTGTTAAGAATTTGCGAGGCTTGCACAGCCTTCTCATGAAAATTGGCAAATACCTGAACTCAGGGGACAGGAAGAACAAACATCGATCTTGCATCGTGTCAACAATCACACTGTCGTCTATGGTTTTTTTTGAGCGTGTCTTGTTACCTGTCACGCTAAGAAAACAAAGGGCCAACTTCCGTGAAGAAATTGACCCTTCTAGTGCCTATCTAAAGATCGCTTCCGGCAGATCTTTCGAGAGAGGTCCTATTGCTGCTCAACTAGCTTCTTCTTTCTTATGGAATGATGCATGCACTTTGGTCCATTCAAATTTCATTGAAGGTCACCGCCACTCCTTGAGTGAGTAACACAATGATGGAGAGTTCAATCCTTTCATGAAGAGGAGATTGGGCATGAAGAAGCGGGCTTCAGAGGCTCAGATTATTTTGGTTTTTTGAGAGGAAGAGGCAGGGAGCGCGATCAAAGAGCTGTGTCGACAGTATGGATTTTCCAAAGCCAGCTACTACCTCTGATAGAGCAAGTTCAGCGGCATAACCATGCCAAACAGCACGCGACTGAAGGCTCTGGAGGAGGCAACAACCCAAGAGATGCTCTAAAATAAGTAGTAAGCGCACTGGCTTGTGGTGAGATGTGCGCTAGCTGTGTGG
>CABVRR010000001.1:73104-99547 GCA_902500705.1 uncultured Nitrospira sp.
AATTCCAAACTGCGGCTGGCCATGACCACACTGGCTGCTCACAATGTGTAGTACGAGGCTGGCATGATTGACCTCAAGTTACGGCAATTGAGTTATTTAAGAAATGCTTGCATGATGAGTGCTTGAACGAGCAGTGGTTTCTGAATTTCGCCCAATTCCCGAACCATCATTGAAGCATGGCGGCGTGAGTAGAACGAAGAGCGACCGAGGAAAACATTGGGTGGACTGCTACCTATGCGCAGTAATTGGCTAACAAATCAGCTACAGTAGCTCCTGGGCTCTAAACTTGGCTGCTCCCCAACACAGGGAGATGTCGCACAGCAGCTTGTTACCATTGAAGGGGATCAACTGCATACACTGCAACCTATAGATCCTGCAACCCGTCAAGCACTTCATCGTCCGGGGATAGCAAAGGGAAGACGGCACTGGAAAGAATCGTACAGTGAAACAGCGTGTAGGGACATGCCTACAGTCAGATAAACTAGACATTAGTCAAAAGTGGTTGTAAACACTAAGACCTGTCGCAAGACTATCTAGGCCCAATAATTGCTCAACAGCCATCAGGCGATTGCTGATACGCCTTCTAAAAACAGTGCGCGGTCTTACAAGCTGATACTGTATTAGCCAACAAGCAAATCAACGCACAACACCAAACGAACCTAACAATCAACGACGAGGAGGATAACATGTTTCAACGAAGAGTGGTTCTTCGGCTACCACTCCAGTGTCTCGCACTGGGAATTGTGGTTCTAGCCTGTTCATTCAATGCCGACGCCGCTGAGCAGCGGTGTAACGATCTCGGCGCTAACTGCGTGTGTTCAGAGCCGTTACAAGCCACGACCTATGCCAATTACGGAACTAACTCACACTGGAATCCTAATGACTCCACTAATCTAGAATGCAATGGTGAAGGTCTGCCAGGGGCAGCTGTTGTCAGAAACGCTGGAGCCACTGTTGACCTCCTTGCTTCTGCCAACGCAACTGCCTTAGCACGATTACCCTCGAGCCATCGCGTACAGCGATTCTTGGCCGGACCTCAAAACCACAAAGGTGTATGGTTTGCAGGCCACACAATGCCCGACAGCACAACATTCGCCAAGCGAATTGCCATGCGGTATTATATATATCACTCAACAGATTACACCTTTTCCAACCCTGCGGATACGAGTCTAGGTTGTAACGCCAAGTTGCTTCAGTTTGATGCGGGTCTCCTTGGGGACGTAACACATGGGTCCATTCACATGTACAATTTCACTACATGGCCTCGGCCACAGGATTGCTGCTTTGAAGGCCCTGGTCCAAGCGGTAACAACCTTGCAAGATCCGATTGGCTAAATAAGTGGTGGCGAGTTGAGGTGGTAATGGTCAATCGTAATGCAGCGAGTACGGGGCAACATTGGCGGATGCAGATCTATATCAAGAATGTGACCGATGGAGCAGCAGAAAAACTTGTCGTGGACACTGATGCTTCAGGCACACAGTTAAATCCAGTAAACCCGCGCATTCCCTCAGCAGTGATGTCAAAGCTTTTAGTGAATCTGTATCGAGGTCAGAACGTTGACAATCAGTGTTTTGGATGGGAAGGGATCTCACACTATATGATTGCTGGTTGGAACACTGATGCTGGACAAAGGATAGGAGCAGCAGCCGAGATCGAAGGTGCCACAAGTGGCGGCGGAACTTCAACTCCACCTCCTCCGGCTCCAACAAACTTACAAGTGAGCAAACTGGAACATAATTAATGGCAGACAACTAGAGCCTGTCATTGACGTCTCTCTGGGAACTGAGGGCAACGTAAAGCGAATAGGCTAGCAGCTTCGGCTGTCCTCAGCGAAAGGAGCGGACCCATGAAACGGGAGAAATTTTTGGAAGAGCAGATTATATATGCTCTTCCTCAAACCGAGTGTGGCGCCTCGACTGGGCACCTGTGCCGACAGCTCGGCGGGAGCGCACCGTGCCATTTAGGACTGCTGGAGGGAAGAAACAGCCGACTCAAGCGGCTTGTCGCCGACCGCTCACTTGATTAGCACATGCGCTCAGAGGGTCTCAGAAAAACAGGCTGAGGCTGGCCGCCGAGAACCGGCAGGTTGGGTTCACCACACGTTCAAGATTAGTTGCCTACGAGACAGTAGAGCCGCACGAGGCCAACCGACAGGCTCGATGGCTCACTACTGCACAGGCGGGAGCGACTCCGGAAATCCATCGCATTGCACCGAGGCCCAGCTCCAGTCCCGATGGATCCGACCGAGTGCTGGAGCATGGATTTTGTCCATGATACCTGGCCGGCAGGCGGCTGTTCCAAGTATTGACGGTCGTCGAGAACTGGAATCGGTACAGTTCGATACGAGAGGCCGGATTTCAGTAGAACGCGTGCTTCATGACAAAGGAGGACCGCAGGCTATCACGAGATCGATTTCCAATCGTGAGCTTTGGAGGATTGGGCCAGGTGAAGATGTTAAACCCCTTTCACGGAACCATAGAATCATTAGAATCATTTCCTGTCATTGAACCACTACATCGCTACAACTTCGGAATAGAGATTATCGATTTCATCTGCCTTGAGCGCCTCGCTACGAAACATTCTGATCCGTTCCCGCCAGAGTATAGGGCGTGGGGCAGTTGGCCCCATCAGTCGAGAATCGGCGATCAACATGAACGTCCTCTCCTTCAGTGCGATAGCCCATTTCACTCGCTCAAAATGACGCACAAGCAATTGTGGATCATCCACGTACAACAATTCACTGACTGGAATATTGCGTAACGTTCGTCGCTTTGTGATGACTAGCCCAGAAGAACCTTGAGCCGATACCCGCACAACTGAACACCCTCCCGCACGATGGTCACTAATCAGACATTTCTCCTGTTCATTAACCCTGGATAGGATACTCTTCTCGTCTGTGTCAATTTGCACTCCTCCTCGAACCAAGCTCAACACGTTGACGCCGAGCGGATAGACATACCAGCTGGAAGACAATCGTTCAAACTTAAACCGAGTCAAAATCGCGAGAGAAATGGCATTTGGTGAATGCGAGGTGAAGGTATAGTTTCTTTGCCCCAGTAGAAATGACATCAGTTGCAAGCTTCCCCCACGGTAATCCGGCAATACATACCATGGTCCGAGAGCACAGAATTTGTACTGCACCCCCTTCAGAATACGATGTGAGTATAGTGCAATGGCAAATCCCACCATCCGTCCTTGATCCTCAAGAATCGCACCTTTATCCTCTCGTTGTGGATCCCACCTAGTACTAAGAATTCTGGCAAACAACGCTGGATCATCACGAAACCCCTCCGCGCAAAATCGTACGACGGTTGGCACATCTTCAAGGGTTAACAATCGAATAGTAGCTTTCTTCATTGGCTTCATACTCTTGCCCGTCTCACTAGTGTACGATTAATGTGTAATCACACGGGCAAATCGGTTCATAACCGCATTACGAGATCCATACAGACCAGCCTTCACGAATCGTAATGAGGCAGCATGAGGAACAATAGACAAACACACACGAGGAAGCGCCTGCATACTTAATTGATGTTCAGGGAAAATATTCCCCAATCGAGTCGTGACACTTGCTATAAAGCCGGCTTGTTCAGCTAGGGCAAACTCCCGTGGCCCACACTCGATCGGTCCACCAAATGGATAGGCCAGAAATCGAACCGGCACGCCCAACTCCCGTTCTAGTCTGGAACGGGAAACAGTCATTTCAGCCCTCGCCTCTTGCACTGACAGTTCAGATAGCCGGCAGTGAGTCAGGCCATGGGTCCCGATGGTGACAAGCGGATCATGTGCGAGTTCTCTGGCTTGGACCCAATCCATGAAATATGTTGAAAGCACCTCATCAAGAGTCACTCCTTGCACCTCCATCCACTCATCCAGAGAGCGGGTGAACCCTATGGGATCACGCCATTCAATGGCCAATAACATATCTAGCAATCGGCACTTCTCCTCCCAGGTTTTGGTCCTATGAGTCTCAGACATATCCGCATATGGGAAGTTCACACATTCCTGTCGCAGCAGCAGATATTCCACTACAAATTGGCCATAGCGTAGTCTCGAAATACGTGCACCCATTCCCCTATCCTCTCGACCTCGATCAAGAAATCCGATGCAGGGGAATATGGTGCACGGGGCCTGATGCTTTCGAAAAACCGGCAACCCACAAATCAGGTTATTGACATATCCATCATCGAGGGTAAAAGAAGCAAACCCCTGCCCCTCTCCACTGGTAATCCGTCGGCAGGCCTCCGCGAGATCGACAATTTCCCATCCACAACGCCGGACATAGCCAAGAACTCTGTCTAGCAACGTCGTTGTGATAACGTCACCGGTGAGCAACGCTGGCGTTCCTGGTTCGACCACGCGGTGAAGAGAAAAGATTACGCCAAGTCCCGCGTAGTATGGCCGTAGTAAGGCATTTATGCCGAATAGATCCAGCCCCTGAATAAATGCAATCTTCAGTAAGTCTCGACTAGTCACGTCCACTCATTGAAACCGGGCGCACCCTCATAGGACTCGGGCGAGATGGTAATAGGAAAACGTGGGGGACCGAACACCACCACGAACGAATGGCTGTCTGATAACCTCAAAACCATACCGATGATATAGTTGCATTGCCGCATTATTTTCAGGGTCAACGGATAACACGCACCGAGAACACCCACGCCGGCGTCCCTCCTCTAGCGCTTGAACCATCAGATACCTGCCAATACCTTTCCCACGTGCGTCCGGAACTACGGCAATGCGCGCAACATACCAGTCATCCTTTTGGGGTACCGCCAACGCTGTCGCCGCCGTGGTCATCCGCTCGACTAAGGCAGGTCCAATCAGGTCCTTCGAAGTCCGACTAATCACACGAGCCCCCACAAGACGCTTCTTCATCAAATCAAGGCCGGACATCCAGGCCCCGAATCCTATAAACCGTCCTTCTTCCAGAACCAACTGCCCGGCAGGGGATGAAAACTCAGTGCATCCAGCTCGAAGTAAGAGATCTCGGATCGCATGAGCCTCATCATCGTTTGCAAATACAAATCGATTGTAGGTCCCAGAGACCTCGTCATCCAAGTGGAGCACTTCCACGAGATACGTTGCGAGATCAGCAGAGAGTGTGAGCATGGAAAAATTTAGGCTGCGGCCAGACGCTCAGCAAGAACCAATCGATCGATTTTACCATTCGCATTCAACGGCATATCCTCCAGCACATGAATTTCATTGGGCACCATGTATGGAGGAAGCGCTTTCTGCGCAGCTCCTTTGAGACGCTGGATATCCACATCTTTCCCTGCAACAAACGCTACAATACCCTCCGCTCGTCCATCAATAAACGGCCACCCCACCGCCACAGCACAATCGACGGCAAGATCCCGGCACAAAAGCCCCTCGATTTCAGAAAGCTCCACGCGATAGCCTCTTACTTTTAGCTGATGATCGACACGCCCAAGGTACAAGTACGTCCCATCCGTTCGTCGTACCACACGATCACCGGTCTTATAGAACCGCTTCGCCTGGGTCTCGGACATGAGCATCTGTACGAATCGATCAGCCGTCTGTTCATCATTTTTCCAGTAGCCCGGCACTGTTTGAGGGCCGGCAACATAAAACTCACCTTCCTGATCATCTGCAAGGATGGTCCCATCAGGCCCGACCACGATCCCACACAATCCTTCAAAAAGCTGTCCCATCGGCACAAACTCATGAAGACAGAGTGCTGGAGAGGTCGCAGGATCCCACCGATGTCCGACACAAACAATCGTCAATTCAGTAGGACCGTAAAGATTTTCAACACTTGAATTGGGAGCGGCCTCAAGCCACAGTTCCGCTGATCGCCGGGGCAACGGCTCACCAGCAAAAAGACTATAGCGTAAAGTGGGCATACTCTGCGGGCGTAGATAGTTCTTTCGGCGCATGAACGCCACTACGGAGGGAACCGAGAACCACACCGTCAGTTGATGCTGATTAATGTACTTTGTAGGTGCCAGCAGATCAATCTGACGCATGGCATAAACGCTCGCCCCATGCTCCCAGGCCATAAACAAATCCCACACCGACACATCAAACGTTTGTGCGAATGTTTGCGAGAATCGATCTCCTGGAACAATCCCAAATCGGCGCTGCATAATTTCAAGAAAATATAAAATGTTCGAGTGCGTAACGCCCACACCCTTTGGTTTTCCAGTGCTGCCTGACGTAAATAGCAGATACGCTAAGTCATCCTGTAACACCGGAGGAAGAATGCCTAGCGGAGCCGTGGTCTCAAGATCTCGACGAGTCACAACCGATGTCGACGCTGGACTATCCCAAATATCGGCATCGGGAAGGAGAATCATCGGGCAAGGATTCAAGGCCGAAAGAACTTCCTGAAGCTGCGGTAGAGACGCAGCATCCACAATAATGGCATCCAGTCTTCCATCTTGTGCCATCGAAATCGTACGATCCACAGGGAAAGTCCGGTTGAGCGGCACATAGGCTGCGCCAGCATACAAAGCCGCCAGTGTTCCCTGATAGGCGATCTGAGATCGATAGGCAAAGACGCCAACTCTCTCGGCCCTGCGAGGCAACCGATCGACGATCGCCTTAGCCCAAATTCTTGCCGTGCGATCCATTGCTCCGTATGTCAAGGTTGTCGCACCAACGACCAGCGCCGGACGTTCCGGGGTCTGCTGCGCATGCCAAATAAATCCTGACCTTAGAGATCGGCCATCCTTGAAATCTATTTTTCCGACTGCCGCAGTCACTCGCCATTCACCTTTCCAACGAATTCACGAATCGCTTGAACGTTGCTCAGCTCCAGCATCTCCTCGTCACTGATTGTGACGCCATAGGCTTGTTCAATCGCCTCGATCAACTTAATGTGTGTCAACGAATCCCATGCGGCATGATCACCGAAAGAAAGCGCGTCGGTGACCGTGCTCTGCGGCACTTTCAGCGTAACTGCTATCAACTCATCAAGCTCTTGTGATCTTCCCACTATCCAGTACCTCCATCTTCCGCAAGTCTCACGATCTGCCGACTCAAGCGAGTCGCCGACATCACTGTGCCTCTATCTCTTCAACTCGCGATACAAGAAGTCCAGCAATCAGCTCGTGGCCAGACTTACTTGGATGCATCGTATCCCAAAACAGGGCTTTCTTGCCCTGTCGATTGAACTCTTCATCCAGATCTACCAAGGGCACCTGCAAGCGTGCGGCTAACCGCCGAATCGAATTATTGTAAGCCTCATGCAAGCTGAGTAAGCGAGGGACACTATACGCCTCAGGAAAAAAAGGAAAGAAGATATTCTGTTCGCGTAAATCATCCAGCGTCATCGTTCGAGTGAGCGCCGTCGGTCGTGTCATCAAGATCACACGAACATTCCGCTCGTGCAGGATCGAGACCATCGCCGAGACATTCTCTTCATATGTCGCCGGCACAAAGGAATCAAACACATGATACTCCGACTCCTCTCCCGCTACTTGCGGCGTCAACAGTGCAGGACGCACATAGAAAAACATCACCTTGCTCAACCCTTTATAGATATAGCTATTACTCAAAGCCCGCCCCAGCCACGTAACTTGCCCGGTGGTGGACATATTATTCGGACTTTGCTTCATCAGATCATTCCAGCCAATATAGATGGTCACAAGATCGGGGGAATACTTGAGGATATCGTCCTTGAGACGTCCCAAAGCATACTCAGAGTTATACCCCTCAATGCCGGCATTGATAACTTCAAATTTTTTCGACAGGACACTTAACCGCTTTCCCAAGAATGCAGCATAACTCACATCCCAATCACCACCGAACGTGCAGGAATCACCTAGCGTGAAAATCCGATAGACACCCTCCGGCTTCTTGTCTTCAAACTCCGCGCTGATAAAGCCTTTTGAATTGATGCGGATATTCCGCCCATCAGACAACTTGGTTTGCAGACCAGGGACTAACTCAAGGCGGCCGGAAGAGGCGTTATAGCGTTCATATGCCGTGCGGAAATACCAGGAGTAAACACGCAAGCCTCCTTCGGCAAAAAGGAGCAACACCAATACGGGAAGCAATGAAAAGACCACGGCCTTCGGCCAGGTGATCGACCGAGCACTGCTGTGCTCGCCTATGCGCGAGTCTGCAGCAACCACTACTCTCTTGGCCGATTTGCTCGGAATACTCATATGACCTTGCTCCTACCCTTTGGCCGTCAATGAAGGTCCAGCCTCCAGATATTGCCGGCTCCACTCTTGGAAACAGAGAATTCCCCAAAGTCGTATTTCGTGATTATGCTGGCCTGTTAAATGTTCGTCTATTAATTTCTTGACTTTCTGCCAGTCAAACCAAGCGGATTCCTTAGCTGCTCGACTACTAACCACATCTAATAGCATTGGTTTCAAACTTCCACGCAACCAATACGCCAATGGAATTGAGAAGCCTTGCTTGGGTCTCGTGAAATGCTCAGCCGGCAAGAGATCCTTGATGGCCTTTTTGAAGAGTACTTTTTTCTGGAACCCGCGTACTTTATACCGAGCAGGCATCTTGGAGAGACATTCAATCAGCAGATGATCAACGAAGGGGACACGGACTTCCAGTGAGTGGGCCATGCTGATCCGATCGCTTAAGGTCAGCAGGTCATCAGGCAAATACAAGTTGAGATCTGCAGTCAAGGCTACATCAAGAGGCTCATGGATTTTCAATCCTTGAAGAATTTCTTCATACCGCCGTGCCCCACGGCCGACCTGCCTGAGGAGATCGGGATGTAGTATTTCAGTCGCATTTGCGAAGGCCGCAATGAAGGAAAAATAACGATCTGCGCAGGGCAATCCTCCCGCTGCCATGAATCGCTTGACACGATCGATCGTGGGAGATGCACCGTCTCCCGACGCCAGCGATCCCACCAGTGCTGCCAACGCGGACCGAACCGGAGCAGGGATCCCTCGAAACCATTCCCCCATCTGAAGACCGACATATCGCTCATATCCCCCAAATAACTCATCGCCTCCAAGACCGGATAACGCCACTTTCACATGGCGCGCGGTCTCGCGACAGACCAGCCAGTTGGGAATAGCCGATGAATCAGCAAACGGCTCGTCGAATGCCGCGACAATCGATGGCAACAGGGAGCCGACATCTGCGGCCAAGAGACACTCTTCGTGCTTTGTTCGATAGCGGGCAGCAATAGTCCGTGCTGCGATCCGCTCATCAAAATCGCCAACTTCTGTGGTCAATCCGACTGTAAACGTCCTCACAGGCTCCGCTGAGGCATTGGTCATCAGAGCAACCAGAGAGCCGGAATCGAGACCACCACTCAAGAACGCACCCACCGGAACATCAGCCACCATATGGCTCTCGATCGCATCACGCAGCTGCTCACGCACCTCTTCGATCCACGCACCCTCTGATTTTGAAAAATCCGGCTGCGGCTCGGCTCGCCAGTAGCAATCCACCGAGACTTGCCCGTCTCGATAGTGCAACCGATGAGCCGGAGGAAGCTTCTTCACCGTATCAAAAATCGACAACTGCCCAGGCACGCAGAGATGCGCGACATATTCCGCTATCGCTTGAGACGAGACCGCTCGAGGCAACTCCGGAAGCGTCAGCAGCGCCTTCAGTTCTGAGGCAAAGGCTACGCCCACAGGAAGTTCAGCGTAGTACAATGGCTTGATTCCAACCCGGTCTCGCGCCAACATCAGCGTTTGTTTTCGGACATCCCACACGGCAAATCCGAACATGCCGCGAAGCTTCAGGACACAGTCAAGACCGTACTCTTCATACAGATGAACGATTACTTCGGTATCGCTGACCGTCGTGAACCGATGGCCCTTCTTCTCCAGTTGTTGTTTTAATTCTTTATAGTTGTAGATCTCTCCGTTGAGAATAACCCAAACCGTACGATCCTCGTTTGGAATCGGCTGTTTGCCGCCTGCCAGATCGATGATACTCAACCGGCGCATGCCAATGCCGACGGGGCCGTCGACATAGCTCCCATAATCATCTGGCCCACGATGCACAATCCGATCGCACATCCGCTGAACGGTCTCGACTGATACCGCTCGCGCCGAATCGCGATGAACTATGCCGGCTATGCCACACATTGCTTTATATGCTCATTCAACAGTCAGCGATGCCGATGCACTCATGGATTCAGCTGCACGCCCGGTAGACCCAGTCATAACCTCGCGTACCATCTGAATGACCTCTTGGCTGTAGGCGGCTTCGGAAAATAGTTCCCGCGCTCGCTCGCGCCCCGCTCGCCCCATCTGTGTAGCCAGCAACGGATCCGACAAGAGACGATCCATCTGCTGCGCACAATCGGCAGGATCCTCTTGTCGGACGATAAATCCAGTTCGGCCATCTTCCACGCAAATTCTGGCCCCGTTGGTATCGGACGCGACGATGGGTTTTCCGCAGCACATCGCTTCGATAAACACACGACCGAGAGCTTCCGTCCTTGTCGCACTCACCAACGCATAACAATCCTTCAGTTGATCTCGGACTTCTTCCACCCACCCAGGCTTGAGAAATTCGATTCGAGGATGATACCCAGCCAGAGCTTGATAGGTAGGCAATTCATGGTCTGGCGAATATCCCATAATGCGCAATGTTACCACTGGGTGCCGATCGGCGATCAAGAGAAAGGCACGGATCAGAATGTCAACCCCTTTCAAGTCGAAGGGATGCCCGACAAAAAGTATATACGTTCCCTGCGTTGTCAACGCTGCTTCAAAAAAGTTACACGCCACATAATCGTGAAACTGGTAGACCGGCAAAGAGGGACAGAGCCGGCGTACATGGGTGCCCTGGCTACTATTTAAGACCTTCACAGCATCAGCCCATCGCATCGATAGGCGAAACACCATCGCCATGATGGTGTTTTTGGTCGTGCTGGACGACGGAGGATATTCATGAAAATCTCCGTTCATCTGCACGATCAGCTTGACACCAAGCATACACTTTAGGAATAACCCAGCAAGTCCGCATGCATATGGATCATATGCAATCACGACATCGGTTTCGCCCCGTCTGACATACTGAATCGGCAACCACCAACGAGCCAGAAGTCCATTCCAAAGCCCCTGCCAAGTCGTCTCTCCGATTTCTTTCCACCGTAAGAGAAACCGTCCAAGTCGCACTACGGGCTGCTGCCGACTACTTAGTGTAAAAATATGTCCGGAGACAAACTCGGGCAAAATCGAAAACTGACCGGAGAAGTTTACCTTACAGGGATCCCAAACCTGAGGAAAAATAAAAAGAATGCGTAGGGGACGCTCCGGCATCGCCATCGGCAGTTCTCCCTGCACACATAGGTCAGATTGTTCCTTTATTCCAAACACACTCATACACTCTGATACCTCAACTTAACCTGCTCAATACATCGAACCAGCTCTGCCCCTTCAATTTTCCAGTTATACCGTTGTTCAATCGCCCGCCGCCCATTTTCCCCCATGTGCTCGCGGATCTGAAGTGGTTGCATCTCGATCAGACAACGTGCAAAGTCCACCGGGTCGCGATCCCGGAATATCGCTCCACAACCGATGGCTTGCACAATGGTCGCGACAGCTTTGACATCGGAGACCAGGACTGGAATTCCCCACAACATATAATCAAACAGTTTGTTAGGCATCGTAGTGTTCCACGCGTGCGTGCTGTAATGCGGGATGATTCCCACATCTGATTCAGTCATCACCGCTTGCACCTCGTTAAACGGTAACCGCCCACATATTTTCACACGATCCGCCACACCTTCCGCCTTCACCAACTCCTCTAACATTGATCGCGATGGGCCTTGACCAATGATGGTTAAGCGGGCGAACGAACCTTGTTTCTTGAGCTGTGCAATCCCTTTAATAGCGACATCAACGCCCCGACTACCGTCCAGATTTCCCAAATAGACAACGTGTAAGCCTTGTTCACGCGCCGGATTCGTCGGTGCCCTGTGCGCGGCGTCCCACTGGTCGATTCGCGGGGTATTGGTCACAACGGTGAGACGCTGACTCGGCACTCCCGCGGCTTTCAGACGATCGCGAGATTGATCGACAACCACGATGATATGCTCCATAAGCGGGAACGACAAGCGCTCGATCAATCTGGCCAGACTCGGATGTCGGAACACTCGACCCAATACGCTGGTTGGCGTGTACAATCGCCGATCCGCCAACATCGCGGGATAGTTCTCCGCCATATCCAAGACGACAGGTACGTTGAATATCTTGCCGATCACGCCGGCCGGAATGGCAAGCGGCAGATCCCTCACGAGAATCAGTTCAATCTTATAGCAACGCACGACCCGGGCAATTTCTCCCCACCAAAACGGGTTCCCAGGGTGGGGAAAGTTGCTGATGTCATGAAATGGACCCAAGAATGACGGCCATGCCGGTAACCTGTGGATTTGAAAATGTTTGGTCGATTCAGTTCGTTGGAGGCGCCCACCGTTTCGGCAAACCAGATGCACCTCGTGGCCGGCCTCGGCCAGCGAGTCCGCTACTTTTTCGACTCGAATGTCCCAGGGATAATCCGCATCCCAAATCTTGCAAATTCTCACGATACTGCCCTTCGAGCTTGATCCATTCCTTGCCGGTATAACGTGCCGTATGCCCGAGCCATCGCGTCAGCTGAAAACTTCGCCTGAATACGAGCCCGTGCACGCACCGCCACCGTTCGTGCCTCCAACGGATGGGTAAGCACATGGATCATCGTCTTTGCAAGCATCTCAGGACAGTGGGCCGGGATAAGCCAGCCAGACTCCTCGTGCGTCACAACTTCAGGGATTCCACCGACAGCGGTCACAACCACAGGCAGCTGTGCCGACATGGCTTCAAGCAGCGACAATGGCATTCCCTCGCTTTCGGATGGCATTACGTAACAATCCATCCTGTTCAGCCACTGTCGGGTATTTTCCTGAAATCCTGGTAAATGCAGCCGATCCGCTACGCCGAGGGAAACAGCCTCCCGTTCCAGAATTGTCTTTTGATCGCCACGGCCAAGAATCACGACATGGATATTCGGGCAGGCCGCCTTGATAAGCGGAAGGGCGCGGACCAAATCGATATGTCGCTTGACTGGATACAAATTTCCGATCGCTCCGGCAACCATAGCATCAGCAGGAATACCGCACGGTACCTGTAACGCCGCATCTGCCATAATCGGCGACCAGACCGATGTATCAATGCCGTTCGGCACCACCGTCACATGGGGTGCCGCTACATCGATTGTACGGGAAAAGAATGCTTTCAAATCTTCAGACACCGTGACAATCGATGCTGCCGTCGATGCCACCCATCGATACAACAATTGACGCCGCCGTTTTTCGGGATAGTAGTTCTTACCATGAACAGTGGCGATAAGCGGTACTCCCGTCAGCCGGGAGACCGCGGCGCCGAGTACGTTCATGTAAAACTCATGGGCATGAATAACCTGGATCGCTGACGCTCGCACCACCTGTACTAGCTGGCGAATACAACCGATGTCCCCCCAGATCCCCCCTTGAATCCGTACATGGTCGAGTCCTCTCTCTTGTATTTGGCTTTCCAGCCAACCAGATTTCATAAGACCGACTGTCGAGTGAAATGAGGGATCAAGATGACGGGTCATTCCTAACAACATACGCTCAGCCCCACCGGGCCCCCCAGTTTCAATTAAATGCAATACGCGTATCACATCGTTTGTGCCTCGGATCATATTCGAACCCACGGCGTTGAGCCCCGTGATCTCATACCTCATTTACATATGTACGACGTGCTGAAGTAGGGGAAACGTTCACTGTAAATTCTGACTCCAAGTCCGACACCGATGGTTGTGGCGCAGCGTGGCGACAGCTGTTTGGTCTCAGTCGATCTCAACGTGGTTCGCGTCCCATAAGGCAGCAGGATGTTCCCTTTCACGGAATCTCCATCCACATTGCCGACAGTACAAGTTTCCTGATCGATTCAATAATCTGGAGAGCGATCAGCCAACTACTCGTGCTTTGCACGATGGGGCATCTCCGTCTGGAATTATTCAGGACTTCCCTATAGTGTCCCGATCGAGCGAGACTCCGGCGGTGGCATACTGATCATTTTTAATGCGATAATAAGGCCTGTTAGCAGCCAGAATGGCGGATATCCAAAGGCAGATAAGAAAACCCCTGACACGAGAAACCCCAATATCCCCCCGCGCAACCCATGGGCATACAGCGTCAGACGGCTTTGCTCAATAGAACTAATCCTAACGGGGTCCGCTACCGCTGCAGGTTGAGAAGGGCGCACTTTACCAGCTGAATCGAAGGGGAAAGTCTTCACAGGAGTCGACCGAACTGAAGACCCTATCCGTTTGTGATCTGAAGTGAGCGGCTGCTTCGCTTTAAGCATTCCGTTGAGATCTCGAACGTTGTACCAGAGAATGGCAAGAAAAAGTCCAAACCCTACTCCTCCAAGCTCCGCAAGCGTGGCGAAGTACACAGAATGACATTCCGTTCCCTCGAGGGAACGCCCTAGCCGCTCAAATTGATCCTGAGTCTGATACTGCCCTAAGTTCCACCGAAAATTTCCTGCGCCCACTCCAAAGACGGGATTGGCCTTAAACATCTCGCGTGCTGCTTTCCAATATTCTTTCCTGAGAGCTCCAGTTCCTTGCCGAGGATCTTCATTACTCGCCTCCGTTCCAATCGAGGCAATCTCATCCCAATATTTCTCTGGTGCCAGAGGAATTAGAATCAATAACATGACACATCCGAGCGCCAATGTTTTCCCCTTATTGGGAGTCAGGAAAAAGCAATAACCCAGCGAAGCAATCAGGCCAAGAAATCCTCCTCGCGACATTGTTGCGGCTACACCGAGAACCATAATACCAAGGGTCAGTCCATACAGAACCTTTTGAAGGACACTTTTGGCCAGAAACATGGAAAGGAATACCAGAGGAATGAAACTATTCAGAGCCAGTGCGGCATCATTTTCATCGCCGACGTGGCCACCTGGTCCACGGCCGCCATGCGTGATGGCATAGACTCCCAAATACGCCATCACAACGGCGATCCCGGCAATGAAGACGGAGAACCGTCGCTCAGTATTCACGACATGGACCAAGGGGATCACCGTACAAATGAACATTATCCCCATATTTCTGGCCCACATGAAGACGTTGTAATTGTTCTCTGCAAACGGCCCCATTACCGCAATCACTGCTAGCAATGCGAAGAAACAATAGAATTGCGGCACCCAAATTTTCTTAGCCTGCGAAAGCCACACACCGAACAGCGCGATCGAAATCACGAGGGGAATCCCCAAGGGATTCGGCGGCCGCATGTACTCCATGCCCAGATAGACGAGATACATCACCATGGGGAAACTAAAGGTCGCAGCCTCCGGCGCATGAATAGGGAGCCACTTCCCTACCGGTTTTCTGGCAACCATCGTTGATTCGCTCATATCGATTGGTCGCGCCATTTGCGTCCTACGCTGCTCCTATCCCAACGGGAGTACGGTCTTCGTGATGCCCTCTTATCGAAGAAAACGAATCCAGCAAACGATCACACGAACGCCTGATCTGTTCAAAGCACTGTTCAAATTGCTCATCAGGCTTTCCGAATGGATCACTGATTTCATGAAACATCCGGTCAAAATATCCCAGCATCACCACTTTTGATGATCCAGCTCCATACTGTTTCAACAGGATGGCACGATGACCAAGATCCATCACAAGAATAAGATCAGAGGCAACTCCCAGAGACGAGGTAAACATCGTGGTCCGATGCCCTTCCAGGGATAACCCATGCCGCCTTCCCACTCTCAACGCCGATGGATCGGCAGGGTGACCTGGACTCGTATCTAATCCGACCGACCGAATGTCGAACGAGAGCCCTCGTTGAAGACACTGCCCTTTCAGATACGCCTCAACCAACGGACTACGACAGACATTTCCTGTACAAGCCACAAGAATGGATTTCACGGTCTCTGGTCGAGGGCGTTTGGAAAACTCCACACCAGCCGCAATGCGAGCCGGCAGCGAGTTGATCCGTTCTGCTACGATACGTCCAGCTCGAAACGGCAACCCGATCACCGTCCATTGTCGCTCGCTGAACGGCAACAGAGCTCGGATATAATGTCCCCACTCATATCGCGCCGGCTTTAAATCACTCCACCGTTCGACCTCCCAGTGGAGATCGCCATGGCTCGCCCACAGGAAGTCGATCACACAACGCCACCGACTCGGGCTTCCAACCGGCAAATTCAACTGGGAACTCGATCGAGTCAGACGGAGTAAAAGATGATCCAGATCACCCAGAAACCACCGCGATCGCGTCCCTTCACGATAGCCAATCGACAACTGCTGAATTGGTCTACCACTAGCAAGTTGGTACAACAGAAATGGAAAGTCGATCCCCGCATCGATGGCTAATTGCAGCGATCCCCACCAACGGCCGTTGACTTCCATGAGAATTGGCTGATTCCTAGCCTCATCCATCTTAAACTCCACCATGGCCACCCCATGCCAACCAGTGGCTTCCAAAAGGCGTAGTGCCACATCTCCCATCTCCTTGGGAACTGCCATACTTTCTCGCAATACACTGACCCCGCCGGATGGAGGCTTTTCACGTAGTCGCCGATGGGCAAAGGTCGCGACGGGCACGCCCTGATTCATCAATGCAAACATTCCTCGTCCCTCGCCTTGTACCCGGGATTGAATCATTGAGGATTCTGTTAGGTATCTGACCTCGCGATACAGCGTCTGCAATTCCGCTCGTGTCCTGGCATGATGCACCGAGGTCTTGGTCCATACGCCATCGGTATTCACCATCGAACGTGCCGGCTTGACCACGATCGGATAATCCATCACTTGTTCCAGGAGGGCATCCGTCAATCCACCAGACGGGACAAACACGGTACGAGGAATCGGCACCTGCAATCGACTCGCCAATTGCATTAACTCATACTTATCGGAAAGTCGTTCATAGGCCGTCATGGAAGGAATCGGTAACTTTACTCTCGGCTCAAACAGGCCTCGCGAGGCTCCAACCAACGTCATTGCTATATCAGTGATCGGAAATATCATGTCGATATTCTTGCCGCGCACAACATTCAAAAGGCTCGCGACATACCGCTCAGGATTTACGACAGGGGAAGGCAATACACAGAACTCGGTACAATATCGGGAAACCCCGGCTAATGAAGGGGTTTGCAATGCACCGACCACCACTTCAATCCCTTGCCGACCAAGTGAGCGTGTCACTGCTAGGGCAGCCCGCTCATCTCCGTCAGTGACTAATACCTTCATCGTCGCGTTCACTCACATCTTAGGCAGGGCCATCCCCAGACTTGACATCCTTAGTTTACTGCACAGACATCGGTAGTCACGGTGAAGTCAGCTGTCTGTCTACCACACAACTTTTGATATAGTGCCAGGTAGGACGCCGCCATCTTCTCACTGGAGAACTCCGACTCGACACGCGCTCGTGCGCGTGTTCTCATAGAGACATAGGTTTCACGATCATGCATCACCTGCTGGCAGGCCTCGGCGAATGCCGAGGCGGTTCTCCGTGTCACCAAAAACCCATCTTCTCGATCACGAAGAATTTCAGGAATTCCTCCAACGGCAGGGGCGACCACCGGTATTCCATGGGCCATGGCTTCCAACACACTCAAGGGAATCCCTTCGTGCTTCGACGTGTTTAGATAGAGATCGAGGGACCGATAAAAATTGCTTGGGTCGGCGCACGGTGTGGCAAACGACACGACTGAATCTAGCCCTTCTCTTGTGACCAGAGCCTCCAATTCATCCTTTTGAGGCCCCTCTCCTAACACTACCAGCCGAACCTCTTCGCCCGCGCTGACTAACGCTTTTCCGACGGCAATGAACAAGGGGAAATCTTTTACCGACACACAACGCCCGACACTTCCGATATAAAATGGTGTAGATGGCCATTCACGTATCGGCGTCCACATTGGAAGATCAATGCCGTTATGGATAACTGGGACCTGGGGCTGTAGATACCCTTTTTCCTGCAGCAGTGTACGTCGAATGTCTTCAGATACCGCCACGACGGCATCGAATGCCCATCGCAACAACCTCTCGTCGACTCGTTCAACGAGACATCGACGCCATCGATCGACACTCCACCCTCCGCTGACTTCCGAAAGTCCATGCAGCGTGCTGACGAGAAATCGAGCTCCTAAACGCTTGCGAATGCACCAGGCCAAGAGATTTTCTTTATTGCGATGGGCGTGAATGATGTCGATCCCACGTTTCTGGAACATTCTTCCCGTCTCCTTGACGAGATCAAAAAACGTCCGATCGGATTCCGACATCACCATAGTTTCAATGCCTGACGCCCTCAGAGCTGCAGTGAGTTCCCCCTCATTAAGTGACAACGCACATACGTCGACATGTGCCTGTTTGGACAATTGCCGCAACAATGTCCATATCATCTTCTCTGCACCGGCCCAGAGATCACCTGAAAAAATGTGTAGGATCCGTAGCCGTCTTGAGTCCTTGCCCACACGTGGTGCTGCCAGCTTAAGCTCAGCCACGATGGTTGAAGCCCGCAAGGTGAAAGGCGAAGAGACCATCGGTCCATGTCACATCATGATGAATATTAACGCGTTTTAGCTCAAATCGATTCGCAGGTTTCGCCGATTCATAGCCAAACTGGGTCGTTGTCGCGGCACGATACCCTGCCGCTTGCACACATCCTTGCACCTCATCAGACCAGTCACCGTTCGGATAACAAAAGACCGGGACTGTTCGAATAGAATGCCGCAACAATACTTCCCAGGATTCAACGGCTTCCTGCCTCATTTCCTCTTTTGAGAGCGAAGGCAGAAGACGGTGCGAAACAGAATGTGAACCAAAATCGATGCCTGCCGCTGACATGTCCCGTACTTCATCCCAAGTGACAAGGAGGCGATCAGTCGGCCATCTCTCACCCAACAGGTCCGCCCAACTCTCCGTGAGTGCGGTGATCCACTTCTGCGGTTGCCTTTTACACGATTCAATCAGCGCATCAATCCCATCCTGGCTCTCAGAGACATACTCAGTCCCGGTCAATCCCATTCGCTGTTGCAGTTCAGTTTGCACACGAACACGCTCGGCATAAGGTCGATGAAAACTCCGCCTGGCCAGCCAAGAAATCTTCTCCGGCCAAAACCAGTCCGCCGTGCCGATAAAGCCGGTCGGTAAGAACACCGTCGCAGGGATACGGAGAGCAGACAGGATTGGAAATGCATGGAGGTAATTGTCTAACCAGCCGTCATCAAACGTCACAACGCAATAACGAGCACTAGCATCCCATCGCCCTTCATCCCATAACGCCAGTAATTTGGTAAAGGAAAGCGGGGTAAAATGTTCGGTGAGGAAACGCATCTGAGCGGCAAACACCTCCTGCGTGACATACATGCCCGGCTGAATCAATTGCTCAGCGATTTCCCTGTCCGTAACCACCCGGTGATACGTCAGAATAACCACCTTACCCTTCAGGTGACTCAGAAACCCCGGCGTACAGGCGTACAGCTCGGCGGCCATGCGCCGAGTTAAGGCTTTGATCCGACTTATCGTTTGGACGGTTCCCATGCCACCAATCGTTCCCCGGACCAATACCGAATCCAGGCCTTGAGGATGGAAACGTTGACCATCATGAAGAATGCGGATAACTTCACCGGTGGAAACCGCAACAAGAATTGCCAGCACAACCCGCTAAAGGCCACCGCGTAGAACGCCATCTGGAGCGCGAGCAGTACTGTGTACGATCCGAATACCATGGTGAGGATCGCGTTCGTGATCAATGCGGCCAGCATGGCAAAGGGAACTAACCACCGACATAATTTATGGCTGACTAATTGCCAAGCGAAGAGGGGATATTGGATCGGATTCACGAGGCTCAGACTTTTCATGAACACCGAAATGCCACGAAGCACGGTCCGCACCTTTCGATCGCCTTCTTTTTTTTCATCGGTGATGTTTTTGTAATAGCCAGAACTGTCTTGGTCCGCCACACCACGTAATCCGGCGCGCACGCTGTTCAGCACGGTATTGAAATCGCTTTGAAGATTTTCTGACCAGGCTCGCCGGCAAACAACGCTCCGCGCAGCAAAAAACGATCCGCTGACACCGACCAGAGAATTCACCCGCGTCTCCAAAGACCGGAGAAACATCTCGTACTTCACATAGGCACCTTCCCCGCTCACTCGGCCATCCTGGTCAATGAATCGATCCACACTGCTGACACATCCCACCGATTCATCATAGAAACTCTTCACAATGTTGCGGACAGCATTCTCAGGTACAATCGTCGCGACATCAGAAAACACCAAAATCTCTCCGCTTGCGGCCTGTACCGCAAGTTTCTGTGCCGCTTCCTTCCCCTTCCGTTCGGGAATGCGGATAAGCCTGACTTCTTGGTCTCGATAGGCCATCACCATCCCATCAGTCTTGTCCGTCGAACAATCGGAGGCCACCAGTATTTCAAATCGCTCTTTCGGATAATCGATCGCGAGCGTGTTGCGGAGCTTATCCTCTATGCGTTTCTCCTCGTTATACGCGGCGATAATAAATGTCACCGAAGGCGTGATGTCGGCTTTTCGGATCGGTCGAGTCCTAACCAGCGCAAGACCTGCAAGAATCACGGGATATCCGGCATAGGCATAGACCACCAAAACCAGTGATAGCCATAGTCCGACTTCAAGCACGATCATCGGTGTTCCACCAGATTTCAGACGAGACCGTCAATTTTCAAACACGAGAAAATCCTGCACGTGCAGGAGATCATGCGTCATGTTGAATATTGGATTGTTCCGACCGCTCCGGATTTGGGTAGGTTCGACTTGTCCCCACTGAAAACACCGGCTCATTCCTGACAGTTGCTGTGGAAATTGTCTCACTCGTAACTTGCAGTGATCGGCAGATTCGTTCGATGTCCTTGGTGCCAACATAGTGATGCACCGGTAGAGTCACCAACCGGTCAGCTAATGCACAAGCTCCCTCAAATCTCTGAAGTGAGAACAGGCCTGTCAGCTCAGGGATGTCGGAAACCGGAGCGGGATAGAGAGAACCCACTCCGAGCCCATTTCCCTGTGCCAGAGCACAGACAGTCGCTTTTGCTTTCGTGCTAGGCATAAGTAAAGGCAGGCGAAGATAAGCCATCCCCCTAGTACGAATCGGATCAACCTGTTGCAGGAAAGCCGGAAGCAAATCCATATATCGAAGCGCGCGGTCGGCCCTCTCGTCATTAGAAACGCGCAGCCGCTCTTCCCATCCGTCTAACAAGCCTGCTCTCATCCCGTCCATCTTATGAATGACGAAATGAGGGTCGTAAATCGTCTCCCCCAGCCCAAGGAATGGAAGCCCTGCCGGCAACCAATAGAGGAGCGGATGTATGGCAAGACGCATGGCAACTACCATCAACACGTTCATGACTTGACTACCCAACGAGGCTTCTTGGGCTTTCTCGTAGATGAGGCTCAGCTGCGAGGCCAGCCGATCGGAATCGGTGAGGATCACCCCTCCCGACCCAGCCGTAACGTTCTTGCCGCGCCCCAGACTGAAGAACCCAACATCGCCCTGCGTACCAATCCAACGGCCGTTCAGACGTCCCCCCATGGCCTGGGCTGCATCCTCAACCACAACCACCTCATGGGTCTGCGCGATAGCACGCACACGCGGAATATCCGCTGTCTGCCCCAGCAGGTGAGGCGCAACAATGCACAGGGTTTCTTCATCAACCTGCCGCTGCAAGTCGGAGTAATCAAAATCCAATGTGTGCGGATCGACATCGCACAAAACAACTTTACAATTGGCTCGGATGATCGCGGAAGGAAGTGAGTAGCACGTGTATGCGGGGATGATCACCTTGCGGCGGGACGAGCCAGCGGCAAGACTTTGTAGGATGGTCGTAAGCGCTGCTTTCCCCGAGGACAGGAGAAATACGTGTTTCACACCGAAGTATGCCCGCAGCTCTGCCTCTCGTGCTGTGCGCTCTTGTTGCCCACGTCCGATACCGCACAATCCCCGGCCGATCTCCCGCCACGAGAGCGGCGCTGCGGTAGGGGCAAGATGCCGCTGCAATTTCACGGCAGGTACTTCACAATCGCCGGCCCGACCATCTGCGTAACGGGCACCGGCAGGTATTGCCACATTCGAATGGCCAGTTGGTACTTTGGATTCTGTGGGTTCAAATCAGGCATCTTGGTTCCTTTCGAGAGCCAGTAGTACCAGTACAACGTGAGCGGCCTGGCTCCCCACTGTTCCTTGAACCGGTACGTGCCGCTATCGACGGTGGAACGTCCGAAATCAAACTCTCGATAACCCTCTGTGCAGGCATACCGTAACACCGCGTTATAGAGCACCATGTTCGGCGCGAGTCGCGCGTAGCGACGATCCGATGAGGCCCAGGGAATTTCAAGACTCTGTCGAAAGCCAAGGACAAACCCTGCTGCCACCGGTCGGTTGGCGAGATACACAATACAAATCCTGGCGTCTTTCGAAAAGGTCTGAAGAATTTCCCTGAAGAACGGCTTCCCATACACGGGTGTACCAAGGTCACGCATGTTTCTCGCAAAAACTTGATAAAAGTCTTCGAGCAGTTCTACCGCCCCGAGTCGGCTCGTCATTCCCTCTCTTTCTCCGCGTCGAACCTGGCTTCTAAGCTTAGAGGGGAACGCTTTGAGTAAATCCTCATAGCACCGAGGCAATTCCAGCCGCATAGATACTTTGTGAGAACGGACCGGCCATCCCGTCTCAAGAGGTGCCTCATGCCTGAGTTCGATGTGAGTCGCCTTTAGGCTCTGGGCCGTCTCTGTAGCCGCGTCGAGCAGTGCATCACGGGCGCCGGCACTTTCGGACAATATTCCCCCGTAATTAAAGAAAGGCATCGATGTCAGAAAGCGACCAAATAATGAGCTCCTCATGTAGACCAGTGGTAATACTCCCTTGACCATCCCCTCCTGATCTCGCACCATTAAATAGTAGACCTTATGACCGAACAC
Source organism: uncultured Nitrospira sp. (assembly GCA_902500705.1). Lineage (GTDB taxonomy): Bacteria > Nitrospirota > Nitrospiria > Nitrospirales > Nitrospiraceae > Nitrospira_D. Next base: position 96,013 of record CABVRR010000001.1, read on the forward strand.
TCTGTTGATTAGCCCACCCCACGCCACCGCATGATAACCGCACGCCTCCTGACGACTCTCCACGAACTGCTCCCAGGCAGTTTCATCGTGCACGTCATCGATACAAGTGACATTCATCACCCTGACAGCCTCCGTCCCTATCCCGGAATGACGCTTTCCCTACCGGCCTTTCGTAGCACAGCCGCCGTCGAGACAGATTGAATAGCTTCGTCCAGCGCTTTTCCCATCGCACTCCAGGAATAATTTTTGCGGACGCAATCCAGACCATTTCTTCCCAACCGGCGGACTTCCTCCTCATCGGCCAATAGCCGGACTACCTTGTCGGCAAAGATTTGTGGATCATCGGCCAATTGCACTTCACGATCGTCAGTGACATCCAGTCCATCGATGCTCATGGGAGTTGCGACCGTCGCTTTTTCCATCGCCATGGCAGCTAGAATCTTGTTCTTCACGCCGGACCCCAAGCGCAATGGACAAACGAAGACTGCCGCACTCCTCACATATGGACGAATATCGTCGACCTTCCCTGTCACATGGATTCCCTGAATACGAGTCAGCGCGTTGACTCGCTCAGACGGCTCGCTTCCGACGATCCAAAACTGGGCTTGTGGGCGTTTTACCTGTACCAAAGGGAAAATATCTTCGGCAAAATATAACACCGCATCTTCATTGGGTGGATAGCCCATGACGCCGGTAAAAACGATCTTATTCCATTCCAACAGACTGGAATTCGGTGCAAAGTATTCCATGTCAACCCCGTTGGTAATGGTGAGTGTCTTCAACTTCGAAGAAAGTTTTTTGATAACCTGTTCGTCGACCGTGGAATTTGTAATGACCAGGTTAAATGTTCCCCCCAACTCTCTTTCGAGTCGTCTAACCCGCAACAACCCCAAATAACGGAAGAGGCGTTTGTACCATCCTTGTTCTGCTTGCAACATTCGCTGACATAGCAACGTGGCTGAATCGTGCAGATCGACAATGGCCGGAATGTTCCACTTTGGATTGACATACTGGACCATTGCCAGAAGATCTGCATAGATCACATCGATGCGTTCACGGACACATATCTCCTGAACTCGTTCACAAATCGACTGATAGTATGCAACGTACCGGTAACGGGTTTCAAAGTGTGCCGCAAGATGCACCCGGTGCCATTGTTGCGCCCACCATTGCACAGCCGGAGGGTCAGGTAAGACCTCAACTTTCGTAAATACATGTGAAGTTGTCGGATCACTCACAAAGGTGTCGTACCGTTCTTGAGATGAACGATGCGTGAGGAGAAAAAGTTCATGACACCGAGAGAGTTCTCGGCACAAGTTGAATAGCCTGGGAGAGCCGGGCATTTGAGAGGTGGCTGGTATATCCGGTGCCAGCACAAGAATCTTCATGACCTACACCATGCAAATCACAGACAACCTGCATCGGCCTACCAACAAATACCATCATATCCGGAAACGAGCGTCTCGCGGCCTCCAATACGGGCTAAATCTATGATCATCTGATCCGCGCGCATCCGCTGCAACGCGGGGCCGAACGCTGGGGAAACATACCCAACGATCACGACCTGCGCCGTGTCAACCACATCCTCAATCCGTTCGGTTAGGATTGATGAGAGATGAGGAATATGCTCATCGATAAATCGTTTATTGGCGCCGATCAGTCGGCTGGTCATCACGTTCTTATCGTAGATCTGGATTGAAAACCCCTTACCGAGTAATGTTTCAATCACCTCGACCAGCGGACTTTCCCTCAGATCATCGGTATCAGGCTTGAAGGTCATCCCTAAAAATCCAATCCGCTTTTTCCCTAGCCCAATAATCTTATTGATCACCCCTCTCACATGGGCACTGTTGCTGACCGTAATGGCATTGAGCAACGGCGTATCCACATCATGTCTCTTTGCCTGATAGGACAGCGCCCGGAGATCCTTAGGAAGGCAGGACCCACCGAATGCAAACCCTGGCTTTAAATATACCTTCGATAAATTCAGCTTGGTATCTTTACAGAAAATGTCCATCACCTCGTGACTATCGATCCCCAACTGCTTGCATAGAATGCCGATCTCATTTCCGAATGTAACCTTCAGCGCATGGAAGGCGTTATCGGAATACTTGACCATCTCCGCCGTTCGAATCGATGTCCTGACAAGCGGTGCCTCGATACCGCCGTAGATCTCAGCTAACACATCCCCTTCACCCTGCTTACGCTCTCCAATGACAATCTTCGGAGGATGATAGTAATCTTTGACTGCGGTACCCTCACGGAGAAACTCCGGGTTGTAACATACGAATACATCCTCTCCGACCTTCTTACCTGAATGTTTTTCGAGAATCGGAATCGCGACGTCTTCAGTCGTCCCAGGAAGTATCGTGGAACGGAACACCAGCGTATGAGGTGTCTTCTTCTGAGCCAATGCTTTCCCAACATCCTCGCAGACTCGCTGTAAGTAGGTCAGATCGAGACTGCCATTGTTGTGACTCGGCGTGCCCACGCAGAGAAAAGAAACATCAGTCTGCACAATGCCTTCGGTCGACGACGTGGTAGCACTGAGCAACCCGTGCTGATAGGCAGTAGAGATGAACCCGCCGATCTCAGGCTCAACAATCGGCGCCGTTCCTGAATTTAATGCCGCCACTTTGTCGGCATTGACATCCACGCCGATGACACGGTGCCCGTCTTTCGCCAAACAGCCTACCGACACCGTCCCGACATAGCCCAATCCAAAGACGCTGATTTTCATAGTATTCACCCTCTGATTATGCTGACCACCTGATCCTCTACTCACCGGAAAGCCTCTCAGGCGTTTAGAATCTGTATTGTGTCCTTCAAATCTAAAAATCGAAACAATTAATCTGATTTGGACCGGGCCACATATTCTATCCCTCCCCAGACATGTTCTCTAAAAATCCGCTCGCCCCAGACCAGTTTGCTGGCTCCTCCAGCCGTATACCATGCTCTACCACCATCATACTGGTGATACCAGGCGATCGGATGATCTCCACCCATGGCTCCTCCCTCATAGGTGTTTTCATCAATGGCGAGCAGGACCGTGGCTCCGTTTACTCGTGGATTAGGGGAGAAGTTGTACCACTCATCCAGCCAACCCCACTCATCTGGCAGTCCCTTCGTTGATGCATGGGTGCGATCTTCGCGATGAACCACGGCTTTGACGATCTCCGAATGACTCCCTCCGTATTGGGCACCAACCAGTTTCCCATACCATGACCAATTTGATTCCGTATCGGCTGCAGAGTGTATTCCGACAAATCCCCCTCCGGATTTGATATATCGTTCTAAGGCACCTTTTTGGTTTAGATTGAGAATCTCTCCTTGCGTTGAGAGAAAGATCACGGCCTGGTATCGAGTCAGCACTGCATCCTTCATCATGCGAGCGTCGCTGGTATCATCAACCTGCATGCCGTTTTTCCGCGCAATGTCCCTGATGGCGCTAATCGCATATGGGATGCTTTCATGAAACGCGACGTCTGTTTTCCAAAACACCAACAGCTTGGAATCCGCAGAACGAGACTGATCC
>CABVRR010000001.1:99647-118977 GCA_902500705.1 uncultured Nitrospira sp.
CGAGACTGATCCAATGTCGTTAACCTGTTTTCCCACACTTCGACGTTTCCTTGGTCGAAGGTAATCGTCCCAGCAATATCTTGATCCCCATCGCCATCAAGATCACCGACAACGACATTGTGAAGAAAGGGAACGCCTAACACTTGCCTGACCCATGCCTTCCTCTGATCTCTTTGATGGTACACCAGCAATCTACCGCCCCCTCTAAACTCAGAGGTCACAACATCGAGCAGATCGTCACCATCCATATCTACCAATTGAAGAGCATGAGCTGAATCAACGGGACCCTCATCCACAATATGTTCTTCCCATTGACTCGTTCCATCTCCGACGTTCTTAAACCATGAGATCTTCCCAGCTTTTTCTGAAACGGACATCACAATATCCGGTCTCCCGTCGCCGTCTATATCTCCGGTATCGATGGCAGCATATTCGTTCCAGCTTCCGAACGAGTGCGCGTTCCACTCTTTCGCCAGCACGTTTCCTCGTGGGTTTTCCAACCAGACACCCGACACAATGATGTCCGGGAACGTGTCCCCATTCAGATCTTTGACTGCGAGACCATTGCGCCCGATTCCGGGCTCTAACATCTTAATCGACCAGAATCCAGACGGGTTATGGATCAAAATAGTGACCAGCGAACTCGACTCGCCGCGCATGATGATATCGAGGTTGCCATCCTTATTGAGATCAGCCAGCTCAATATTATGATTCGTCGCTCCTGCGCCGATCGAATGAAGCGGCCAGACTGCCAAAATATTTCCCTTCGGACGAGGATTTTCCAACCATACATCGCCAAAAGCGATATCTATATCTCCATCGTTATCGATGTCACCGAGAGCGAGTCCGCTTTGAGTACGGTACGAGTCAATTGAACTAATGACCGTCTTATCCTTTCCCTCTCTTTCGTACATGACTAACGGGCCGTGACTTCCAGCCACAATGAGATCGCCGACACCATCTCCATCAAAGTCGCCTATGGCCTTTGCCCAGGGATTAGTCGGACTTTGCCGGTCAATGATGTGTTGGCTGAAGGGATACCGATAATTGATCAGATCGACTTTCTTGGAACTGTCTACCTTGCTTTTCACGATGGGATAAAGTTTGAACGCTGACAGTCCTATGACAATACAAAGCCCAACTATCACCCCTGTTCTAGCGATCCCCATAATTGATCGTTCGTCCTGTAGCTCTACACATTGCCACGATGCATGATGAACTCCCCTACACCCAGCATCCGCCTCACTGCGTCAGACAGATACCCTACGGCTCTGGTAGCAGCTCCTTGAATACACCGCGACAATATAAAATTGGTGCGGCCAGTGAACTGCCACCATCACACGGCCACACTGGACTGCCATACCAACCCATCACTCAGCAATTACGACAACGCTGTCAGTACGTAGCGCCATCAAGAAGGCATTTCTGCATCATGTTGCTGTTCACGTTACTGTCTATTGAATGAGGCTTTATACAGCAACCTCTTCAACTCAGGTCTGCTTGTATCTCTTACTGCTTCCTGGATGATCTAAGAAAGTGTGATGCGGCTTTCTTGGTGCGGACTATCTAGATTGGTGCCACGTACGGTCATGGGTTAGTGACATAACTAAAACAGTCATTCCCTGAACTTTGTCTTTTCTACCAAGGGCACTGCCGGTTCAGACTGACGCCCCCTCATTATTTCTGACAAGATCAACGAAAGTTCTGAGTCGTTGCCGATGAAAGAGTAGAGTCACGCTGGCATAAGCTACTGCGCCAATGCTTATCTCACTCAACAGACGAACAATAGGATGCCAGTCGTCAGAGAACACTTGTCGAAGTCCATAGACACAAGCCCCCATCACAACTACCCCGCTTACCGCAGGCCAAAGAACCAACAAATACCTCCCCAGCGATAACTCCGTAGCACGCAGCACGTGCCAATAGGGCATAATCCAGCTAGGAGGCTGCACAAAGACCCACGCAGCTGCTAGCCCGACTGCACCCCAATAACTGCCGATCCAAAAAGCTGGGGGATAGGTAGCGACACATAGCAGACTATTGAACATGGCAATCTTCGACTTACCCGTGACATACAGGAGTGGAAACACCAAGCCTACAACCGAGCGTAGTGCAGCCCAACAGGCCAGAATCTGTAACGGTTCAACCACAGCTTTCCATTTCGTTCCCAGCACCACGAGGACGAAATCTTGTGCGACGAGGCTCATGCCAATCGCTAGAGGAAATGTGATAAGTGCTAATCCCTCCGTGAGGATGAGCAAATAGCGCCGCATCGCTCCAGCATCGTGTTGCACCATCGAGTAGAAAGCCGGCATGACTCGGCTTAAGAGCGCCGTTACCTTATCTTGCGGCACATTGGCCAATGTGCCAGCAAATGAATACGTACCGACGATCGCTTGTCCCAACACTCGCCCGGCAATGAAAACATCCGCGTTATTAGACACATACCATGCGATACGACTTATCAATACATGCGAACTGAATCGAATTGCCTCTTTCAGTGGCTGCCACGAAGGCCAAGCGTACCGGAGAGGATGACTTAGCCAAATGACGCTCGTTGCACCGACTTGGCCAACCAGACCGCCAAATACCAACGCCCAGTATCCAGCTCCACTCCAAGCCAGAAGCACCGTGGTCAGCGTGGCCAACAGTGACTGTCCTCCCTCTAAAAATGCCAAAAACTTGAAACGTAATTCTTTTTCTAATAACGCGTTAGGGACCGATCGCATGGAGAGAACAATGAATCCAACTCCCATGGCGATCATAATGTTTGTAACTTCTGGAGCATCAAAGAATCGCCCGGTTGGAATCGCCATGGCACAGGACAAGAGAAAACCACCTACACCGAACAGACTGGCGAGGCTATGAATCTGTGCAATTTGGTCCTTCGTCAGGTGCCGCAATGCCACCACCGCCGCACCTAATCCGAACTCATTCAGAAAGGTAATAAGACCTAGCACCACAGCAGCCATGGCCACGACACCATAGTCTTCCGGAACCAAGAGACGGGCCACGACAAGAGTGGAGAGCCAGGAGAAGATTTGGCTCAGCCACTTCACCGCTCCGGTCCAGGCCAGCCCGCGAACTAATATGCGATCAAGTGGCGACCCCGCAGCATTAGTGGCCGACGATTCGGAGGTGGATACGATTGGCTGCATGATCTTTCTGAATGGACAGGTGAAATGAAGCGGGTCGAACTGAGCGAGGTCAGCTACGCCTGAACTTGACTGACTACCTAGCGGCCTTACGCCACCGGGGATTTACCAAAAGAACTAATTCGTGCAGATATTGATCGCGCGAGGCAATCATCTCTCGCATGAGGAAGAGGAGCAGCCTGACACGTTCTCGCACAGTGAGCGGGCCGTGCAGTAGGGAACAGATCCCTTCAAACAGATGCCGCCACATTCGAGCAAAGACTTTCTTGCGTACGATCTTCGGATCCATGAAGGCCTGTATGCCTTCCAACGATTGTATGCTGCTTGACGCCCCTGGATGCATCCGCCTAAAAAACAACCGCTGGTCAATTTCATGAAACTGCCCGAACAGCGCCAGTTCTGCCACAAATACGACATCAGCTCCGGGGAAATTCCCAATCAGGCGCGTCTGCCGCAACACACTGGTTCTCATTAATCCATAAATGACATTCGTCAGGCCGATCTGTTTGACTGTGGCCCTATATCGCTCCACCGGACTGACTTGCCTGAGGTCGAGGTTGTCTTCATACGGCCGAAGAGCGTGCCCCTGCGCATCAATCAACATCGTCTTGGGGTAGCACAGGACAGCTTCCGGGTGCTGATCCAGTACCTGGACGCAGCATGCGAGAGATTCAGGAGCAAACAGGTCATCTGCAGGAGCCCACCGAAAATATCGCCCTCGTGCAAGATCCAGAACCTGCCTATAATTCCATGCCGCCCCCTGGTTGACTTCGCTCCGAACGACTCGGATGCGATCGTCTCGCTGGGCATACGATTCGGCGATTGCGTGTGACCCATCGACAGACGCATTATCAGAAATAATCACTTCAAAATCGGTAAACGTTTGGCCCAGAATGGAATCCAACGTCTGAGGAAGAAAGCGTTCGCCGTTGTAAATCGGTACTCCAATACTGACAAGGGGCATATGTTTGGTCATGTTACAAGGTTCCGTCGCGTCACCACCCAATCACCCACTTCCGGCTATAGAATGCTTCCGCATACCGCCCACTGCCGCTCGCCTCAATCCCTCGCAACCGGAGCAGCGATAAAAATGTGTCGCTGCTAAACCATTGCTTCCCCCGTTGACTGGGAAATCCTTGGACAATATATGCAGCCTTCCGTTTCGCCAGAAGGTCAGGAAGTGGCACAAAGAAATTCGGGATGCCCATATCACCGTCATATTTAGGAATTTCGTACTCAAGAATGCATTGACTACGGAACGTATTCCACGTGAATTGATTAATGATACGATGATCCTGATGCAGGTCCTCGCGGTAATGAGTAAAGACCAAGTCCGGTGAGACTTTCCCTTTCAGTTGCTCAAAATATCGCTTGATCGACTGGCCGCAGTAGGGGAAAAAACTCTCGCGGAATGCCTTGACGATGACCGTCTGCTTTGAGGCGCCCACTAGAAACCGAGAGGCACTCGCCAGTGCCTCTTTCTTTCTGCCTCGGTTGGCACTAAAGACCACCCAGACAACCTCCACATCAGGATACGTCTTCAGCAAATGTAAGAGAGTTCCACCGCAGCCGATCTCGATGTCATCTGAGTGGGCTCCCAAACAGAGCACGGTGCACTTAGACCCTTGCGTGGATTTTTGCAATAACGGAATCATCGGTTTTGTGTTTTGCTACCGGAACCTCCGGACTGCTTCCAAATGAGCCAGGGTGCCCGTTCTTTGGCGTACATTTCATCGAGCACTTGCTTATCCTTAAACGTATCCATACTGGCCCAGAACCCGTCATATCGATACCCCACTAACTTCTGCTCTTTGATCAGCCGCTGAAACGGTTCCTGTACAAGCTCCTCACCAGGTCGTATAAAGTCAAAAATGGCTGAAGTAAACAGCATGTACCCGCCATTGATGCGAAGGCTGGACCGACTCATCTCCTCCACGCCGGATACCAGCCCATTTTCACCAGCTGTCACCGTGTGATAACTCAACCGAGGCGCGACGCTCAGAAAGCTTCCTACCGCCTTCATCTGACGGAAATGCGCGAGCTGATCTGGAAACGGAAGGTCAGTCAGACCATCGCTATAATTAGCGATAAACTCGTGGTCACTCCCCAGATATTTTTTCGCTGCCAGCAGCCGTTGAGCAATGTTTGCATTGGTCCCTGTATCAGCAAACGTGATACGCCAATCCTGAATATCCGTGTTGATCAAATCGAGCTTCTTGCCGCCTTGCGACATGACAAAATCATTCGATGCGCATTCGTTGTAGTTGAGGAAGTAGTTTTTCACGACGTCTGCGCCATGGCCGAGACAAAGGATGAACTCTGTATGCCCATAATGAGCATAGTACTTCATGACATGCCATAAGACCGGGCGATACCCGATGGGCACCATCGGCTTGGGAATGTTTTCGGAATACTCCCGAATCCGCATTCCGAACCCTCCACAAAACAATACGACTTTCATGGACTGACCTCATACTCAGAGAGAGTAGGGAACCTACCTTCAAATTGTTTGAAGGACATAGATAGCCTGTGTCAGAACCGATTTGAGTCCAAGTCGATGGTCAGTAATCTGTTCCTTGTAAAAATGCCCCCGGATCCACGCATATTGACCGTCACGTAGCCGCAATATGGGAGCACGGACGGACGTGTATTCACACTGCCAACAATTTTAAGAGCGGTTCTACTCAGGAGACTTTTTCGAGCCAGGCTTCACGCCAGAATAAATATTCCGTTCTGGGGCAGAGTTTTTGATAATCCGCATGGCACAACACCCCGTCCAACATGATGCAGGGTGCCTGCTCTGTCATATGAATCATTTTCCCAGTCTTCTGGTCGATCAGACGGTATGCGCGCGTCACAACGCGAAATTCTCCCTCACAATATCGGAACATACCGACATCAAAACGCAATCCCCTGGTTTTCCCATCTCCATCCAGCGTCTTCATTATCTCGTCGGGCTTCTTAATCCGAACGAGATCGCCTGGCTGCAATCCAAGATTGACGACCGGTGTTTTCTTAAGTGGACCTGGCTCCATATAAGGAAACCCCACACCGCCACGTTTCTTCTGCGCCCAATTGAAGATATCAAGAAGGAGCGTGCGCACAACTTCTTTTAGAGTTCGATTTCCACAAGTCACATCGGCCCAATAGTGGCGGATATCCCACCAGGCCATAGAACAACTGGCTTTCTTCATTTCTGTAATCAAACACATATAAGTCGGCTCGGCACCTGACTCAACTTGAACGACACACTTAACACGCGCGGCCAAATTGGAATACGCCGAATCCGGCTGATGGCCTGCCACCTTATCCTGAGCTGAGGCAAATTCGACATTGGTTCCTGCTGAAACTTTCCTTAACCAGGCTTCTTTCCAAAACAACAGGCACCCGGCCTGACACCCACCATGAGAGGAACCGTCGCAACGAAGACTCTCAAGCATCACCGTGTTTCTCATACGCCGAAAGCCTTGTTTGCCGATCGTGTCACAAGTCTTCGTGGCGCGTTTGAATACCTGAAACCGGCGTCCGATGAACGGCAACATTTCCGGCATGAAGGGTAGCGACTCCATGGTTCCTCGTTCATCTAGCGTCCGAAGAATTTCTTCAGCGCTCAGAACCTCGACCCAATCTCCAACGATCAAGCTACCTGCCATCTCAACGACGCCTCCGACACAATATCTTCTGCAGCACAGTCACAACACCTATTCGAAAACTGCGCGTCCCTTTGCATCATAATGCAAAGCCAACATACCTCCGGCGGCGATACTGTATCCTATAAGCGCAACCGCCAGACACAGGATGCTTGCCACGACACGCATCGGGAGGGGAAGGATCAGCACCACTTGCAGTACGGAGATCTCCATCGCAGTGGCGCACAAGAGAACGAGGCCGACAAACAAACTTCCCGTTCCAGCTCCTGCTGCCAGCACAACAGTCTTTGCATAGCTCTGTCGATACTGCTTCATGAATAGCTTCCTTTTGTTTCAGCCGCGCCTCTCTCTATTTCTTCGAGCAAGCCCTGTTCAAGCAACAGATCAGCGGCATGTCGCACTTGCTGGAATGACAAACCTGACCGATCCGCGATATCTAGCAGTGTATGTGCGCCATCGGAAAGATTAAGCACCCAAAGAAGGGGAAGCTCGTTCCCTCGTCCTCCCCCAGCTAATCCTCCCATCGCGCCATATAATCCTCGCTTGCCAAGCTGTGGTTCGCCATTCGGCAGCCGATTTTGAAAGACTCTATTGCCTTCCAGCACGTAACAAATTTCCATGCATTTACGATAAGAATCCGCCAGAGAGCTAGGTTTGACACACTCAAGGTTGTCCGCAGACGTATGATATTCTGGGAAACGTGCCCCCGTTGAACGCATGAAACATCCAACCGGAAGGTTAAAACCAGGGGAACAATATTGACGTTCGTCGTATCCATAAGGAACAAACTTGAAAATTTCATAGGGTTGGCCGCTGTGTTTCAGCACATGCGCAACGGCACGATCAATTTCCGCCGTTTCTTGGCGGCTGCACTTGTAGGTAGAACATCCGGCATCTCCAAGGCCCACCAACACAACGCCGTGCCGAATTCTTCCTCGCGCTTCCTGGTTTCGAGCCAGCCAGGCCAGAGACCCTAGCTGAGCCGGAGCAAAGAGAAATCGATAGGTGTAACGCCGCTTAGGCATCGCAGCAATGGCCTTGGCCATATACGCAGCAATTACAATGCCTGACAGGTTATCGTTGCACAAGGACGGATGGCAGATGTGCGTGGAAAACAAAATCTCGTCCGCCTGCTCGCCTGGGATTACATATTCTCCATACGTCATCGCACCATCGGACAACGTAGAGTCAATGCGGACTTCATACCGATCTTCGACTAGCCTGACCAAATCATTGTGAGCAATCGAAAATCCCCAATTCGGCTTGTAATACGAGGTCCGTTGCGGGATCCACTCAGGATGTTCCGGCAGTGAATAGAGTCGCGGCAGTAATTCAGCAAGACTCATGGTTTCTGACACGGGCACACTGTACCCCATCACATGTAAATTCGATTTTTGAAAGTCAACGACGCGATCGCCTTTTGAGTTTTTGACATATGCATCCCTGATATTCCACTCTTGAGGGACAGTCCAGTCAAAGACGGTTGTTCCTGTAGGTACTTCATGGGTTACGAGCGGAATCACATCATTAATGAGGCGTAAGGTCTGACGAACTCCGTTGCCTGTCAGACTGCGGCAAATCGGATAGAGGTCAGCCATGAGTTGATGCAACTGTGTGCCGATTCCGACTTGTTCAGCTACCTGTACGTCATTCGATGCAATCACGGACGACCTCACTTGATCATTAGTTGCATACTCGAGCTTCAGGAATCGGGACGACAAATTGCCCGCCCCATTCTCGGATGAAGGCCATTTGATGCATGATCTCGTCTTGGAAATTCCATGGCAGGATGAACACGTAATCCGGCTTGGTTTCTGAAATTTTTTCCGGAGCATAAATTGGGATATGCGTACCAGGCAAAAACTTTCCCTGCTTATACGGATTGCGGTCCACGGTGTACTCGATGAAATCCGAACCTATCCCGCAATAGTTGAGAAGCGTATTGCCTTTGCCTGGCGCCCCGTACCCGACGATGACCTTTCCTTTTCGCTTCGCCTCAATCAGAAACTCCAACAGCTTTCGCTTGGTCTCCTTAACTCGCTCCCCAAACACAGCATACGTTTCCGCTCGTTCCAAACCAGCCGTTTGCTCACGCCGCTTCAACTCACGATACCGATCCGTCATGCGGTGAGTCGCATCATCGGAGTGATGAGCATAGATACGGAGTGATCCTCCATGCGTCGATAGTTCTTCCACATCAAACAAGGCTAGACCGTGCGCCGCAAATACGCGCTCGGCAGACAAGAGCGAAAAATAAAAGAAATGCTCGTGGTAAATAGTATCAAACTGATTCTCCTCCATCAGCTTCATCAAATGTGGGAACTCGATGGTGACGACACCCTGCGGCGCCAGCAACAGTTTAATGCCGCCCACGAAATCGTTTAAATCCGGCACTTGAGCCAGGACGTTGTTTCCCGCAATAAGATCGGCCTTTTTACCCTGCTCAACTAATTCGGCCGCTGTTTGTTTCCCAAAAAACTTCACCAATGTCGGCACGTTCTTTTTTTGGGCGACTTCCGCCACGTTGGCCGCTGGTTCGATCCCCAAAACCGGGATACCCTTGGCGACAAAATGCTGCAGCAAATACCCATCGTTACTCGCAAGTTCCACCACAAAACTCGTAGCAGTGAGCTGAAGTCGTTCCACGATCATATCGGTATAGCGCTTTGCATGTTGCACCCAGCTGTCCGCGTAAGAAGAAAAGTAGGCATACTCGGTAAAAATATCCGAGGGGCTCACATACTCGTGGAGCTGTACAATCCAGCAATGTTCACAGACGTATACATGCAAAGGATAAAACGGCTCCATGTGATCTAATCGATCACGGCTCACATAGCTTTCACAGAGTGGATGCATGCCGAGATCCACGAAGGTCCGGTGGAGCGGTGTCTGGCAAAATAAACACGTATTGCTTCCCATGACTACTTTTCCTTCCTTCGTCACAGATCCGCTTAAACGAACGACTACGCTGGCATACTGCACTTCATGCTGGATAACGATCTAATCCATCAAGCAGTTCTTCTTCCAAATACATTCTCATCTGCTTGCCCAATTCATCCAGGCAGGGCTCATGCCGCCAGCATTACACTATACCCTGGCTTGAATTCTGTCACGGATCGGCTCAACTATTTCCACTACAGGGGCAAACGAAAAATCGCGCAAGAGATAGTGCAGTCGCTGCTCGGTCTTCTTGAGATTCAAATAATGACGAAATCTCGAAATCAGTGGCCCGTCCATCCTCGGTTGATCCGGATCAATCTCCCAGGGATGCATATACATAATGAGCTGAGTGCCTGCTTTCTCAAGCTGGCTCAAGAAAATTTTTGAAGCAAAATAAGGGAAAAGTCGAAAGTACCCTCCTGCAGCAATAGGAAGCTGAATGCCGCATAGACTGGCCGTCGGCAGGGCGACTTCAAAAATGTTTCCTGCAGTTGTTATAATCTCGTATGCACCGTGTTTCTTTTCTGCTTTCTCTGACCGTTGAAATCGAGCGTTGATACTGGAGTCGTAGAGGTAGCCTTCTTCGGCTAAAATCGTCAACGCCCATGGGGTTTGAGCCGTGATCGAGAAACTGGGCGCCCGATAGCCAAAGACTACCGCTCCTATCAAATCTTCCAAAATTCGCTTTGATCGCCTAATATCGTCTCGAAACTCGTGATCGGTCTGATTGATAACCAATTCATGTCCGTAACCATGAGATGCGATTTCATGTCCCTGCTTTGCCAATGCTTTAACCAGCCCAGGATGTCGTTCAGCTACCCATCCGAGAATAAAGAATGTGGCCTTCGTTTCAAAATGCGCCAAAATTTCGGCAAGCCGAAGGGTATTCCGTTCAACACGACTTTCGAGTTGATCCCATTGTTGTCTTCTGGCGCTGGACCAAAAAGCTGACACCTGAAAATGTTCTTCTATGTCAAACGAAAGGACATGCCGTATGCTCGCCTCTTGCTCCCGTTCACTGAAAGCCATCACTGCGCCCCTTCTCCAGCCAGCATCACTCGCACCGTCTGCACGAGGACACTGACATCCAGCACAAACGATAGTCGCTTGACGTAGTAGAGGTCGTATTGCAATTTCATATGGGCATCTTCTGCAGATGCGCAATAGCGGAATTTGACCTGTGCCCATCCAGTGATGCCGGGTTGTACCGTGTGCCTCAAATCATAATACGGAATGATTTTTCGCAAATCCTGCACGAATACTGGTCGCTCTGGTCGCGGCCCCACAAGACTCATCTCACCTTTGAGCACATTGATCAGCTGCGGAAACTCATCAACGCGTGTCTTGCGCAGCCACCATCCCACGCGCGAGATTCGCGGATCGTCTACCTGCGCCCATTGTGGTCCAGACTTTTCCGCATCTTGCCGCATTGAACGAAACTTCCAAATTGAAAATGGTCGCCCGCGCAACCCGACACGGACCTGACGATAAATGATGGGTCCTGACGAATCGATCTTAATCAGAAACGCAACAAGCAGGAATAGTGGAAACAGCAGCAATAACGCACCAGCTGAAACCAGCATGTCAACCAACCGCTTCGTGACACGGGAAATCTTGCGTCGTTTAAAACCGGTCGAAAAGATGACGGCGCTTGGACGAAGCGAATCGACCGAGAGACGTCCTGAGACTTCTTCGAATAATTGATGCCCGTCAAGAACATCTATGCCCATTGCTTTCAAGTCGAGGAGCTGCTCAACCGGAAGTACCATGCGACGATCCTCCAGACAGACCACAATGGTATTCACTTTTTGTTCTTCTACCACTTGTGCCAACTGTTCATGAGCACCAATCACGGCAGGTATGCCTGTCCCTCCCCCCTGTACTCGCTCATTTTGAGTTGTCAGTGCTCCAACAATTTCTACCAGTCCAAAGCGTTGCGAAAGTACGACTCGATAGAGTTCCTCTGCAAGTTTCCCCGCCCCTAAGATGAGTATGCGTCTCCTGAGACTAAGCGTATTCCATCTCGGATACACTTCTTCCGTAAAACGGCACAACTGCAGTCCCGGCTCGATTACAGCCTCTTTCGCATTGTTCACTTCGACCGTTCTGACTGGTGTGAGTTTAAATTTCATGGCAATACGGTGATTACGGTGATTGTGGAACGACAGCCATGACGGCTGTTCAATGGAATGACTTCAGCGCTTCATCCCCAGCAAACAGGAGTTTGTATGGAGTATCAGTCGTTGATTAGAGGGAGTGTTTGATGATTGCGTCTGGGCGAATTCTGGGTCTGTCTGTCTGCGACATGAGCCGCCCAACTTGGGCATTTCCCGGACTGATCATTCAGAACCGTGCTGGAGCATGGTAGGACTGGAACCTTTACCGACAGGCCCATCGCGATACCCTGCACCACTAACCACTCGCTGTACGATGCCCGTACTCAACAAGCCGCACAGTGGAGAAGCCGATATGGAATTGGGGCACACACCGTGAAAATGGCGGAAGAATGAGCCCATAGACCAACAACTGCTCGTTGTTGAAAGCATACCTTCGACTGAGAAAAGGGAACTCCTGGTCGATCAGGCTTGGAGGGACTTTCTAACCACTCACGTCAATATTTAATTCATACGATCTAGCGTGTTTCGTAGGTGAGGTAAGGCGTAAACTCCATTTCCACATTCGTCAAGACAATTCCGATGGCTTCGCTGTCGACGCTGAGTTGTTTCACCGTCTGCTGTACCATCTCCAGATTCGTCAACCCAGCCCGTACCACGAGGACCACCTGATCCACCACACTGCTGAGAATATTAACGTCCGCAAGAGTCAGCGCAGGAGGTCCATCTAAAATCACATGGTCATAGCGGGTGTGTAAAGTCGGCAAGATTTGTTTCACGTACTGAATCCCAGAAATACTAGCAGGTCTGACCTTTAAATCCCCACATGGCAAGATGGAGAGAGGAATACCGTCATAGGGATGAATACAATTTTCGAGAATGTCCCCTCCCTGATAGGCCTCACTGAGGCCTGGTTCGACTGGAATGTCCATATATTCATGCACCATCGGACGCTTAAAATCGCAATCAATCAAAAGCGTGGATTTCTTCAAGTCGTGAGCCAATACATACGCAAGGTTGACGGCCGTCGTTGTTTTCCCCTCTCCCATAATGCTGCTAGCTACAAGGGTGATCACATTTTTCTTTTCAGCCGTTTGCAACAAAATTCGTGTCGATGCAACTCGGTACTGCTCCGCAATGATGGAATGAGGCTTCCATTTTGCGATCAGATGAACCCCTTGAGACGAGAGGCCACGAACGCTCTTGCCAGAGCCAGTACCTTTCCATTTTTTGTCGTATCCATAATATGCGGGAACACGCTCAGGAACCTCCACACCGGTTCTTGGCCCAGGGAGCAGGGTACGTGACTGTGCCGAGCTCAGTCCGACCATCTCCTTGTCGAAAGGAGGGATCGATGCAATGACAGGAAGACCAAGATAGCTCTCGACCTCTTCTGCGCGGCGGATTCCGGACTTTAAAAACTCTACTCCGATGGCTCCTCCTAAACCGAAGACACATCCCAGCACAAGCCCTCCAAGGAGAAAATGAAGGAGTGTTGGTGGTTCTTCTCCAGTCGGTAAATTTGCCGGCTCTATGACTCGATACTGTTCTCCGAACTGGCGACTCTCATAATTCTCTAGAATTCTGGCATTGGTCCGCTTATCAAGAAGTGATTGATACCCTTTCTGAAGGTTTTCATAGTCCCGAACTAGAGTTGCAAGGTTCTGTTCCGCAGCCGGCATACGCTGCACATGGATTTCTAGTTCCTTGACCTGCCGAGCCGTAGTGGCCTGCTTTTCTTTCAGAAAACCCATCTCACTCTTGAGCTCATTGCGCTCCTTCATCAGCTCCCTCAGGAACGGATCAATCGACTTACGGGTGGACCTACCACCGTTCTCCATCCGTCCATCTGCTGGCCCAGCCGCAACCGGTTGATCACTTTCAACCAATCTCGGCTCAGACTCTAAACGGCGAATTTCTTCTCGGAGATGCACGACGTCCGGATAGGTTTCTTTGTAGATTCCCAAAAGCTCATTCAGTTTTTTCTTTAATTCCTCCAACCTGGCAAGAGAAGGGTCAAGAACCCGAATATCACTCTTTCGTCCACTCCTCTCAACCAAAACCTCGTCAGTGGATCCATGATCAGAGAATTCCTTGATCGCTTTTTCTAGGGCCGTCAGTCGTTCACCCGCCTTATTCAAAGATTCACTGGAAGTCGTAAGATCCGCCTGCAACCGATCAAGGGTGCGAAGGCTAGCCTCCATTTGCCCAGGCAATTCTCCGATATGCGCCTTCTTAAAATCTGAAATCGCCTGTTCCTTGGTCTCAAGTTCTCCTTTCACTCGATTCAGCTCAGCAGACAAGAACTCTGTGGTCGTCCCTATCAGTCCTTCTCGGCGTTTCGCATTATCCTCCTGCAGCTTGACGACGAGAAGGGCCGCAACGGCTTGAGCTACATGCGGATCAAAATGTTGGTAAGAAATTGCAATTCCGAGGCCTTCCTCTTTTGGCTTTGTAATAGTGATGGCCTTTCGAAGACGCTTCACCAAGGACTCCATCGGTTCATCTTCTCTGTCGGGATACGGGTTCACGCTCTCGATGATGGGCAACAACACGGATTTGTTCGTAAAACCGAGCAACACCTGCTGTATGGCAACTGTCGCTGGGTCTTCAAACCTTTTTTCCTCCGACCCTCCTAGGCCTTTCACATAATCTTTTGCCACTTTTGGACTATCGATCGTCACGATGACAGTAGACTTATAGACTTTTGGAAAGACCTTCCACACTCCGTAGGCGAGAAGCATGCATGCGGCAATACTCAACACGATCCACCACTTTCTTTTCAGTGGGATCCTAATCAGATCGTCTTGAGTAAGTGATTGCATATGAGCGATCCTCTCAGTAGAGCGCCTGAGCGAGACTCAGTTGGGTGCCATGCTTGTCGAATGCAAAATGCGTCCCTCCGAATGCGTTATCAACATTCTGATAATCATAGGTCAACATGAGAAACATCTTCTGAGTCGCTCGATACAGTAGACCCACTGTTCCTCCCACCGTTGTCCATGAAAGGGCACTACCGCCTGAATTCGATCCATACTCGTTCGCTACGCTGTAGTTCGCTCCCAGCAAACCGGATAAGTCACGGATCGGGGTATTCTGCATTACATTGAACGACACTGAGTGATTGAGCAGAGCCGCGCTTTGGAACTGAAACGACGAAACAATACTGGACCGGTATACGAGAGAAATCGACGTTGCAGGATCTCTCCACAGGATGGCAAGACCACCGACTGGTGCGAGTACCGAAGGAACTCGCGTCCCATTCGCTTCCCCCGACAGTTCCTGCACACCACCGGTAGCGGTAACGCTGACCGAAGGCGAAAATCTGCGTGTCCACCCCAGGATACCGCCCCTTGTACTAAAGGTCCCTAGTCCGCCTTGATCATATTCGTTCCCCGTGAAGTCTATTCTTAGGGTGTCTTGAAGAGAAACCCGTATTGAGAACCCAGCGGTGTACAGTTGAAGATCTTGGCTGATAGGAGTAGCAGCCAGTGGAACATGCGATGTTCCATAGCGGATAAAACTCTTCGTATAGCTCCCGGTTAAGTTAATCGTCTGAGTGAGCGGAAACTCGAGCATAGTGTTGACGCTGTTGGAGTGTGCTTTCGTACGCGTCGCCTGAAAACCCGCCACCAACGGATTGGCCTGTTCAACTGATTGATCCCCAAGGAGAAATGCAGGAGGCTGAGGACTGTAGAAATATGTATCGGATACTATCCACCGTGCCCCAGGCCTCCACTGACTCAAGAGATTACTCATGTCCAAAGCAGCACCGACATT
Organism: uncultured Nitrospira sp.; assembly: GCA_902500705.1. Taxonomy (GTDB): domain Bacteria; phylum Nitrospirota; class Nitrospiria; order Nitrospirales; family Nitrospiraceae; genus Nitrospira_D. Next base: position 115,287 of record CABVRR010000001.1, read on the forward strand.
CACACCCACATAGCTGAGCCCACTATTATTCACGTAATAACTGCCGACCGCTCCCACTACCGCGTTCACCTTCACCAGCTCTTTACGATCAGCATATAGCCCTCTGATTTGCGGCGAAACTGTCGTGACAAAGTCCTCGGGAGTCAGTCCCCCAAGCAGACGTTTCGATGAAAAAAATACATTGCTGTCGTATCGTTCAGAAACTTGGACTGAGGGAATGAGGCGTAACCCATCCACAATTTGAACCGCGCTGGGGTCCGTCGCCCCGCCGAACGAAGTTCCAGGGGCATTCGGCATTCCTCCGCCGATTCCACTACCCATCCCTCCACCTACTCCCCCCATCTGCGCATGACCGAGCGAGCACAAACCAAAACTCATCCCCAGAATGAGGCAAGCAAAATGCCCAAGCTGCCATCGTCCACTCAACTACGGCACCACAATGACATCGCCGCTCACTAGAACAAAGTTTCCCGGCACGGCGGTGCCCTTTAGAATGTCATCATAACGCACTGGAATTTCGATCTGGTGTTTCTCTTCATGCCCTTCAGAACCAACACTCATATTGCGCAATACCTTGATCTTGTTCTTATTGGCAAAGGGTCCAAAGCCACCGGCCAGTGATATGCCCTGCATCACGTTGACATAGGACTTGAGTGGATACTTCCCCGGCTTTATGACTTCTCCCAACACATAGATAAAATAACTATTCACCTCTTTCACTTGAACCGTAACAATTGGGGATGAAACATATTCCGTAAGCCGCTCACCGATGCGCTTGGCCAAAACATTAGCAGTAAGACCAGCAGCCGGTACATCTCCGATAAGAGGCAGAGTAATCGTGCCATCAGGACGAATCGTCACCTCGCCCGACAGGTCAGGGCTTTTCCAGACCATCACCTTCAGCACATCCTCAGGCCCAAGAAAAAAATCAGATGGCGCTGCGAGGTTAACTTTATCATCGACCCTCTTTTCGGCACATCCTGCTACCCCAAGCATCGTTGAGGTCATGAGAACCCAGCTGAGTACGGTGCCCACACCACATCCATTCCTCACAATAGTCATAATCGATTCTCTCTTCGGTAGGGTCTAATGTTTGGACTCACTGAGTAAGTATGGGCAACTTGTGATAATCCCGATTGTACACTCATTATATATGACTAAGATTAGCACTCCTTCATACTTTTAGTTCTATCACATCTCCTGTTCCTAGAAGATAAGGTCAACAGTCTCCTCTGACATCTCTAATCAGCGCTGCTCGGAGCGTCGCATAATCAAGCGTAAGTTCAGCAAATTGCCGTTTCAGCCGTCGATGTTCATCCTCTAGGGAGCGTAACCGCTCTTTATCATTCAATTGTTGCGCGTGGGAAAACTTCACCCGCCACCGGTAGAGCGTGCTTGTGGAAATCCCATATCGCCGCGAAAGCTTTACAGCCATCTCACCGGCATCCAGCTCCGAGACCATGGTTTTTATCTGATCTGGCGTAAAGCGGAGTTTGGGCATGGCGATCAGTTCCCCTAATTTATCTCACGACTATGTAAAGAATGGAGGGGAAGCAGAAGGTTCACTGCACAGGCGCAACTTCGTCAATTTCTATGTGAATTAGTGCAGCTTGCTGAAGAAGAGAAGCCCGAATCACCAACCCATGGTGATCCGCTCGCCGTACGAGCTGGCCTCGGAGGCCGGCAAGAGGACCTCGTATTACTTCTACCCATGCACCTTCGGTCAGGTAGTCGCAGGGCTCCATAACCGGGTTGACCGACGAAACCTTCTGAAGAATGGCGATTTCTTCCGCTAAAACAGGCTCGGGTCTCATGATACCGACAATTCGAACAACTCCTGATATCTGCAGAACAGCAAGGCTCTTCAAGAGCGAAAAATTGGCGAAGCAATACCCGCTGAATAGCGGAAGTGTCGTCCATACTTTGCGGTCTGACCATTGCCGGCATTGCTTGCCCACCGGAAGCAACGGCTCTATTCCCACGGCCAGAAGTCTGTCCCGAACCTGTTTTTCGTGGCGTGAATGGGTCTGAAGAGCATACCATTGGCAATCAGTTTTGGATGCCGCTACCTGCCCCGGCTCCGGTACCCCTACCGAGGCATACCGTACAACGTCCTCTTTTTTACAAGCAGTGATCATAGCTTCGCCCCGTGAGTCCCAGTCATTCGCACAAACATGGCTGTTCAGCCATATAGACTAGAGCCTGTAAGATCTATCAATATCAGTCCTATTGCACCTTCGCTATAAGCTAGATGTCTAGTTTTCGTGTAGTCGTGACCAGCACCTTTGTCCAAACAACAAGCTGCTATACTTGCCATGCCTGATCAAACCCATGCTCTCTGCCATGCAGTCGCAGGACTTTATTGATGAAGTGTATCCTATCAATACTTATTCCTGACTAAGGTATCACATGAAAACCGACAGGCTAGCAGTAAATTGACATATACGCTAATATATTCAATCATTTACGGATTTAATGTGAGCCAAAATTATTAAACCCTACTAATGGGTAGTAGCATTTGTACCTATTTCAGGTGAAAAATTGAACATTACATTCTCAATGTAGGTGACCGTGACGAAGGAAGGTTGATAGTACTCAGCCCTGAGTGGGTTCTATTTACATGCTGACATAACCGCCGGCACCACTCTATAGAGTAGAGAGATAATTTGAGCAGCCCCAGATATCGGCTTTGAACCAGGAGATACAATGTCCAGCGCAGTGACCAGCCCCTTCACGATAGCGATTCTTAGTCGTCAGTGTCTCGTGTGGTGTGGCTTACAGAAAATCCTTGAGAGCAGCCAAACCGTTCCCATGATCGTGTACCCCCACTCCTGGCGAACACCGGACCGCCCGCCGTTCGAAGCCCGTCCCGACGTGTTCATTCTGGATCTGGAAACTGACCGCGATGCCCTCAGCACCATTAACCAGATTCGAGAATCCACTCCTACGAGTAAGGTGGTGCTGTTGTGTGGTCTTGAGGACGCAGACCGTGCGCGTGCGGCGTTTACCGCCGGTGTTGATGGCATCATCCTTAAAGTACAACCGCCCGCCGTTGTGTTGGCAGTATTGGAAGCCCTCTATGCGTCGACTCTCCCTCTGGCCTCTAACGAGAAGGAACGCACAGGAAGCCTGGGGCTTGCCTCCCCTAGCACGAGACACGTCAATACCGTCTCTCAGCCAATGGCATGGCCTGAGGCCTTGACGGAACGGGAACGAGAGATCATCCGCTTGGTGGGACAAGGGCTGTCGAACAAAGACATTGCGTACCAGTTGTCGATTAGTGACAGTACCGTGCGCCATCATATGACAAGCATTTTCGACAAAGTCGGCGTGCCCAATCGACAGAAGCTCCTGGTTCATGCGCATCATGTCCGCTCCACTCCTACCTGAACATCTTTCCCCCCTACTCCCAACTGCTGATCCGCCATTCAAAGGCGCAAACCTTTTCTCTTGAGTATTTACTGTGTTAGTTGGGGACGCACGAAGAAAACTCATCCTGAGTGGTGCATTGAGAGAAATCTGTATGTACACGTGAAAGATGTGGAAGTCGGATGTGTGACCTTGGTATGATACCTCGTTATTAATTGGTCTTGCGAATAGAAGAATAATCCAACGCTAGAGGATCCGCTCTTTCCCGTGCCGAGGTAGCTCAGTTGGCAGAGCACAGCCCTGAAAAGGCTGGTGTCGACAG
>CABVRR010000002.1:0-62026 GCA_902500705.1 uncultured Nitrospira sp.
CGAAACTGACGCAAGTGGCCGGATTCGAATGGGGCACCGGCTTCTACATCAATCCCGTGTCACCGGAAGACGCTTCGACATTTCTCCGCGAAGCGGTGATCTAAATGCCGACTCGTCTTCGGCTTGCCGATTCCGGCCTCCGAGACGCCCTTCGTCGTATCGAACACACTATCCGCCGTGGTGGCGGACGAATCTGGCTGGTCGGCGGCTGTGTCCGCGATCTCATGCTTGGTCGACAACCTCACGATCTGGATATTGAAATCGTTGGACTCCCGCCCGGCCAGGTCCACACACTGCTGGCTGAACATTTCTCCGTTCAATTCGTCGGAAAGACATTTGAAATCTTCAAGCTGCAGGGTTTACCGATCGATCTTTCCATCCCATCACGCATACTCACTGACGACACCTCCCTACCAGGCCTGCTGAGACAAGCCGATCCTCACATGCCGATCGACGAGGCGCTGGCACGGCGAGACTTCACGATCAACGCGATGGCTTGGGATCCGGACACCATGGAACTTCGTGATCCCTTCAATGGTCGCGGCGACCTGGATGCACGGATATTGCGCCACGCATCGAACCGATTCACTGAAGATCCGCTGCGCGTCTTGCGCGGCATGCAGCTGTCGGCCCGCTTTGACCTCACGGTTGCGCCCGAAACAACAACGCTGTGCCACACGCTGTCACAGGAAGGTCAGCCTTGCGAGCGGCTGTGGGAAGAATGGAAGAAACTGCTCCTTCACGGAAGCAAGCCGTCACGGGGTTTGCAATTCTTACGTCACTGCGGCTGGCTCCGTTTCTACCCGGAACTCGAGGCCCTTGAAGGCTGCCTACAAGATCCCGTCTGGCACCCGGAAGGCGATGTCTGGGTTCACACGCTTCACTGCCTGGACTGGTTCGCAACAGAACGAACCGGTCATGCGCTGGACGACCTCGTCGTAGGGCTCGGCGTACTCTGTCACGACTTCGGTAAACCGGCCACGACTCGAGAGGAGTATGGGCATGTCACCGCTCGAGGGCACGAATCGGAAGGAGCAGGCCCCACGAAACGCTTTCTTGATCGACTCACCAACCAACACGCTCTGATCGATGACGTGGTCGCGCTCGTGCGTTGCCATCTCCGCCCTCGCGCCCTCCATGATGCCAAGGCTTCGGACAGCGCAATCCGTCGACTGGCCACGCACATTCAGCGTATCGACCGATTGGTACGTGTTGCGCGGGCCGATCACGCCGGCCGCCCTCCGAAACCATTTGATGGATTTCCTGCCGGCGCGTGGCTGCTGGACCGAGCACAACGGCTGACCGTAGACCGTCAAGCGCCCTCTCCGATTATCATGGGCCGTCACCTGTTGGAATTGGGAGTCCAGCCAGGCTCTGACATGGGTCGACTCCTGGATGACTGTTATGAAGCTCAACTTGATGGAGACTTTGGAACATTGGAAGAAGGTCTCACCTACATCAAAAACCGACTCTCCGCCCTGTGCTGATCAGCGTCTTAGTTCCTGGTTCAAACGCGCACGCGTAATTTCTTCCCCTCTTGCCCATTGACCTTCGAAATGCGTATGATCCGCTCATGCAGGTGCAGTTGAACCATCCCTCGCGATCGATCGAGATCAAAGGGCCGAAGCGGGCCAAAGACCTTCTGCGTGAATTAAATCTTCTGGTGGAAGCCCATTTGGTGATTCGAGATAACGAATTAGTAACCGAAGATGAAATGCTCTCCGACAAGGATCAAATCGAAATTCGCCCAGTGATTTCAGGAGGGTAACGTTGATCAGGCTTGATCCAGATCATCATTGATCTCTCAGTGCGGCCTTCAATCAAATTGATGATGCAAAGTCTCTTATGACATTGCCCCGGAGCATCGGCTCTGTCATCACCTCACCGCGCCTTTAGTACACGAACAAAGTAAACAAGAAGGCGAGATGGTGTAGGGTTCCTACAAACACACCGCAGCATGCCCCCCTGGCACGTTGTGACTTAGATCTATTCTCTTCATAGCTCGACCCGTTTGGCCTTCGAAGCAAATCCACAACGATATAAAAGAAAGTTGTGCTGGCAAAAGCTTTGCCAATGCCTACGTCAACAATCACAAATGAGGCGGTTTAGTCGTATCCAGACCATTCTGCTACAGCGCCCTGTAGGACAAATCATTCGTGTCTTCATGAGAGGATTTTTGTAACCTGCTGATTCCTTTGTAGTCTATCTCTCATCTTGTGAAAGCATGGAACGGCACCACCTTTGCTGTGTATCTGGCAAGTGCCGAGTGAGTGGCACACGTGCTTCCAACTTTTTATTATCAAGGGGGTTCTTATAATGAAGAGCATGTTGATGGCAATCATGGCAGTAGCAGTGGCAGTGACCTTCAGTGCACCAGCCTTCGCCAGCGACAAGAAGGAAGAGAAGAAGGGCGGCCATGTCGTGGTGTCTGCTGAAGAGAAGAAAGAGAAGAAGGGCGGCCATGCCGACACCTTCGGTGACAAGAAGGAAGAGAAGAAGGGCGGCCATGCCGACACCTTCGGCGATAAGAAGGATGAGAAGGGCGGAAAGTAAGACGTAGCTCCGTGTGCTGACCAGGGGGCTTTCTACATAATAGTAGAAAGCCCCCTGGTAATTTGTTGCCCGTCGATACGGCAACATTCTCTCAATGGCCAACAAAATGACGCACAATAGTTTTCAATGATGACGCGGACCAAATTCAAATCACGCGGTACGATTCTGAATGTAAACCTGAAAGCATCATCCCGCTGATCGTTGTTGACAATCCGTTCTCGCTCATTGTATTTCTACATACGCCTGTGAGAATATTCCTCTGTTGATATCACTACAAACTGTACTCTCCTACTTAGCGCAGAGTGCTGAGTACGCTACTCACACCTTATGAGTCTACTATGGATCTACCAAGATCGAGGACCAGTCTGTATCATTCAATTCTAATCTGTTCGCTCTTGCTCGTTACAATGGCATGCGCGTCGTCAGACCCCACACCAGCCAGTGGAACGGCTACACTTTCGTGGAATGCCATCGGCGGACCAGACCTGGCTGGATATAAGATCTATACGGCAACAGCGTCAGGTGCGTATGGCGCACCGGTTGCTACTGTACCTTTGAATGTCACAAGCTACACGGTAACCGGCTTGGAACCCGCTATGACCCATTTCTTCGCACTCACCGCATACAATTCGAATGGTACTGAAAGTTCCTTCTCAAACGAAGTCAGTAAACTTGTTCCCTAACTGACCTCCGCTGAACCACGGATCTAGAATGTGCCGGTATTTGTCTCTGCACTATTCTGTGTAAACCGGTGACAACCTGTAGTGCTCTTGACCGAGAATAACCTGGTGGAGTTGTTATCGGCGCTGCGTTGACTAGGAACGGTGGGCAACCGATTCAGGGGGAAGTCCCAGTCCTTGGGCTACACCCCGCATAGTAGGATGTTCGATAGTCTGTGCTCTCATCGTCTCTATCTTAAGGATAGACATAATCCATTTTCACCATCTGATTGAGGAGGTATTGCAATGCGACGATTGTTTTCAGTCTTGACCGCAACCCTGATGATGTTTGCCCTAAGCATGTCCGTCGGTATGGCAGGGGAAATCAAGGGCACGATAGAAAAGGCGAAAGGGGATATAAAGGGCGCGTACGAAGAGCAGAAAGGGGAAGCGAAGGCCCAGGTTGAAGAGGCAAAGGGGAATGATGTGAAGGCCGCCGTGGAACGCGGGAAGGGCAATGTGAAGGGTGCCGTCGAGCGCGGCAAGGGTGCGGTAAATGAGATGAAGGAAAAGCTAAAAGACTAACGAAAAGACCTGTTGGCGCTTGTGCATGAAAGCCCCCATGAGTCCATGCACAAGCGCCAATCTGATCTAGCCACTCAGAATCTCTCGTTAGATCAGGCAGAAACAAACGACGCCGGCCCCGTCTGACGAAGCCGACTTTCAACTGACTTCCAGTCAATGTTTGCAAAAAATGAATCGATGTACGCACCTCGCTCGGAAGGTTTGTAGTCGAGAAGAAATGCGTGTTCCCAGACATCCATGACCAGAACCGGGACAAACCCCACGATATTCCCCGTTTCGTGGAGCGTAATCCAATGATTACTGAGCGCTCCATTGTATGGATTTAAGTAACAGATCCCCCATCCCACTCCTCTCATCTTCCCCACGCTCATAAAGTCGACTTTCCACGCCTCATACGTCCCAAAGCTTTCCTCCGCCACCCTTCGAAATGTCGAGTCGTGGCCGGGATCATTCGCTCGCTCGACCGAAAGATTATCGAAATAATACTCGTGGAGCAGCATACCGTTATACTCAAACCCAAGACGGCGTTTCAGCTCGGAATAGATCAGTTGCTCTTCTTGATTCATCTTCCCTTTACCGGACATCTCGCGTATGCGATTGGTCAGGTGATTCGTTTCTGCGACATACCCCGCGTATAGCGCAAGATGCATGGCCACGGTTTGATCTGAAATGCCGTGTAAGCCGTGCAGATCGTACGGCTTGGTTTCATACGCACATGACGGAATCGGTATAGGCATAAGACATCCTCCTCAGGATGATGAGTTCTCAACTTTGGTGTCGGCTACCGACTCTTGAGACTTCGGATACAACGTTATTCGGCATGCCTACCAAGCGGTGTCGACCATGCTTCATCCACCAGACGACGGGTTGAGTCCGCCGGCGATGCTGCCTCAGCAAAGACCGACGAATAGCGTCCCTGCAACTGCGCAAAAAACTGAGGATGGCTCTCCGTCGGTACCTGTGCCAGTGTGGCTAAAGACGTGAGATATTCTCCGCGACCTTGCGCAATCTCATGTTGAATATTGTCAAAATTGTACGCAGTGAACGTCTGTAGTCGTTGTTTGGCTCTTAACAGACTATCGCTTCCGACGCGCGATCCAGGCGTCGTGCTGGAGGTAAACTCTTTGCTCGGCTGTGTGAGCTCTGAGGATGCCTGCGTGGTCCCATCGGAAACGGCGGTGGTGGCATCAAAGGGAGCTTTGACGAGTTCCTTGGTCGCGTCGCAACCTGACCATCCAAGAGCTATAGCAACCATCGGCACCACCATACCTCTGCACATTGAAAGACTCATCATTTCTCCTTGATCAAAGAAAACAACCATTGTAATGAGTGAATTTCGGTAATCGTACGGCAATCAGCCATTGCCGAGGACTGGTATATCCCCTAGGTCGTCGCGGGTTGATACCTGAATGAGAGTCCGGGGAGTCTCCAGAAACGAGCATCTGCCTCTTCAGGCATTGCCTGAGGGGCTCGTGAAGAGCGATAGGTGTTTCGGAGCGACACCATCCCAATCTACCTCTGGCAATCGCGCACAACCGCGGTAAGGACAAGATCGCCGTCGATTGATGTGGGCTTACTCTATCGGCAAGTGCTCGATGGATTCAAAACTCTCCAGAAAGGTGTGGCGGCTCGCATATCGCCCCGTGTAGGATGGGCAACGATGTTGATCGACAGTCATACCCACCTGGACGACGCCCGCTACGATGAGGACCGAGAAGCCGTCATGGCCCGTGCGCGGGAAGCCGGACTTGAGGCCTGTATCACGATTGGGTGCGACCTCACGACCAGCCGGTCAGCCATTGCGCTTGCTGAGCGCTACCCTTTTGTCTACGCCTCTATCGGTGTGCATCCCCATGAGGTACGGCACATCCAGGATGACTGGTACGATGAATTCCGTCGTTTGGCTCAGACCGGGAAAGTCGTGGCTTACGGGGAAATCGGGCTTGATTACCACTATAATCATTCCTCCCCACAGGAACAGCGTGAACGGCTCCGCGAGCAAATTCAGCTTGCACGCGAACTCACGCTACCCGTGATCATTCACACCAGGGAAGCGCAGGAGGACACGATCGCTATTTTGAAGGAAGAGCGCGCGTCAGAAGTCGGTGGGATCTTTCATTGTTTTTCAGGAGATGCCTGGCTGGCAAAAGAAGCGCTGGACTTAGGATTCTCTCTGTCCTTTTCCGGGATTCTGACGTTTCGCAACGCAGCCGCCCTGCGCGAGATCGCCAAGAACACCCCACTCGATCGGGTACTCATTGAAACCGATTGCCCATACCTGACGCCCATTCCCTACCGAGGCACACGCAATGAGCCGGCCTATGTGTCCCAGGTGGCCAAACAACTTGCCCTGCTCCACCCGGAACTCTCCCTGGACGACGTCGAACGAACAACCACCGCGAACGCCAGACGGATGTTCAAAATCGCTTGAGCCGCCGGTCTCGTTGCCGCTGCGCCTTTGGAAGTTTTCGGGGATTGCCCTTCTTCCCCGGCCCACGTTTCGGGCGATCGTCGTGCTCAACGTCGAGTTCCTTATTCAGCTGGCCGCCGGTCGCCGTGGACGGCGCCCGGAGTTTTCCGGCAAACTCTCGAGATCCCATCACAAAGGCACCATGGGCTCTGGCTGCATTCACGATCTCGTGATCTGAACTGACGACCGCACAGTCCGCCCCATACTCTCGCGCCAACCGTTGGATCACCTGATCCGCCCGTTCACCCCGTTTCGAATAGACCACCTGAACGCCCGCCCGATGCTCCCGCCGCTCCGATGACTGGCCCTGCTGCCAGCCGTCGAAGACGACAGTGATGAGGTGATGCGTTCGATGCCGATAGGCGGCAAGATCCCGCACCAATGCCTCGCGGGCCGATTCGAGATGTCCAGGAAGGCTTCCGGCACCAGCCAGCAAGTTATACCCATCGATAATCAGATGCATCGGCATAGCGCACGCTATCGTGGTCGTGAGCCGACAGTCAATCCGAACCTCGCAGGATCAACTGGGGTAATTCTTGACAAGGCGACGGACATCTGAGAATAGTTTCCCATTAGCCTTCAATCAAAAAGGGTCTATGCAGGCACGAAATCCATGGCTGCGTTCGATCAAGCTCCTCGCTTTTCTCACATTCGTTGCCATCTTCTTCGTGGCTACATACGGGATCTTGGTCCAAGCCGCCTGGGCATGGTTCCCCGATGATCGTCGACCGTTGCCGATTCGGACATCGAAAGACAACCGTGTCAAGGGAACGCCGGCCGCTTTAGCTCCCGTCACCATTCGCAATTTTCGGGTCATGACGAGCCCGGAGAGAACCAGACTGGTGTTGGACCTCGATCGTCACCCCGCTGTCATCGAGGAACGAACGGCCAATCCCAATCGTGTGGTGATCGCCCTTCCCAACGCATCGCTCAGCCGGTCAGCAAAAGCCAAAACCACGGATGGGACCATTCCCTCTCCCTTCAAGATTACTCAACCGTCCCCCCGTGCTGTTGCAGTCTCTCTACCGACTACTTCGTTCCAGACCTATAAGCACTTCACGCTTTCCCATCCGCCTCGTCTCGTCATTGACGTCACTCCGCCCACCTCACAAGTCTCGCCTCAGGTACTTGTCCCAGATGAAGCCCCCCAACAACCGGCTGCCCCCGCCTTTCAACCTATTCAACCTCGCGCCAAGGGTTATACAACCATCGTGATCGATCCCGGCCATGGCGGGAAAGACCCTGGCGCACGAGGAGTCCGAAAGACCGAGGAAAAGGATATTACTCTCAAGGTTGGACTCCAGCTTCGAGAACTCTTACGCAAGCAATCCGGCGTACGCGTGTTGATGACCCGTGACCGTGACGTGTTCATTGAGCTGGGAGACCGCGCCAAGTTTGCAAACAGCCACGAGGCCGATCTCTTCGTCTCGATCCATGTCAACTCTCATCCCTCACGCGCGGTCAAAGGGATTGAGATCTATCACTTCGGAGAAGCCAAGGATCAGCGCGCGCTCGAGGTAGCGGCACGAGAAAACGGTACCCCGATGAGCAACACCGGAATCGGGTGGGAATACCTCCTGGCCGATCTCTTAACGGCGAAAAAAATCGAGGCGTCCCTGGAGCTTGCGTGGAATGCAAAAGAAGCCATGGTGTCCCAGATGAACGGGCCATACGAAGTCAACGACCATGGCGTCAAGACGGCACCGTTTTATGTCTTGCGATTTACAAGTATGCCCAGTATCTTGGCCGAGATTGCCTATATTTCAAACCCTGACGAAGAAGATCTGCTCAGGAAACCGACATTCGTCCAGGATGTCGCTCGCTCGCTCTACCAAGGCATTGTATCGTTCCTCGCCAATAATCGAGTAGCGACACGATGACCGATCCGGTCATCATCGTGCACGTGCGTCATGCCCATCATCAAACTGATCCTCGAATATGACGGGACGGCCTACGCAGGCTGGCAACGTCAGCCCGATCAGCCGACGATTCAAGAAGCCGTCGAAACGGCTATTACCGGTGTCACGCAACTCCACGTCTCGGTCATCGGTGCCGGGCGGACCGATGCCGGAGTTCACGCACTGGGGCAGGTGGTAAGCTTCCGTATCGATCGGGACATGACGCCCCGAGGATGGACCAGGGCGCTGAATGCCCACCTCCCGAAGAGCATCGTGGTGCGATCAGCCGCGCTGATGCCGGATACGTTCCACGCACGACACTCGGCTCAGGGGAAACTGTATGAATACCATATCCTCAATCGCCCGGAGCGCCCAGCAGTTGACCGTGCCTACTGCTGGCATATCCATCAGCCGCTCGACGATGCAGCGATGAATCACGCAGGACAAGCCCTGATCGGCTCACACGATTTTTCCTCATTCCAGACCCAGCCTACAGAAAACGACGATCCGATATGCCGCCTGCAACAATTCGCGGTTCTCCGAGAGGGAGATAGGTTGCTGGTCAGCGTCTATGCCGATCGGTTTTTGAAGCAAATGATACGCTCCATCGTCGGGACACTCGTAGAAGTCGGCTTACACAAATGCGCCTCCGAGAGGCTCAAAACCATTCTTGAAGCGCGCAACCGCTCGGCTGCCGGTAAAACAGCTCCCCCACAAGGACTCTTTTTAGTACGAGTCGATTACGAGTAACCACTCAACCATCTTGCCTACAGATACGTACCTATCGTTGTGTTATGATCCAACCCGAACCTGCACCTCACCTTCAGCATAAAGGAGCTTCACATGTGGACATACGTACGTACGCTCACGTTTGTGTTGTGCATTCTCGGTCTCGGAGCAACTCCGTTCGCCGTGGCCGCACCGGCCCAGCAAAATAAGATGAAAGCGTGTAATGAACAGGCGAATGGGAAAGGGTTTGGTGAGGGGAAAGGCGACGAACGGAAGGCCTTTATGAAGGAATGTCTCTCCGCCAAGTCGGAGAAAAGCGGAGGCGGCAAGGGGACTCAGCAGAACAAGATGAAGACCTGTAATAAAGAGGCGGGGGAGCAGCAGCTCAAGGGCGATGAACGGAAGAAATTCATGAGCGACTGTCTCTCGGCATAGCCTTCTGATTCCGGCGCGGCATCACGCCGCGCCGGATTGATATGATCAACCAGCCATTTTCTAGAAATACCCGTTATGGACGAGACAGCTTATCTCGATTTTCCAGCTTTGTACGGAGTTCGATCAATTCTTCTTCGAGCGCTAGGAACCGATCGCTGATGGGGTCCGGCAGATTCACCTGATCCATCGTCGCGTCCGGTAAGCGTTCGCCTTGTGTCTTGATCACGCGAGCCGGCACACCGATGACCGTAGAATCAGGAGGAACATTCTTCAACACGACGGAGTTGGCTCCGATTTTCACGTTGTCACTGATGGTAATCCCCCCGAGAATCTTGGCCCCGGCACCCACCACGACGTGATTGCCCAATGTCGGATGTCGTTTACCGCGCTCCTTTCCTGTCCCACCCAGCGTCACCCCTTGAAAGAGTGTCACGTAATCACCGATCTCTGCCGTCTCGCCAACCACCACTCCCATTCCATGGTCGATGAAGAAACCACTCCCTATTTTGGCTGAGGGATGGATTTCTATGCCAGTCAACCATCGGGCCAACTGCGAAATGACGCGCGGAAGAATCGGAACCTCATGTCCTTTCAACCAATGTGCGACGCGATAGGCCAGCAGCGCATGAAATCCGGCATAAGTAAGGATCACTTCCAGCTTACTGGTCGCAGCCGGATCTCGATCAAAAACCGCCTGGAGATCTCGTTTGATTTCAGTCCACATGAGAATTGGTCATCGTACGTCCTCAGGTCGGTTCGATCACACACACGGCATGAGCGATCATCCCTTCTTCGTGTCCGACCGCATCCAAGCCTTCACCGCTCTTCACCTTCACATTGACCGAATCGAGATCAAGATTGGCCGTTTCTGCAATTTTCTTCTGCATTGCCGGAAGATAAGAAGCAAGCCGGGGGGCCTGCGCCACAATCACGGTGTCGATGTTTCCCACCCGGTACCCTTTCGCCTTCAGTTTTCCCATAACATCTTCCAACAGTTTCACGCTTGAGATCCCCTTATACTTGGGATCCGAACTCGGGTAATGCCGACCAAGATCTCCTTCTCCCATAGCTCCCAACAGAGCATCGCACACCGCGTGGATCAGAACATCAGAATCAGAATGGCCCAGCAACCCTTTCGTATGGGGGATTTCAATTCCGCCTACTATCAATTTGCGGTCCGGGCCGAGCGGATGGACATCATAGCCATATCCGATACGAGATCCTTTTGTCATACCGATCCTTTCATATGCTCTGAACGGCGCGATGCCAAGATCGCTTCCCCGATCACCATGTCTTCCGGCCTTGTCACCTTGATATTCTCTCCGCTTCCTTCGACAACAACCACCGGGTGACCGGCCCACTCAAATAAGAATGCGTCATCAGTGGCATGCACACCCTCCGCATGGGCTTTACGATGGACATCCAACAACCGATCACGTCGGAATGCTTGCGGTGTCTGAGCCAGCCAGAGCGGTCTCCGATCGACCGTCCGTTCAATGTGATGGCCCATTCCAACCTGTTTGACGGTATCACGCATCGGCAAGGCCACAATGGCCCCGCCCACGCGGCGAGCCGACTCGACTACCTCCGTCACCATGAGCTCCGTCAAAAACGGTCGCACCGCATCATGCACGACTACGATCTCCGTCTCCACGGGCACATGTTCAAGCGCGTGTCTCACGGAATCCTGGCGTTCTTTACCACCTGCTACCACTTTCGTGATTTTTGAAAACCCAAACCGAACGGCAAGATCGTTGAGGCAATAGTCGAGGTCAGCCTGCGGTACAGCCAAGATGATCTGATCAATGGCAGGAGAACTCTGAAGAACACGAAGCGAGTGGACGACCAGCGGCTCACCGCTCAAGGCCAAAAACTGCTTGGGAACGGCGCCGCCCATGCGAAGTCCACGTCCGGCGGCTGGGACAAGAGCCACAGTACGGCTATTCACGACTGGAGTCTTGGCGATCCTTACTCATCGTAGGAAACAGACGAAGACACGTTGCCCTCGCAACTTGCCCGTACTATGCCAACCTTAACGTTCACAACAGACTCTCATGGACGAAGCGTCAGGTAGATCGTCCGCCCTTGCCGTTTCAGCAAGAGTAAGACCGCTTGATCTTTCGGCAACTTGCTGGCGATCCGTTCAAAGATCTTCACCGATGTCACGGTTTGACGATTCACTTCAAGGAGGATATCGCCTTCCCGAACACCCAGCTCCTCAGCCGTGCTCTCGGACTTGACTCGAACGATCACCACGCCTCGATCACTCGACTTCAGTCCATACCGACTCGCCAATTCTTCGGTCAAGTCTCGAACCTCAAAGCTGGACAGCACACCAGTCGAGGCGGACGATTCCCCTCCATCATCTTCACCGCTCTGTGACATCGACTTGGGCTGCTCGACAATGGTGAGATCGACCGTTTTAGGTTTTTTATCTCGGATGAGCTTAACTGCAACTTTCTTTCCGACCGGTGTTTGCGCCACGGCGTTCCGCAAGTGAGTCGGTGAATCCATGGGCTTCCCATCGTACTCGACGATGACGTCGGCTCGTTCGAATCCGGCCTTCTTTGCCGGGCTGTCATCCATGACATCGCTGACGAGCACACCCTTTGTTTCCGTAACGCCGAACTGAGAGGCCAGTTCAGGCGTCAACTCTTGGATAGAGACTCCGAGCCAACCTCGAACGACTTTTCCGGTTTGCACGAGCTGATTCATAACGGACTGGGCCATATTGCTCGGAACAGCAAAACCAATCCCCATGTTTCCACCGCTCTGACTAAAGATGGCTGTATTGATCCCGACCAGCTCACCCCGCACATTAACCAAGGCTCCACCGGAGTTACCAGGGTTGATGGCTGCGTCCGTCTGGATAAAGTCTTCGTACTCTGCGATACCTGCAGCCCGCCCAAGGGCGCTGACAATCCCCAGAGTGACGGTCTGTGTCAGACCGAACGGATTTCCAACAGCCAGGACGAACTCTCCGACCTCGAGTTTGTCCGAGTCCGCCCAGGCGACGGCCGGAAGCCCTGTCGCATCGATCTTGACGACGGCCACATCAGTTTTCGGATCCGTGCCGATCAGTTTCGCTTTGAATTCACGCTTATCCGATAGGGTAACGCGAATATCATCCGCCTTGCTGACCACGTGGTTATTGGTGATGATGAGTCCACTTGACTCCACAATCACGCCGGATCCCAACCCTCGCTCTTTTCGTTCCTTCGGGTGTTCGAACTTCCGGAAGAACTCATCGCCGAAAAACTTTCTAAACAATGGGTCGTCGAACGGGGTTGAGCCGGAACCATCCGCACGTCCGCTCTTGGTCGCATAAATATTCACGACCGCCGGTTTTACCGACTTGGCAATGTCCACGAACGTCTGGTTGCTCCCGCTCAGGATGGGCTGGGGCGCGGTCGAAACAGGTCTGGCGATAGGAGGTTGAGCAACGGAAGAGGAATCAGGGACCGCATGTCCCGTCGGCAACCAGCCGAGGTCCGAAGCCACCACAAATCCAATAATGATCCCAGCCGTCAACAAGGTGGCGGCAACCAGCCAACGTCTGGTCTTCTGCGGAGGTTTCGGGTCAACATCAAATGGATTCATGGTGTTCATTCACTTTTTTAAGACTGCGCGCGGCTTACTGAACCTCGCCGCTGTAAATCCCCATAATGTTTTGAAGAAACTTGATGGCTTCCGCCTTCGGACGCTGGAAGGAGTTTCGACCGATGATGCTCCCGAATCCTCCCCCGCTCCGTATGGCCCGTGCCTCTTCGAACACATTCTTATCCTCGCTCTTGGCTCCGCCTGAAAAGATCACGATTCGGCGGCCATCAAACGAACTCTGCACGACATGCTTGACCCGTTCCGCCAACGTCTTGATGGGGATCTGTTCGGCGTCATACACTTTTTTTGCCGCCGGTTGTTCGAGATGCGCGCTTGGCAGCTTGACCTTGATCACATGGGCGCCGAGTTGAGCCGCAATCTGCGCCGCATAGGCAACCACATCTATTGCTGTCTCACCTTCTTTACTCAAGACCGATCCACGCGGATAGGACCACACCACGACCGCGAGGCCGTTGTCTTTTGCCTCTTCGGCAATCGCCCGCAGTTGCTCATACATCGCGTTGCAATGGGAAGACCCTGGGTAAATGGTAAACCCAACGGCCGAACAACCTAAACGCAGCGCATCCTTCACGCTGCCGGTCACCGACGGCAGCGGATCCTTCTCGTCATGCAACACATCGTGATTGTTAAGTTTGAGGATGAGAGGTATTTGACCTGCGAACTCACTCGCACCGGCCTCCAAAAATCCCAGAGGGGCGGCATAGGCGTTACATCCGGCATCGATCGCGAGCTGAAAATGATAGTGCGGATTGTACCCAGATGGGTTCAGTGCGAAACTCCTCGCAGGCCCATGCTCGAACCCCTGGTCTACCGGTAAAATAACTAATTTTCCGGTCCCCGCTAATTTCCCGGACCGCAGCAGTCGAGCGATGTTGGCCTTCGTCCCGGCATTATCACTCCCGTACCAGCTGAGAATTTCTTGGACTCGATCTCCCATGATTTCCTCCCAACAACATCACATTATCATATGCGCGAGTACCTAAGCTTGTCCCTGGATGTACGCTTCCGCCTGCTCGACATCGCGACGGCTTCCGATGATCAACGGCACGCGTTGATGCAATTTCTTGGGCTCCACTTCCAAAATCCTTGCTGTGCCCGTCGAGGCCTTCCCGCCGGCTTGTTCGACGACAAATGCCAGAGGATTCGCCTCATAGAGCAGCCGAAGTTTTCCCTCAGGCTTGTCGACTTCGCCTGGATAGAGATAGATGCCGCCGCCGAGAAGTAAACGATGCACATCGGCCACCAAACAGCCTGAATACCGAGCGCTGTAGGGACGGCCGGTTGCCTTGTCACTGACCTTGAGTGAATCCAAGTACTTCTGTGTTCCCTTCGACCATTTGTTATAGTTCCCCTCGTTGGCCGCATAGACTCTGCCTGTTTCAGGAATTTTGATCTGTTCGTGTGAGAGGAGATATTCCCCGATGTCTGGTTCGAGCGTAAACCCATACACTCCTTGCCCGACGGTATAGACCAACATCGTACTTGATCCGTACAGCAGATACCCGGCCGCGACTTGTTCGGTCCCCCGGCGTATCAATTCCCCCTCAGTGGGTAAACGATCAGCCCGGCCGTACTTGAGCACGGAAAAAATAGCGCCGAGCGGCATATTATTGTCCGTATTGGAGGAGCCGTCGAGGGGATCGAACAACAGCATGTACGTGCCATGCGGCCAATTGCCCGGCAATGAGATCGGCTTTTCCATTTCTTCGGAAGCCAAGGCACAGACATAACCGCTGTGCTGAAAAACTTTGACGAAGTCATCGTTCGCGATGGCGTCCAGCTTCTTGACCGTTTCTCCCTGCACATTTGTGTCACCGGTCGTTCCAAGGATGTTGAGCAACCCGGCACGCCGAAGATCTTGCGAGATGAGCTTGCCGACCAGACCAATCTGGGTCAACAAACTGGAGAACTCCTCTGTCGCATCTTGGTGCGAGGCCTGATTCTGAATGATAAAGCGGCTTAAGGTAAGGGGAAACTCTCTCATGGCGATGCTCAGTATAGCGGGTTTCCCCCGCATGAACAATAATCTCTATCTCAAGACTTCTGCTCGATGGACTCGACTCCCGCCGAGCTGTCGACTAAATCCGCGACGATTGATCCGAGCACAACCTTGGCCTTCATCCGAACAGGAGTCTTCCGTTCATCATTCGTGACCCACACACGGATGTTGCCCTGATTCATGAACAGTCCCTGAAACGGCATGATCACAAGCACTCGGATGGTCTCCGCCTTCCCCCACGTCCCTTCAATCGTCTCGATCGCCTCGACTCGAACCTCGACCGGGCGATTTTTCTTGTCATGATACACATTCATTTTGAGTGAAGCCCCAGGCGTGGGCGGCAACATGGTACGCGTATAGTACAAGCATGACATGATATCCTGCGTCCCGGCCGGGATCGAAAGCGACTCCGTCGTCCCTCCCCTGAGGGCCGTGACCATGCCCTCTTTGTGATGGAAGACATACTCGATATCTTCTTTCTTTTTGCCTTCGCGCCGACGGAACGTCATATGCTCCGGAGTCAGCGTCTCTAAGTCCAGTTCTGATTCCACGCGATTGTCGACAGGGAAAAACTTGGTAATCATCGGTGTGGATTGCGCAGTACCCACCAGTTTCGCGACGGCTTGCTCTTTCGGCCCATCCATTTTGGCGACCTCCATCACCGCAATCGCCGCAGGAAGATTGAGCCAGGACACCTCGTAGATCAACCGTTCTCCGACTTGAAACGGTCGCTTCGCCTGAGTGTGCGATTCAGTTTCGATGGAGTCTGCAGCGCAGGGTGAAAGAACGATCACACCGGCAATGAGGATAAACCAGCCTGTTTGCGCAAGACGAAGGACCCAACCAGGCCACACAGAAACAGAAGTCAGCACCCGAATGCCCGTTTCGCCACTGCGAGTTCATCCTTGATGAACGCCTGAATGACGTTGAGCTGTGCCGACGAGGTCGCTTCAAATCTCAGAACCAAGGCCGGTTGAGTATTGGACGCCCTGATCAGCCCCCACCCATCGTCGAATATCGCACGAACCCCGTCGATCGTAATCAGGTTTTGAATCACCAGTTCCTTCGGCCCAAGCTTCTGCTTGGTCTCTGCATACTCAGTGAATCGCTCGCGGATCCGCTCAACGACATCAAACTTGACGGCATCAGGAAGATCCACGCGTATTTCGGGTGTGACGACAGACCGAGGCAGATCCGACACTAAGGCCGAAAGCGGCTGTTGCGCCTGTGCCAAAATTTCCACGAGCCGGCACGACGCATAAACGGCATCATCGTATCCGAAATACCGATCCGCAAAAAACATGTGCCCGGACATTTCACCGGCTAAGACCGCCGCCTCTTCTTTCATTTTCGCTTTAATCAATGAATGACCGGTCTTCCACATGACGGCGCGTCCACCGCGCTTGGCAATGTCATCATAGAGACTCTGTGAAGCCTTCACTTCAGAGATGATAGTGCTGCCGGGTTTCACTGCCAGGATGTCACGCGCGTAGAGAACCAACAGCCGATCCCCCCACAACACATGGCCCTGCTCATCGACAGTCCCGATTCGGTCTGCATCGCCGTCATACCCGATTCCTACATCGGCCCCAGAATCCTTCACCGCCCGCATAAGATCGGAGAGATTCTCCAGGACCGTAGGATCCGGATGGTGATTGGGGAAGCGCCCGTCCAACTCGCAATATAACCCCGTCACCCGACATCCCAACAATTCAAGCGCTTCTTTGGCAACCAGCGCAGCCGCGCCGTTCCCGCTGTCAATCACGACATGGAGTCGGTTCGCGTGGACATGAGCGAAGCTTGTCTTGATATATGCCAGATAGTCGGGAATGATCGGATGTTCGGAGAGACGCCCATTCCCTGACACAAACACCCCTTTTTCCATCACTCTTCGAAGTTCTTGAATTTCTTCTCCATGGATGGCCGTCTTCCCGACACAGATTTTGAACCCGTTATACTCTGCGGCGTTATGACTTCCGGTAATCATAATGCCGCCGTCGACCGGCAGGGTAAACAATGAAAAATAGACCAAGGGTGAGGGACACACTCCGATGTCGATGACATTGAGCCCGCCGGCAAGCAACCCTTTCAGAAGCGCCTTGTGGAGGGATGGGGAGCTCAACCGACCATCGCGCCCCACACTGATCGTGCTCACTCCACGGGTGCTCACATAGGTGGAATAGGCTCGGCCAAATCGCTCCGCTATATCCTCGGTCAATTCGCTGCCGACAATTCCGCGAAGATCATATTCTCGAAATAGCCCCACGAGTCCCCTCCATCACTTTAACCTAACACTATTAGCACGCTGCAATCCGACCGTAGTCATCCTTGAACCGCACAATATCATCCTCACCGAGATAGGGCCCGTTTTGTACTTCAATAATATGTACCGTCTCCTGCCCAGGATTCTCCAATCGGTGCATAGTCTTCACCGGAATCGCCGTACTTTCGCCGACCTTCAGATCGAAGACGTCGTGATCTCTGGTGACACGCGCCGTCCCGGCGATGACAACCCAATGTTCACTCCGCTGATGATGCATCTGAAGAGAGAGTCGACCGCCGGGGTTCACCGTGACACGCTTCACCTTAAACCCAGGCCCTTCCTCTAATACGGTATAGGACCCCCATGGCCGCTGAACGGTCACATGCTCCAAATGTTCGGGAGCCTGCTGCTGCTTGAGTATGTCGACGATCTTTTTCACATCTTGGGCTCGCGACTTCGGACACACTAGGGTGGCATCCGGAGTATCTACCACCACCATATCTTTGAGTCCGATCGTCGCGACGACACGCCGATCGGCATAGACGATCGAGTGCTCGCTCTCAACGTCGATCACCCGTCCGGTCACCACATTACCAGCCTTATTCTTCGCGGCCACTTCGTCCAGGCTGCCCCAGCTACCGACATCCGACCATTTGAACGTCACCTGAACCACGGCAGCCTTTGAGGATCGTTCCATCACACCCGTGTCGATCGACACAGACCTGATTGTTCGATAGATCTCGTCGACGGCCTGCTTGGGAGCCTTTGACGATTTGAGGTCTCGAATTCGATCCATCGCCTCAGCAACCGATGGTTGATATCGGCGAATCTCTTCCAAGATCGTCGCCGCACGCCAGACAAACATGCCGCTGTTCCAAAAGTAGTGCTTCGCCTTGACATATTGAGCTGCTTTCGTGGCATTCGGTTTCTCCACGAATTTCTGAACCGAGTACCCACGCAACCTGCCTTGTTTTCCCAAGAGTTTTTTGCCGTTTGGCTTAATGTAGCCATACCCGGTTTCCGGTCTGATCGGCCTGATTCCGAACGTGACTAAGTGGCCCTCTATAGCCAATTGTGAAGCCAATTGAACCGCAGCGTCAAAATCGCGCTGACCGGTCACCACGTGGTCAGCAGGAACCACCAACATCAGGCCATCAGGATCACGGGTCAGGACTTCCATCGCGGCTAATGCGATTGCCGGAGCCGTGTTTCGACCTTCGGGCTCAAGGACGAATCCCTCCGTCAGGTCATCTTTCCAGTCGGCTAATTGCACGCGAATCAGATCGGCCTGTGCCGCATTAGTTGAGATGAGCACATTGGAGGCCGGTGCAGATCCGAGGACACGCCGCATCGTCTGCTGAATCAGCGTATGCTCTCCGCCGATCCGCAAGAGCTGCTTCGGAAACAAGTGGCGGCTCAAGGGCCAAAATCTGGTTCCACTCCCTCCTGCCATAATCACCGGATAGAGCGCGTGGTTGCGTGCCATACCTTCTCCTCAGCGTCTCCGCTTTCTAGGTTTCACTTCGCTGCGGGAAAGAAGGATCATGTCAGTAAGCTCTCTCACCGCTCCCTCTCCGCCCTTGGCTCGACATAGGTAATCGACAATCTTGACGACTTGCGGAAGCGCATCCGCAGGAGCCGCTGACAACCCCACCGCCTGCAAGGCTTCAATGTCATTGACATCATCGCCAATATACGCAACCTGCTGGAGTGAGAGGCCATGGCGTGCGGCCATGTCTCGGATCACCGATATCTTGTCCATCGCCCCCTGATGCAGTTCGGGGATGGCAAGTTTTTCCGCTCGTCTGGCCACCAATCTGGTGCGCTCCTGCGTCACGATGGCCGTGATGAGGCCGGCCCTCTGCAGCAGTTTGATCCCCATTCCATCTCGCGTATTGAACTTCTTCCACTCGTCACCCGACTCGGAATAATACATCCCCGCATCGGTGAGGACGCCGTCTACGTCGGTTGCGAACAATTTGATTTCACGCAAGAGGCTTGTGGCAGGATTTTGCCGGGCTTTCAATTGCACACGCTTATCACAATAAGAAGAGCTGAGCGCTCTGGCAAAGAGAACGGAGCGCCATCTTAGCGACTCCCAGGAGCATTGCAAGGGTTTTTTGACCGAGCAGAGCGGTCGCTCATCGAGAAGCCCTTAAAGGTGTATAAGCGGACTTGATAAATCGTTTGAGCGACAGACTCCAGTTCGGCAGTACGAACCCAAGTGACACCAAGCGGTCTGAACTCAATACTGAGTATGGCGGTCGCTTGGCAAGACGCCCAGCCTGCTCCGTCGAAATCGGTATAACGCAACGATCGAACCCCATTTCACGAACGATAGCTTGTGCAAACTCATACCATGTGCACTGTCCACGATTGGTAACGTGGATCACCCCTTCCACATCTTTCTCGACTAAAGAAACAACAGCAGAAGCCAGATCCTCGGTGTACGTGGGACATCCGAATTGATCGCTCACAACCTTCAAGACCGGCTCGCTCTGTGCGGCCCGCATAATCGACGTCACAAAATTCTTACCGCCCCTGCCATAGAGCCATGCGGTTCGAATGATAAGCGCCCTAACACCAGACGTCAAAACCGCTTGCTCGCCCTTCCATTTTGACAATCCATATCGGTTGATCGGACAAGGACGATCATCTTCACGATATGGTATGTGCTGCATTCCATCAAACACATAATCCGTAGAGATGTATATAAGGCGGGATCCGAGTCTGACAGCGGCACGTGCAATGGACTCCGTTCCCTTGGTGTTCACTGCCATCGCAAGGTCCGGTTCTCGTTCTGCCCCATCCACATCGGTATAGGCTCCGGCATGGATGATCAGATCTGGGGCGGACTCGATGATCTCTTCTTCAACATTAGGGTGCGTGAGATCAAAGTCCGGTAAGTCTTTGGGGATAACGGATTCATATCCAAATGTTTTACACAGCGCACGACCCAATTGCCCGTTAGCACCAGTGAGAAGAATTCTCATATCGGCAATGGACCTGATCAGGGCAAGCATACCGACGGAGCGCTCAGCGGCATCCGACGAGTCTATTTCGAGGCAATGCTCACTTTACCCGGCTTGCTGCAACCGTCTGCCGTACACTTGTTCATAATACTCCCGGAACGCTCCGGACTTGATGGGGCGCCACCAAGATTCATGTTCTCGATACCATTGAACGGTTGAGCGCAACCCTTCATCAAATGGCACAATCGGGCGCCATCCGAGCTGACGGAGTCTCCCACTGTCAACCGCATATCGTCGGTCATGACCGGGACGGTCCGACACGAAGCGAAGCAAGCTCTTGGGTTTACCAAGATATGCAAGAATCTCCTCGGCAACCACGATATTTTCCCGCTCATTCCCCCCACCGATATTGTACACAGTCCCCGGCTCTCCATGAAAAAAGACCTGCTCGATCCCGGCACAATGGTCTTCGACGGCAAGCCAATCACGACGATATTGACCGTCGCCATATAGCGGCAACGGCTGCTCATCAATGGCATTCGTCACAAAAAGAGGAATAAATTTTTCCGGATACTGGTTGGATCCATAGGTATTGCTGCCCCTCGTTACCATCACTGGAAAATGATAGGTCGTCCAGTAACTCAATACGAGAAAATCTCCCCCTGCTTTGCTGGCCGAGTAAGGGCTTCGCGGCTGCACACGGTCCTCTTCCGTCGACAGACCGGACTCAACACTGCCGTACACCTCATCCGTGCTGACTTGCAAAAACCGCTTCACCCCGTCCTGTCGCCCTTTTTCAAGCAACACACCCGTCCCGACCACATCCGTACGCGCAAAGCTTTCTGGGTCAAGAATCGAACGATCGACATGCGTCTCTGCCGCGCAATTAATGATGCCTTCGATTCGATATTGGCGAAGCACAGATGAAACCAACGCTCCATCGCAAATGTCCCCATAGACAAATGCGTACCCCGGCTGCTGGCTTACCGTGTTCAGATTGGTCAGGTTTCCAGAATAGCGGAGCGCATCGAAGTTGACGACCTGATGCTGTCCGGAGGACAGCAAACGTCGGACAAGGTGAGACCCAATGAAACCTGCACCACCCGTAACAAGGATACGCATCTACGCTGCCATATTGAGGTTATTGGCGCCGGTTTGACCGACCAACTGATTGGCCAAATAGAGAGACTCGATGGTGCCGGCATCCGTCCACCATCCTTGCAGCAGATCCCAAGTCAACATTCCAGCTTTGATATACGCGTTGTTGACGTCGGTAATTTCCAGCTCCCCTCTAGCCGACGGTTTGAGTGAACGGATGAATTCGAATACTTGTGGGTCATAGAAATACATGCCCGTGACGGCATACGGTGATCGAGGATGGAATGGTTTTTCTTCTATCTTGACGACACGTTTGCCTTCCAAAACCGGCACGCCAAACCGCTGCGGATCTTGACTTCTTTGAGGAGAATCTTTGCTCCTTTCGGCTGACGGCGAAAACAATCCGCTGCCTTGGCAATATCTCCCTGAATAATGTTATCGCCCAATACCACGCAGATTGACTCTCCATCGGCAAAGTGCTCGGCCAACCGCAGCGCATCGGCAATGCCCCCTTCGCCTTCTTGATAGGTATAGTTGAGATGCTTGAGTCCGAACTCTTTCCCGTTCCCCAGCAGTTTCAAAAAGTCTCCAGCGTTGTTTCCTCCTGTCACCAACATGATTTCTTCCACACCCGCATTGACCAGCGCCTGAATCGGATAATAGATCATCGGCCGGTCATACACCGGAAGCAGGTGTTTGTTTGTCACCTTAGTGAGAGGCAATAACCTGGTCCCTAGTCCGCCTGCCAGCACAACACCTTTCACGACGACACCTTCCCGTTTAGAAGTAGGTTCTCCGTTGCTCTTATCAGTTGCGCCCGATTAGAACCGTACGGGTTGACGATAACATGAAGGAGGATAATCGGCACTTGATATGTAAAAACTACGACGTACGCTGAGAGAGGTTCGATTGAAAGCTCGGCACGAACTGCTTGAGGTCCTGAAGCAGTTCCTCTTCGTCGCTGTTCGGTAAGTTGACTTGCAATAACTCCAGCCAATCGTGGAGCTCCGCCATGGGGACAGTAGTTCCGATGGCTCGTTGAATTTTGGGATGGGCAGTCGGTTCAACCTGCTCACGCTCTTCAAACAATTCTTCGTACAGCTTTTCTCCGGGTCGTAGACCGCTGAACACGATGTCGATGTCTTTGCCCGGAACCAGACCGGCCAGCACGATCATGTTCCGAGCCAAATCAACGACTCTGATTTGCTCGCCCATATCAAGGACAAATACTTCTCCCCCTTGCCCGATGACACTCGCGTGCAAGACCAGCTGCACGGCTTCCGGAATCGTCATGAAAAACCGCTTGATCTCTGGATGGGTCACCGTGACCGGCCCCCCTTTGCGGATCTGTTCGGCGAACAGAGGTACCACACTGCCGTTGCTTCCCAGCACATTGCCGAACCGTACGACCGTAAATTTCGTCAGCCCAGCATGGTTAAACTCCTGCATCACATGTTCCGCAACCCGCTTGGTAGCCCCCATGATACTCGATGGGTTCACGGCCTTATCCGTAGAAATCAGGATGAAGCGATCAACACCGATCTTCAAAGATGCCTCTGCCACCACACGAGTACCCAGGATATTGTTACGGATCGCCTCCTTCGGGTTCATCTCCATAAGCGGAACGTGTTTATGCGCGGCAGCGTGAAACACAATATCGGGATGGGTCTGGTGAAATACTTCCGAGACCCGATCCGGCACCGTTACATCTCCGATGACCGGAAGGATCTTGAGTGCCGGAAACTCCGCCTGCAGCTCCAACATGAGTGCATGAAGGGCGTTTTCATATCGCTCGAAGAGGACCAAGGAGTGGGGGTGATACTGCGCGATCTGCCGACATAACTCTGATCCGATCGAACCTCCTGCTCCAGTAACAAGCAGCGTCTTTCCGGATATGAAGGGAGAGAGCTCTTGACGGTCCGTCTGGATCGGCTCACGCTGGAGCAGATCATCCAATTTCATTGGCCGCACCTGGTGCAATGAGACCGGATCACCCAAAAGCTGCTTGATGTCGGGAAGAGTCTTGATCGGGACCGCACAGCCTTCCGACGCCACCAGAATCTTTTGCTTCACCGTCGTGGAGCCCGAGGGAATGGCCACGATCATCTCCTCTGCGCCCAGACGCTCCGCCACCGTCTTGATCTCGTCGATCGTTCCCACAACCGGTATACCGTGAATCTTCATCTTGCGTTTGACGGGATCATCGTCGATAAACCCGATCGGCAGGCTGTTATAATCGGCATCTGCCATCATATCTCTGGCCAGAAGCTCGCCCGCATGTCCTGCGCCGATGATCAATACACGCCTAGCTGTGGGACCAACGATCTGGAGCCACTCCCGAAACCCGCGTACAGCCAATCGAATGCCCGCCAAATACAACCCGTTCAACACACCCGTCAGCACGATGACCGATCGAGGGTACTCCTTGACCTCTCCGGCCAGATGGATGACTCCGTAAAATACCGTCACGCTGACGAGCGAGGCTCCAATGATCTTTCCTAAGTCGTACAGCCCGACATACCGCCATAGGCCCTGCTGAATCCCAAACACCCATAAGACTGAGCCGAAACTCAGGAGAACTGCGGGTATATGGTCCCACATGACCCGTCTGTATTCAGGAGGAATATCTCCCTCAAAACGAAGCTCAAAGGCCGTCACGTTGGCCGCCAGGATTAAGAGCAACTGGATGCCAATGACGACAAATGAACGGTGCGCCAGCACCAAATTTCCGTATCGCCCGGAAACGGAGTGAAAGAGCTTCACCGTAGTCTGTTTCATACGCAACCGAGGGTTGGAATGCGGAACGCACTACGTTCTGCCAGCATTGTTTCAACGGCTTGAATCACACGATTCACGGATAACTGTTGCAGACAATCGCTCAAGCTATTGATATGGCGGTCGCAGCCTTCGCTCAAACAGGGAACACACTCCTTTTCCCCTTGGAGGAGAAACACGTTTCCCTGCCGCTGCGACCCTTGTCGCTGCCACGGACTCTGTGTTGTTGAAGGAAAGTCTTTAGGCCAGGGGCCCCATTTCACTGGGTTTGACGGACCAAACAGCACCACGGTTGGGATACCGATCGCAGCTGCCATATGACTGACAGCCGTATCCGTCCCAACATACAGTGCCGAGTGACTGAGAAGACACCCTAGCGCCGGCAACGTCAAGCGGCCCACAAGATTCGTGGCATCCGGCAATCCTTGGATCACTTGCCCGCAATATGCCTTTTCGACTGACTCCATTCCGGTGACAACAACCGTCATCCCATGATCGATCAGCCACCGACCAAGAGCGACCCACCCGGCTACAGTCCATGCCTTATAGGAAAACTTTGGGGAAACGTGTAACACGGCGTAGAGTTGAGAGTCTCGCAGACGAGGAACCACGCGATGAACGGATTCTTCATCGTCAGGTCTCCAAGTGACAACGGGGGTCCCTAACGGCTTGACCGCCAGCTGCTCAAGAAGACGGAGATTCATGCTGATCGTGTGGATGTTCACGTTGTCGAACGACACCCATTCATCAAGCAACCTTCGCTTCCACCATGATTTCTTATCGGGTAAGAGCGTGCCGACACGATAGCGACCGGCAACCCACGTGTGGAAGGTCGGGCGATCGCCGGCTAAGACTGACAGCGCAAGATCGTAGCGGCGCCACAGCGAGGAGAGCAACCGCAGATGAGGCCCGATCGGGGGCCGTTCCGCAATCGTCCACACGCGTCGGATATCTCCGTTGGCCGATACAATATCCTGAGTCCCCTCAAACACCAGCATATCGATCTGTAGATGCGGCAAGGCAGCTTTCAGAGAACGGATCACCGGCGTCGCCAACAGCACATCGCCGATTCGACGCGTGCACACGACCAACGCACTGCGCATGTCTTGATTCATCTCTCAATCCGCCTATCACCACCGGAGTGACGACCGATCGACATCTAGCCCCTCCCGTGTCGATCAAGCCCAATGG
Organism: uncultured Nitrospira sp.; assembly: GCA_902500705.1. Classification (GTDB taxonomy): domain Bacteria; phylum Nitrospirota; class Nitrospiria; order Nitrospirales; family Nitrospiraceae; genus Nitrospira_D. The sequence goes on from CABVRR010000002.1 coordinate 25,249, forward strand.
CCGCTCGAACAGTCGTCGAACGCAACAGATCATCCAACCGCTGTTGATTGTCAGGTAATCTCAGACGATCCTCTTCAGGATGCCATAAATGAAATGCCGTTGCAGCCAAGCGCGCATTCTTATGTTTTACCCCGGCATGGAGCAACCGAATCACCAAGTCGGAATCTTCCAGCCCCCAGCCTTCGTACGATTCATCCAGTCCATTCACACGGACCAGATCTGTCCGCCACGCGGAGAGATTACAGGTCTTGATGCCTTTCCAGCGATGAGGCGCCCATTTTCTGAGTGGCGCATCGGGCAGTCGTATCAGCGGGAGCACCCGATTGACTTCGCGCCGGAACCAGAATTGCACCCAATCAATTCCGCTCCACGCATGAATCGGGAGCTGTTGACTCAGCACACGGCTCGTCAACTCGGCCGAGAGCAACACACGGTTCGCGCCGAGAAAGTACCCAGGCTCAGCAAGTTGCTTGTGGGTACGAACAAAATGGCGCGAAGGGACACAATCTCCGTCCGTAAACACGACATAGTCGGCATCCGTCGATGCGACGGCACGATTGCGAATCGCTGCAGCACGAAACCCTTGGTCTTCCTGCCAAATATGCGTCAGCGGAAACGGTGCGCGCCGCACAAAGTGTTGCACGACTTCAGCCGTCTCGTTTGTCGATCCATCATCCGCAACGACAAGCTCAAAACCCTGATCGCTTTGACCGCAGTAGCCTTCCAGAACAGCCGCCAGCGCATCCGGACGATTGTAGGTCGTCACGATCACCGCTGTTTTCATGTTGACGATGAGTCACGGCGGTGAAGAGGCCCTTGCTTGGGCAGCGACCACCTCTCTTGCTGTTCGAATCGTTTGGCATACCGATAAAACGTGCCCTCGAAATTTCCGAAGGCAATCACAAACCCCGGCCAGCCGTCCAGAAACCCGCGCTTCGCCACATAATGCTTCAGGAACGACCAGATGGCATGCAATAAGGCAGTCCTCATCGACACGCGCCGCTCAGCGAGCTTCTGCACTCCCAGCGACGAGTAACGGTTTGCTTTTTTAACGACCTCTTCAAAGTCTCTGAACGGGATTTGCCAGATCGCACGTTCCAACCGACCGACCGGCTTGGCCGTCAGCAATTCATACCCCTCATGGACAGGAGATTCCACATATTTCATGGCTCCCTGTCGAAACAATTGTGGCTGGCGGAAATTTGGATACCAGCCGGAATGCTCAATCCAGCGGCCCATGAAGTAATTTCGCCTCGGCACGAGGTACGCATCATGCGCGGGAGTACCGGACAGCATCATGAGGATTTCGTCGCGAACCTCCGGTGTGCATTGCTCGTCTGTGTCGAGACTGAAAATCCATTCATGCGTACAGGCCTTCATGGCCTGATTACGCAGGTGGCCGAACCCCTGAAACGGAACCTGAACGACACGGGCTCCCAAATCCTGCGCGATCTGAGCTGTCTCGTCGGTGCTTGCCGAGTCAGCCACGATGATTTCGTCAGCCCAGAGCACACTGTTGATCGTATCAGCGATCTTCTTCGCCTCGTTGTAGGCAATGATATAGGCAGAAATACTCATGTCAACACATCCGATCGCGAATCAGTCCCGGAATACATGAGACCGGCGAACAGGCAGTAAAACAGTTTCTCGGTATGGTCATTGAGCGCAGGTTGAAACAGGCAACCGATTGCAATGGTGATCACCAACCCCTTGGCAAGCAGTCCAGAAGTCACATCACCGACAACAGAGGTCAATCGCCATTGCCGCACAAAGAGCCAGAGCACTAGGCAGAGCCCGATGACACCGACTTGTACCGTGACGAGGAGGTATTGATTATGAGGATGAGTCGGAACAGGCAAGCCGATTGTCTGCACACGCTCAGTATAAGCTTGTTTGAACCCTCCGGTACCGACGCCTATCAGCGGATGCTCCTGAATGATTGCAACGGTGTGATAAAAAAACTCCATCCGCTCGGTCACTCCATCGTACGTAACTGCCTGAGGGCTCCATTCTGTGACACCGGTGACAACAAGATCGATCCGATCACGGAACGATGTAGATATCTGATAGGCCATCGAAAAGGTTAGACCAAGCGCGACGACTGCCGCCACCATACCTCGCCACCCGTAATACATATGGAAGGCCACGATGGCAAGACCGGCTAATACTATATAGCCTGTTCGGCCTTGCACCATCAGCAAAACATTGCTTGCGGCTAGACATGCAACCCCTGCCCAGCTCCATCGCACCCACTGATGGGAAGACCTCCAGGCCAACACCCCAAACAACAGGACACCGAATGCCATGAGTAGGTTGTGGGTGGTGTGTTTTTTAAATACACACGGGTTAGACGGTTCACAGACAGGGTGATAATTACTAGGGACACAAGGGATCGATGGATCACAAGGTATTTGCTTTTTCAATAGACACGGATTGAAAGGATCACAATGAATGAGCCCTCCGGTTGGAAGGATCCCCACGCTCAAAGCGAAAGACAGCACTAACGTCAGAACCAACGAGGCTGCCAAGGCGATGATTGCGTACCGACGTTCTTGAACACTGATCGCCATCGAAATCACTAGCGGAATGAGCAAGAGATCAGCGTACTTTTTGACCGCCAGCAGCCGTTCCTCCGCAGAACCCATCCCCCACAAGGATCCAACCAGCAGCCATCCGAAGAGCAGGAGGGCGCTTAGCGCCACAGGACTCGCTTTGATCCGACGAATCCGTTCTTTCCATTCTCCACTAGCGAGCCAACATCCGATAAGCACGGCGATCAGAACACCGTCCGCCACCACCCAAATGGGAATAGTGAACCCAAGTGCGGTCGTCGTCCACCCAGCCGCTCGTCTCGCCTCAAACTGGAGCCCACCGAATCGATAGGCCATTACTTATCGATGGAGATGATCATGAATTTTTGAAGGGAAGGACAGGTCTTTCGTCCCATGCTCACGGGCCTCATCTGCCGAATTCTCTTGTGATATCGCCGAAACTACTAGATCAAACTTCACGCTATGTCTTGACGACGACATGGGAATGGTCTTGAGCTGGATCGGCCGGTACCTCTGTCTTCCTGCCTGATGTATGAGGACCCTGAACGGAGCGAGAAGCATTTCCATTCCGTTCCAACCTACTTACCACGCTCCCAAGTAGAAAGAACATGCTGGCCCACACACCAAGAATCACGAGTTTCCCTTGGTCCGTCGAGTGATGATACAGAACGGCTAGCCCTCCGCACAGCATCATGACTCCATACTCTGCAAGCACGGCCTGGCGATGGCTCCATCCACTCAGAACCAATCGTTGATAATAATGCTCCCGGTGAGCTTGCCAGATTTTCTTGCGGCGGAGCATCCGTCGCATCAAGGTCACAGTCGCATCCACGATGAACGGAGAAAAAATAATGACCGGTACCCATATCTCGAATATTCCGTCGCGAACTCCAAGGAGCATCAAGGTTCCTGCTAAAAATCCGATCGTGATGCTTCCCGCATCACCCATAAAGATCCGTGCAGGTGGGAAATTATGGAGAAGAAACCCTAGAGCGCCCATCGCGACGAACGTGGCAATAATGAGCATGACCTGAAAATGAGCCTGCCATCCAAAATAGGCGAGAAACCCGAATCCAAAAAATGTCATTCCACCCGCGAAACCGTCCATGCCGTCCATAAAGTTGTACAGGTTCGCCATCCACAGAAGGACCAAGACGCTCACCGGAATCGCTGCCATTCCAAGCATGATGGTCGGCCCCTCGGGTATCGGAATGGACGACAACGTCAACCCAACCCCCCCGACAATGATGCATGCGGAGAGGACTTGGACGCCTAATCGGAGGACAACGGGAAGACCGATACAGTCATCAATGAAGGACACGGTAAAAATAAGGAGCATGGCGCCCACGATCCATACACTTCCTGAGGCCAGCCCCTTGGGCAATACAGGCTTTGACGGCTGAGCGATGGCAAGAACACTCGCAGCTGCCACGAGCGCAAGAATGACGCTGGAAATGATGGCCAGCCCTCCAGTCTGCGGAGTCGGCAGGGAATGCAAGGTTCGTTCGTTGGGATGCGCAAGGATGAAGAGAACTGCTTTCGGCGAACATAACCGGTTGGTGAGCCACCAGGCTAATACGAAAGCAAAAATTCCTGGGAGGATGACCATCACAATCGACATACCGGCATTACGACATCGTCATAACTCTGCCTCTTGAAGAAGGGCTCCACTTCGACTCATCAGAAACCCTCTTGTTCATTGGGCAGGTTGTATGCCCCATTTGCACGTTGAAATCAAGATATACGAACCTTCGAATACGGATGTAGTCCAAGCGCTCATCCGACTGAGCTGCCTCAACAACTCGCACGTACCACCCCACGATAAAACGCGATCAGTTCGGGTACCGTTTTCTCAAATGAATATTCGGCGTGATACCCCAATTCATGCGTGATGGCTCTTGAGCTGTACCAAGCGCACCCGATGACCTTTGCCAGTTGCCCTGTCGTCAAGGGGACAGGACTTCCGCTGATAGCCTGAATCACATCGCCGCATCGTGCACCGCCGCTGAGTATCCACTGCGGAACTCGCCATCGCGGGGCAGCCTTCCCTAATCCGGCCCGTAACCAGTCGTAGAGATCGGACACACAGTATGGTTCGGTATCAGCGACGATGTATGCCGCTCGTTGGAAAGATGGTGCACGAAGACACAAGAACACGGCCTGTATGAAATTCTCAACATGTAAGAGGCTTCGGACCGACGAAAGACGTGGCAAGATCGGAAACCTCCCACGATCGATTGCCTCGATCATTCGATACAGATTACCTTTCGTTGTCGGGCCATAGACCATCGGAAGTCGGAGCGAAACAGCGGTAAGGCGATGTCGCTCGGCATACTCCGAGACAAGTTGCTCCGCTCGCCATTTTGATCGACCGTACGCGGTCTGAGGATTGGGTGTTCGTGTTTCTTCCACACATCCGCTCGTTTCTTCTCCGAAGACTTTGACTGAACTTACAAACACAATTCGGCTCACCTTGGACCTCACGGCTGCATCCAAGACATGTTTGGTCCCTTCAATGTTAATGTCTTCATAGTCCTTTTCCGACCCATCATCAATGGCATGAACCTTGGCCGCCAGGTGCACGATGGCTTCGCAGCCACTCGCCATCTCCTCGGTTTGCGATCCATAACGGACATCGGCAACCCGTATCTCGACTTCTGGAGAGAACGACGGGCATCGGTTCGGCTCACGAACAATCGCTCGCACCTGCCATCCCGAGCGACAGAGTTCTCGAATCAGAGATAAACCTAAAAACCCTGAGGCACCTGTCACTAAAACTCGCATGCGATATCAATGAAGCCGATCACTATCAGGCATTTGGAGAGAAGGACCATCTCCTGAAAAGTCAGGCGCTCCTCCATTAAGCAATTCATAATATAGCGCCAAGGTTTGTTGAATCACTAGAGTCGAGGAAAACTCATCCATAACAATTTCCCTCCCTCGGCGTCCCAACTCATTTCTCAACTCCTGATTTTCTAGCAACATCGCGATCGTTTCTGCTAATGCAATGGCGTTTTTGGGAGGAACGAGAAGGCCGTTTATGTGATGGCGTACAACTTCACGACAACCCGGAACGTCCGTAGCAACAATGGGCTTGCCGCAGGCTGCTGCTTCCAGCAGGCTCACGGGTAACCCTTCGCGATAGGACGGCAATACAACAACGGCAGCATGTCCTAATACGGCCGGCATATCGCTTCGGTGCCCCCACCACTCTACCACCCCTTCTTCCTGCCACCGATGTAATTGCTCCGCCTGAAGGCTCGCTGGATTATCTTCATCGCATCGCCCTACAAGCACAAAACGAACACCTGGTTTCTGCTGTCTTACTAACCGCGCAGCTTCCACGAATTCACCCACGCCTTTGTCCCACAACATCCGACAGGGCAACAGAATAATCGACTCTCCGCTCTCATCTGAGGTCGGCCTAAACCTTTCAGTATCAACTCCTGTTCCTCGAATTACCCGTGTTTGACTTAACCGCACAATGCCATCCTGCACCAGCTGAGCTTGATCTTCCTCATTCTGAAATACGGCAATTGAAGCATCAGATTTGCAAGCCTTGCTGAATCCGAACTTTAAGAGAATGCGAAATAGCCTCGCCCTAAACTCTTCACTGGTGTAGGCGTACCCCAATCCGGCAAATACATTAATCACTGCAGAGACGCCCGCAAGACGGGCGGCCATAGCCCCATAGAGAATCGGTTTGACGGCAACATGATAGACAAGATCGGGCTTTTCTGCGCGATACAGTCGAGCCAGCTCAACAATGGCCAAAAACTCTCGAATCGGATTTACGCTTCGACGAAGAAGATTAATCGAGAACAGCTTAAAACCTTGTTGAAGGATCTCCGGACCGTGCTCCTGAACACGCGTTGCGATCACGACCTCGAATCCTGCATCTCGCGCTGCCCGTGCAAGGCCTATCCAATGCAGGCGGAAGTACCAGTCTTCCGTGACAAGAAATAGAACTTTCGGCGCAGAACGCAGCGGCAACATCACGGCGACAACCTCAACCCATCAGCCTATTGTTGAACCTACTTACTGAGGGCGCTCGACTGGCCCGTGACACACGATTTCATTCAGCATCGTCATCTCGAAAACAAAGCGGCCCAGCTGGAACGCTGTCGCACTGCCCAAAGCAGTTAACTGGATCCGGATCCCTATGAAGCGATGGACCGCCACACCACCTGCCAGTCACTTCGAACTTGGTCGTTCGCAACCTGAAATGACCGTCGTGACCACCGGTTCAACGATCCCGAAACATCAAGCAAAAGGTCGCGCCCAAACGCAAGACTATGGACTACAATTCCTTGCATAAACGTCATTGCAGAAGGCATATCGTTTACTTGCCGCAGGAGTCTGCAGCAATAGTTCAATCGACCTTTCACCAATTTTCCTGCTGAAATTTCAACCATGCGGTAACCCAAAAGCACTTCCTCCAACGCCGCAAAACGACTGCACGAAAAGCTTTGAAGAAGGAGTGCTTGGTCTTCGCACCGTACGTCTTGTTCCGAATACGGATGGTCTAAGAACCATGTTCGTTTGCCCATCCACGTCGGATGGGCAAGCGGAAATCCCCACCATGGTCTCCGGCAAATCGCCTCGTGTGAGCTTGCAGTTGGGTAGCGACCGATGATCTCGCCGGCTCCCTTGAAAATCACGGCACCGGTTCCTAACAGATCAATGTCTCGATGCACTTCAAGAAATTGCACCTGCCGTTCAAGACGCTGGGGGTACGCCACATCGTCGGCATCCATTCTGGCGACATACTGGCCTCTGGCAAGACGTACGCATTGATTCAACCGTGACACTAATCCCATATTCGCTGATGGCTCTCGAATGAGTCGTATTCGGGAATCTTTCACCTGCAACACGACTTCTGCGGTCCGATCTGTCGATCCATCATCGACGACGATCAATTCCCAATTTTGATACGTCTGGGTAAGGATCGAACGCAAGGCAAGGCTGATCGTCCCGGACGCGTTGTACGCCGACATGGCAATAGTGACCAGCGGTCGCGTACTCAATCAACTTTCCCTGTAAAACATCCGACCAGGCCAGCCAGCGGCGCTGTAAGTCCAGGCCCCTCGTAGGCGCCACGACAATTCAAAGGTGAGGCGCCGCGCGGCGCGAGGCCCTCGTTGTGCTCCCCATACCAAGGATGCGACAAACACCAATAGGGATCGGATGATCTGAAGAATGGGCCGCACACGATGACCACGCACAGCAACTTCCAATGCATCCCAGTGAATCGGAAGATGGACGCGACAAGAGGTCTGTTGGGCAAGTACGTGCAGCACCTCCTCGAACCGTCGTTCATACGTATGGTCACGTCGTACGCGTTCAAACCCACCTCGCGCGATTGCATCGCGCCGCTCCGGATGCGAGAGCAGCCTCTTGACTTGCTCAATCAACTCATCGACACCGTCGAACGCAAGCACGTCTTGTCCAAGATGAAAATAGCGCTCAAGATTCGGAGCGCGTTCGGTCAAGAGACAGCCTCCACACCCCGGCACTTCAAAGATACGCGCTTTGATTTGCCGGTTTGTGAAACCCACAGGGCCATGTGCGCCGTCACTAAAATTAAGGCTCACGCGAGACTGACGAATGATTTCTGCCATGCACGTGGTCTCCACCGGACCTTCCGGCCAGCCGTGGCCGAAACAGGCGACCTCAACCCCTTCGTGACGGAGTCGCTCGATCATGGCTCGACGACTTCCGTAGGCTGCGCCGATAAAACTCACGGGATATCGACACTCCGCAAAGGAAAGAGGTGGGAACAATGCGTCCCCATTCGCCGCCCACTGGGACAAACAGACCGACTGGATACCATCAGCATGATACTGTTCGACCATCTGCGGATAGGTCGTCAAAAAGAGATCGTATTCTGAACCGATTAGCTTGGAAAACATGGGATACTTCCATGAATCATCGGTTGACCAGTTGATTACAGAGACCCCGCTCTTCCGGATAATCCGAATCGTCTCAATCCACACTTCATAGTGCATCAGGACGCAGAAGACCACGTCCGGATCTGTCTCCTCCACCTGTTGCAACAACGCCCGATTCAGATCAGCAAAACTACCGTACGGCTTGCGGGAAAGTGACTCAAAGAAACTGACGTTGTGCCCCAACCGGCGTAAGGCAGGAAGAAAATTGGCAAACTCGGGGCCTTCTCCGCGCGCAGGATCGCCGTACGCATGCTCTCCCAACACACATAAGATCTTCATGGCCTCATGTCGTTCGTTCCCGACGCGCGGTAACGTGGTACCCTACTGTAAAGCGCCGCTCATGATCGAACCGATCCAGCCATTTACACAACACAGGGACAATCAGGCCGAGGAAAGGAAACAGTACAAGCCACATTGGAAACCAGAGCAACCGAATCCCCGCGGGGAGACTTTTGCTCAATGGATTGGTCGCTTGAATAAATCGTACGGACTCCTGCCCAAAAAATCGAAAGGACCCTTCATTCGGTTCAACGGTGATGTCCTCAAATCCGACCGCCTTTAGGAAACGCTCGTACCACCAGGGCGTATATCCACCGTAGTAATGGTACGGCTCTTGATGAATCCCTGACCCCAGCGGTGCGGTCAGAATAAGCATTCCTCCAGGCTGTAGAATTCTCGCCAACTCGCCGACCACTCGAATAGGCTCAGGATGATGCTCCAACACTTCCGTACAGAGCACCACCCCAAAGCTGCCGTCGGGAACAGGGATGGCCGTCACATCCGATACGAAGTCAATCGCCCCATAACCGCCATATCGAAGCTGGTCACCTCGCAAGGGCGTGAGATCTTGAGTACGATAGTCACAGTGTGCAAACAACGCACGATACGGACAGGAACCAGCACCGACATCCAATACTCTCGTCCCTCTCGGCACCAGTGACGCCTGCTGCGCAATCCAACGATCACGCCGCACGGCGTTATAGGCAAACAGTTCGCTCTGAGCCAGCCAGGCTCTTAGACCATTACTCACGCGCTTTCACAAATTCGGATGGTATCATCACGGACTTCAAGTTTTCGAAGAGGAGATTGTTCGTCGATATACTCTTGCAATTGTTGAAGAGTCGGGTACGCCGAATCCGTACCGAAGAGCCTCGCATCATCAATGACAATCACATGCCCGCGTATCGGGTGACGAAAAATATGATCGAGCTCAACAAGTATCGGCGACTGCTGATCCCCACAGGCTGTAATCCCGCCAGAGTAATGAGCGTCCAACCAGAGCAATGTCGGCCGATTAACTGTCGCCAGTGCGAGAGGCAACAAGGAAGCACTATCTCCATGGAGAATCCTGACATGCGAGTAGCTCCTAAAACGACGTTGTGCCCGTTCAAAGAGGAAATGGTCAAGTTCAATTGATTGAACTTGCTCAAACTCCCCCTTCAGAGCATCTACCATGTCACCAAAGTATGTCCCAGTCTCTATAAAAGACCCCAGTTGATACATCCGTGCGTAGGCTCGAAGGATATCTCGCTTGAGATAATGCGGTGTATGAGTCAAGCGTCCACGTCGCCAAAGCCGCCATTCATGCCAATTTCTGACCCTATTGATCCAGTCATAGACTAAGGAGCCTTGCAGAGCTCTCTTGGCGTGCTGTCTCATAGAAATCCCATAATAATCACTCACCCATCATCTCGGTTATTTACCGGCGCCTCGCGTGCCTTCACAAATTCGAACAAACCGCATCCATAGTCGAGATCAGTCGCAGCTTCCGGAGAGATCTCTTCATGTAACCGTCCCGCATCATCGACAAGGGAAAATACATTGAGCTGCAGTTTCGCAAAAAACCTTAGGATCGTGCTAGGCTCGAATACGCGATGGGCATTGAAGCAGACCCGCTCACGACCAACCGGCACTGATAAAAACAACCTGCCGCCTGGCCTTAGCACACGCTGGAGTTCAGCGGCCGCGAGTTGACTCCCGAGGGGATTCAACGGGTCTCCGTACCGACCCAGACCCACATGCTCGATGACATGTAAGGACGACAAAGAGGCGATGCCGCCATCGACAAACGGTAACCGCACAATATCGCCTGCCAACGACGTCAAGTTGGAAAGACGCACACGAAGCGGACGATAATCGACAAACACTGTGTTCACCGCAGCGCTCAACACATTGATCATCATCGCGCTGGAGCCGACATCAATGTGAACTGCAGGTCGGAATCCTTGTACGCGGCGTGCGAGCCACGCGGCTTGAAAGAAATAATGTGCATCGAACGGCGTGGCCGAAACACGATCCGCAAGGCAAGGATATGAGTCACGGAAAGAAAGCCGTTGTGTCGCTGCCTGTTGATAGGCACTCCATTCTCCAAGATAGCGCGGTAATGCGCCCAGGCTGGTCAAGAACTGCGGGCTGAGAAATGCGGCACCCCATCGGACGATCGCACTATTCCTGAAAAGATGTTTCACAGGAGGCTCGTGAATGATTCTCGCTGACAACCCACGACCTGGTGAGTTGAACTCTTGGCCAAGGATCGCATCTGAAATTACAGTGCACGTGATTATCTGATGTTGACCGACACAAGAACTATTCTAATCGTAGGCCTCTTAGTGTTAGGAAATCAGGGTCACCACAATTTTGGAATATGACTAGCCTTACAAATCGAGCATTCTGTGGTTTATCGAGGACTGCGTCATGCCAGTCATTTTCCGTGACGGCATCGCACAAGTCATTAAAATGTCCTACCTCTACCCAGTCCCCGTCTTCTGACCTAATACGCACTTCAAGACTTCCTGGCATACGCAAGCGAAGACCATCCTGTGGTAACAACAGAATTTTTTGAATTGTTTTTGTTTCTGATAGGTCTATGTCAAGGGTCTGAGGATAGTGCGGCTGCCGTTCGGCGTGCCAACCAGGTTGCGCTGCCGTGAGGAGACCATACGGTCCAAAACTTCCAAGAGTTGATGAAGCTTTCAATATTGGGACACTATTTGCCTGCACAATACGCGGCACGACTGGTTGAGAAGTAAGCAAAGACAAATTAATAATATACGGATCCACAGGGCTACGGATCTCGGTAAGTCCCTTTGTATAACCAAGAGCGATCGTTCCTTCATTTTGCGCAGCAATGTTTGCACAAAGCTGATCAAAAGCGCAGTCCACCATCCTAATCTTTGGCCTACCGCTAATTTCTCGAAAAACAGCGTTAAGCATCCATGGTATCGATACCGGATTTGGCCAAGACGCAAGAACAGCGTTATCATTCCCGTAACCCGTATCATTGCCCACTTTCTCTGCGAATGACGGACGAGCTTTTGACGGGATCACCACGAGTAGATATTTCTTATCTATCCACCCTTTATTTTGAATCCAATTTGACAAATGAGACCGTATCGACTCGATCTCCACATTGGTTACCATCACCTCAAGTAACGATAAACGATATTGGGCTATCGAAATTGGCAAAACAAAGATGAGTACAGTTACAAGAGGTGCCAATATATTTGCCTTGGGAAAGAACGAGAGTAAAAAACAGATGAGTCCAACCGTTCCTCCACAGAAGAAAAGATACCAAGGAACAACATGTCTCGTTTCGAGCTTATCCATTTTGCTCAGTAGCCATGGGCTAATTGAGCCAAAAAGAAAAATAATGCTCACTACGCAAATGAAAGCGGCGCAGGCAAACACAACAAATACCTTTTCCCCGCTCGTCGGTACGATCTTTCTGGTCGCAATGACCACAAAGGCGGCAAGAATTAACACCGAGATGCCTGGTATCATTTCGAAATTAAAAGGCGACATGTGCCAAAAATATTTGGCAAGCTCGGAGAGTCTCTCGTATACAACGAGAGGGCTCTTTTGAGTAGCCATCTCATACACTCCCAGAGCTGGCAATTCACCCTTATATGTCCTCAGCAGAAAGCCACTTGCCTGGACAAAAGCGTAGTAAATCAGTGCCGCCCCGAAATAGAAGAGAAGCTTATTAACAGCACGCCGAGCTCTTGTCATAAAAATTGGACCAGATCCAAAACCGAGCTCAATAAGAACCAAGGGTACAACGATGAATGCGTAAGCGGGATATATAAGACAAGCCAAGATGAACAACGTGCCCGAAGAAAGAATGACTTTCAGACCAGGATTCTCTCTATGGCTGTTTTCGTTCCTGTAAAGCAAGAATGACATAGCCGACAGTATGACTGAACCCAAGACCATGATCCCGGGCATTCCTTGCAAATACATAAAGGAATATCCAGGCGCCACAACGAATGCGCCTGCCGCCGATACCCCCAGAGGAAACCCACCGATAAAGGGTGTTAATGCGGACCCGAGATAGAGCACTGTGAGGAGGACAACGCCAAAAACAATAGGCCTTACATATCTAAAATCAGAGATATGTGAGACAACAGCATGCTCTACACACTCTCCAAACCAAACAAATGGTCTCCCAGTTTGCAGGTAGAACTGCCAGACCATCAATCCACACCACTTTCCTTGTACCAATGACGGCTCTCCTTCCAGAGAATATCGAAACGCACGCCACTGATCCTGCGTAACATAGTCAAATTGCAGCGTGGGAAGATAGGCCAGTAGGAGCAAAAGCAGAACTACGCTTACTATGCACTGTGATACCCGATCGCACCGTCTCCACTCCTTCCAAGGAGCAGACAAGACCCCCGTCATCATTTCTCTTGTTTCCAGAACCACAACTCTCTAAAAAACTGGAAGTAATACGCCGCTCCCCATTGGATGACTCGGAGCTTCCTTTCACCCCCTATCCTGGGAGGCTCGTCTCCAGGAATCTCCGTTACTTTTAATCGCGCCTTAGCCGCACGAACTGACAGTAGCGGCTCCCAGCTAATTTTCGTGAAAAATAGCCTTTCAGGGAGAGCATGCGCATCTTCTCGATCCAGGCCAAGTTCATAGGGAATATTCTTTCGGTAAGCCCGAAAAATCACCATCGCGTCGGTGTACTTGCCACCGTGCAGAAGATTCACTGTCCTGGTAAAGAGCCAATTGCCAAAACTTGTGGCAATATCATCATCTTCGCTTTTTGCAGGCCCGAGGTAGCGCGAGGCAATAACCATGTCATAATCGTGATGCATTTTCTCGATAAGAACGGGGATGAGCTCGGGTAACGAATTTCCATCAGGGCTGAACGTAATAACGATGTCACCTATTATATGCGGCCAGACCTCAATATAGGCATGGCGAAACCCTCTCTGCTTCTGAATATACACTGGGTAATTATTAGCTTTGGCCCACTCTATGCTGCCATCCGTGGAACCTCCATCAACAACAATAATTTGGTCAACCCAAGAGCGATCGATTTGAGGCATGATGGCTTTCATGCCGTTGACTTCGTTGAGCGTCATCACTAACAGCGTAGTTTTCATAAGAAGGATCCTCGGTGTGAAGGAGCTTAGAGGCAACCTTCAGAAAGGCCAACAAGGTAACAGCGCCTGAGACAAAAAGGATCGCCCTGATGGCGCTGTGCACTCCAGCATCATCAGTCACGAAGGTCCTAAAGGTCTCCCCTAGGTAAGCAACGGCTATGGAAGGAGGTAGGAGAAAAACAAAAGTGACCCATAGAAACGAAGAATTTGAAGTGGACGTAAGGCCTAACAAATAGTTCAATGGACCGGTCGGAATAATTGGGTTTAAGCGTGCGAAGGCAATAAACTTCCACCCGCTCCGTTCAAATTCTCGCCGAACCTTCTCCGCCCATTTATTATCAAAATTCTTTGCGAACGGCATCCCGATCATTGCTCTAGCAAAACAGAAAGACGCCCATCCTCCCAGAGTAACTGCGACAGACGAATAGAGGCCTCCTAACAATCCACCCCAGAAGTATCCCCCTGCCAAATTGAATGGCAAAGTCGGCAATGTGGTTATTATGGAAACTGCATACAGCGCAATAAAGAGAAAGACTGCAGTGACCGGATGATCGTTTTTATAGTCTTCGATAAGACCGAGGCTCAGCTCACCTTGTTGATGCAGCACTCGCGCATAAAAAATCGCGCCAAAGAAAAGCAACGCAAACAACACACGCTTTGGCCCTATGTATCGCCTCAAGCCCTCCTTACCGTTCAACCACATAGTGCGTTCACCACAGCGATATCAAGAGCACCACCACAATCCCAAAACACTCGTTGTCACACAACCAGGTTTATTGTCGAGCATTGGCCCCTGGTTCCTCGATATGTCGAGTAGGGCATCATCAACGACGGTGAAATTGAAAAACACGATTTCCCCTTCCGATGAGAAACCGCCTTAGCGGGCGCAGATCGGCATGTCAGTAATACACCCGTTCAGTACTGCCCCAATATTCAAAGACATCATGGGGAAACGGTCTTTCTTTCTCAAACTGCTTAACCATGATCGAGTAGTTCACCGAATGTTGCGTGGACAGAGAGCTCCAGTCATTGACATACTGGTTTACCTTGCCTACCCAATCATGCTCTCGTATATCCAGTTGAGTACAACAGGATGCTATGTGAGAAGTATCCTGTGTTCCCAGAGAGAGGGTAGAACGACCGGTTTGGAGTCCGGCAACGATCCGCATCAATGAGAGCCACTGCCAACCACTCCGTTGCGGAATATTCACAATTACTTTCCCTAACCGATTCATTGTATTCCGACGCTTCCTCGATATAAATTTTTGGGGGCATGCTACCGATAACCCCTCTGCTTCTAAGAGTGTGAGCAGCTTGGCACGATATTCCGTCATTGCACCGGCAAACACCAGATCGTAAATGGGACCGGAAGATATCTTGATATCTGTAGATGAGCCGCTATCCAAGTGAGGAAATGGGATTGTGTACACATCAAGCCCGGGCAACATAGTCGATATGTTTCTCAATTCTGGCAGATCGCCTAACACAAAGAAGCACCGCAGATAGGGCAAGCACTCAAACAGATACCTGATTCGAGCCAAGATGAGGGATGAATGCATGTAGTCGTTCTCGCTCCCCAGTGGCGCCCCATGAAAAAAAATCTGACCATTTTCCATATCAATATGCTCGGTCATGATCACTGCCACTCGTTTTTGCGATGAGCGACAAAACTCTATCAACACATCTTTACTGCCGCTGGAGGTAAAGCCTTCGATAACGATATTGAGAGAGGAGTGCCGTGGTTGCCTCCCCACTGAAACCGAATAGCCGTGCTGCTGAAAAGCTCTCACCGCAAAGCTCACTTGATCACCGATCCCATGGAATGAATGGTTGTAGACCCAGAAATGGATAGAAGGCATCTCCATCGATTGTATCTTCATACTATGAAGTGCCCACCCTTTGTGAGCGAGGACTTCCTACGGGAAGAGAGGCTCTGTCGGTTGATTCCGCGCAAGTATCGATCCGATGAGACAAGGAATCATGAGCTGCCACAATAGCGCGTTCAACTTCTTCAACCGAATAACCGACAAAACACGACGAATAGCCACCAGACTCAGCTTTCACTGAGATAAATGCCCCTTCATTCTGAGGAATCGCGTAATATCGATCGAAGCGTCGGATAATGTTATAGCCGAATACCGCATGACGAACGAGCTCAACATCCGGATCTCCGTTGGGTCTAGCCAATTGGGCCCCAAAGATACATCGCAACCCGGAGAGCACGCGTGCCGCAAATCGGTACAGGCGCGGAAAAGGTTTGAGGATTTTAGTAATCCATTCGATCAGTGAAGGCTTGACAACCTCGCGGTGTTCGACCGTGTACAGATACTTCCCCGCCAATTCCTCGAGCGTGTTCGCAAAGGTTATTCGTGGTGCACCGGACTTGTAATACTGCGCTAGGACGGACCAGTCGTTTCTTTCGATATGAGGGCTTCCATACGCGTGGATCATCGCGCCACCCAATCTCCAGACTGTTCCTAGGCCTGTATTAATTTTGAGTATCGGCTGAGACGGGTATTCAAACACACGCGCCCAATCAGTGCCTTCCATCGTACAATCCTGCAACGCGATCTGCGTTTGAACAGGAGCAGCACCGTGCCCTGGGAAAGATCCTCGATTGCCATGATACAGATCAGAGACCGTCTTCCAAAAACTCTCGCTGAACGCCTTACCGGAAAACTGATCGTGTGCGTATGTCATCATACGTTGACGCATGGCATCATACACTTGAGGTCTTTCCAATAAGGCACCTATACGGGTCGCCATCTGAGAGACCAAGGAATCATCAACGCCTTGCAACTTTCCCATCCGATCCTGAATACCATCAGTCCCTGCATCAGTATCTACCATCGCAGCACGCACACCTTGCAGAATGATCCCGTTCTCATTGTCGGTAACATACACGGACGTTCCCACGGCATCGATAACCACAGGAATCGATCCCAACTTCATAGCCCGCATAACCAGCACCGAGTCCAAAGACTCACTCGGCATTAAGAGCACATGCGCACTCGCGAGCAGCCCATTGACTTCATGATCGGAGAGATAATCCGCTCCCCAAACGATACTGCGACCGGTTTGTGCTCGCACCAGCGATACATCCACACCGTATGCACTCAAGTCTTGATCAGATGGTTTCCTGCAGGCCAATATGAGTAACCCTACCCGGCCTTCTGTTAAATATCGCTCCCAAAATCGTAATGTGATATGTCCACCTCGGCGAAAGAACTCGGATGGATTTGAACTGGCGGAACTCAAAAATAAGAAACGCGATCTAGGCAGAACAACATTTCTCCGAAGATCTAATCCGCTAACAGCTTCTTCGCTTAACCCTACTCTTGAGTGAAACAGCTTCCGGTCGATGATCGGATTGGAAAAGAATCGGCGGAAGGCCTCAAGTGTCTCGGGGACATGAGAGAAGATCCCTAGGCACATTGGATTCGCGAACATATCCCTAAAATGAACCTTCATCTCTTCCTGCAGTTCAAAGGGGCACCCTCCGCCATTCTGGATAAATGGCGATGAAAGAGAGGCAAGAGATTCACAATGAAATACGAAGGGTCGCGTGAGCGAGGGAAACGGCGTGGTATGATGAAATTCTATGTTTCCCTTTAACTCTGCTGTCATAATCTGGTTAGGAGGCCAAAAAAACTCGTGATACGCATTGGTAAATGGCTCGCCCTCGAATCGATCAGCGAAAAGCCGTTCACTTTTCGCCTTGGATAATACCTTCCCGCGTATCCTGGCATTCGTGTGAAGCCGCCGATGCAGTTTGACATTATCCCAAGCAAACAATGTCACATACGCTGGAGCATGGTCGAAGAGCGCTCGATAGAGTGGACGAAATCCATCGAGCGGAATGTAATGACTCAGACTCCAAGGCACTGCGACATTCAAAGATTGCTGCATGAGGGTGCTACCTATTAATTCTCAATGCACTACCCAGAAAGCTTGAATCTATTAAACTAACCATGACGGACGTTGACTTCATATTGCAAGTAGGAATTTATAATTACATTACGGCTAAACGTCATCCTGTTTTCTCGCATCGCCCAGCAGTCTAAGCATAGAGACCTGGTCGGCCACTGCCACATGATGAGCTGTGGAGATGTTGAGGCGAAGAAGGCTTCGACCCTGCGGGGATTATCCCTCTTCTACTGCAGAGGAGGATGGGCACTGAAGCATCATCGCAACACGTGAATCAATGATCGCTCTCTGCATACCTAAATCCGATATCCACAATTCCATTAAATTTGCCCTCCGACATTCGCGTGACAATTAAGTGGATAAGGGAACGGCGAACATCCAGAATATATCCGCCTGGCGTTCCATCATATTTAGTTATTCCGAGATCAATAAAATAGTTCCCTTCATTGAGCGACACCGTAAATTCAATCCGATACACTCTCGTGTCCCCATTCTTAGCAGGCCGCAGCAGCATACGAGAAAGATAGGTATTGCTTCCGGTGATCGTCACACCCTTGTCCGTCTTCAATTCAAACCCGACCATAGGCTGTGTGACATCCTCTATAAATTGGACTTTCATAAAGATCGTTAGCACAGCTCCAGAGAGGATACTCGAAAGATCTGTACGGCCGTCCCCCATCACTGCATAATCGACAATCGTTGCACCACCATTCATCGTGCGGATCTCATGCTGATTAAACCCAAATCGCTGCGATATCTGGGCATTCCTCCAGAAAGAGCTATTTGGAATGAACGGATCTCCTGTTTCGTGCAACGGCATAGTTTGTTGATTGACCGGCACAGGCAAAGTCTCTTCTTGCGTCTGTTCTTCCGGTACCTCTGTCTTTGCTTCAGAAAACAGAAGGCTCAGATATTTCTCAGCAACCAGTTTCGGATCACCGTCGACAATCAACTCTCCATTTTCAAGAATGATGGCCCGGCTGCAAAGGCTGGTCACGGTTTCAAGACTATGCGAGACAAAGAGAATTGCCGCACCATTGGCCCGGATTTTTTCGATTTGCAATAGGCACTTGCGTTGGAATTTGACATCGCCGACGGCCAGCGCTTCATCCACAACCAAAATGTCCGGATCGACGTGAATCGCCGCGGCAAACGCCACACGCACGAACATCCCGGATGAGTAGGTCTTAACCGGTTGATCAAAAAATCCTCCGATGTCGGCAAAGGCTTCAATTTCTGGCAGCCGGCGCAACATCTCAGACCGAGGATATCCCATGATCTGGCCGTTCAGAATGACATTGTCTCGCCCCGTAAACTCCGGATTGAATCCCGCTCCGAGCTCGAGTAATGCAGAAACTCGCCCATCAACCAAAACTTCTCCATTCGTCGCTTGCATGACTGCACAAATGACTTGCAACAGAGTGGACTTCCCTGAACCATTTCTCCCTAAAATGCCTACAACTTCTCCTCGCTGTACTTCAAAAGAAATATCGCGTAACGCCCAAAACTCACGATGGTACTGTTTCCGAAAAGGATGCAGGGCTTCTAAGAAACGCTCTTTAGGAGACGCAAAAAGTCTGAATTTTTTGGAGACGTTTCGAACAACGATAACGGGCAATGGGCGCGTCATGCAGCTACATCACGTCGGCAAATTCAGGTTTTAGGCGGCTGAACACATAGGTCCCCGCCAGAAACACTGCAGTCACGACACACCAAAAGTAAGCGGTGTGTCCCGCGCTCGGCCACACCGTCTCATGGAAGACCAGCAGGCCTCGATATCCCTCAACGAGGTAATAGATTGGGTTGCAGAACAACAACTCACGATACCCTTCAGGGATCATATCCGGCGACCAGACAATCGGTGTAGTCCAAAACAGTAAATTCAATACGATGGACAACGCATGTGAGACATCGCGATAGAATACCTGTATCGCCGAAAGCAACCAGCTGAGACCGACAAGCAATAGGCAGGTGCAGAGGAGAAAGTAAACGACCAGCAATCGCTCGACTGAGAACGGAACCTGAAACCAAGCCACCAGGCCGGCTACAATGAGCAGAAAAATCGAATGCGGAACCAAGCCAGCCGCAATGCTGACTAGAGGAAGAATTTCCGATGGAAAGACGGTCTTCTTGATCAAATGTGCATGACGAGTAATCGAGTCAGTCGCAGCCAGCAACGTTTCATTGAAAAAAAACCACGGGACTATTCCGCACACAAACCAGAGTAGGAATGGAGCCCCATTCGTCCCCTGAGATCTGAACCCAACCGCGAATACAAAATAGAAGACGGTGATCACCGCCAGCGGATGCGCGAAAGTCCATAGAATACCTCCCAATGTTCCCACGTACCGACTTTGCAGATCCCGCCATGCCAAGGCATAAATCATGGCCTGATAGTGATACACAGAGCTGAGCACCCGTATGATCATGTGCAGCGGAAATTTAGATGAATCGCAGAATATAGTAGAGGAGAAAGACCATACACGACGCGACGTGCTGTCTATAGTCGGCCGTGAAGCTGCCTGAGTTTCAAGGCCCTACAAGACGTGGAACTCTCGCCTATCTAGACATTCCCATACCGCGTGTTCTTGATCATCGTGTAGCCCTTGATCAGGTCGCCGATACCCGCGTCGAGAGAATACATCGGCTTGAACCCGGTGGCTTCGATCTTCGCGTTGGAGACGATATAGTTGCGTTGATCGGGGTCCTTGCCGACCGGGGCATCGAGAAATACGAAATCCTGAACCTGCTTCTGAATATGCTCGCACAACTCCCTCTTCGAGACATTGGCATCGGACAAGCCGACGTTGTAGATCTGCCCCTTCATCTTGTCGAAATTGGCAATAGCATGCTGAAACACACGTGAGACATCACGGACATGCACATAGTTGCGCTTGAAGGCACTCTCGAACAAGACGACGAATCGATCGTAGACAGCCCGGTAGGTAAAATCGTTGACCAGCAAATCAATCCGCATGCGCGGTGACATCCCGAACACCGTGGCCAGACGAAAACTGATCGCATTCCCTCGTTGCATGAGTTCTTTCTCGATACCCACTTTTTCCTTCGCATAGAGGGAAATTGGATTCAATGGTGACTCTTCGGTACAGAAGTTATTCTTATCCCCGGTGCCATAGGCGCTGTTGGTGGTCGGCATCAGAACCATCTGCTGCTTCGACAGGAGCTTCAGCATGAGCACAATGGCGTCATGGTTGACGGTTGTCGCACCGACAGGGTCCTGACTACACATCGGCGCTCCCACCAAGGCAGCCAACGGAATCACAATATCGGCTTTCTTGATCAGCGGAGCCATCACGCGTTCGATGCGAATATCGCCTCTCACGACCGAAAAGTCTGGATGATGGCACATATGATTCAGGCTGGCCTGCTTGTACATAAAGCTATCCAGCACCGTCACTTTGTGGCCGAGCTGAAGAAGATCCGGAACCATCGTCGAACCAAGATACCCAGCTCCACCGGTAACGAGAATGTTGTAACTCATTGATCTAGCCTCTTTCTCAGATTGACAAACAATGCCGGAGTCCTAGCCCGCGAGCAGCGTAGAAGCTCGATGATAGTCCTCAGGCACTCCGATATCGATAAACGTCCCTGTGAATTCGATCCCACATAGACGCTGCCCGGTGGCGAGTCGATCTGGGAATATGTCGTCTTCTAAGGACACCTTCTCACCGGCAGCACAGACATCTGATAATGCTCGTGGATGCACCCAATAGACGCCCCCGTTTGCAAGACGGGGCCCCTGCTCAACGTCGGATTTCAGAGACAGAACCTGCCCGTGAGGCGACACTTCAATGCCCATATACCGTCCCGTCTCACTCGTTCTGAAGAGAGACACACACCAATCCGCGTCATGTTCCAAAGCATAGGTATTCAAGACGCTCCAGTTCACCTTGAAGTAAGTATCTCCATTCAGAAGCAAAAACGGCTCTCGACGGCCGACTTTCTCCGCAGCAAGCAGAAACCCACCTCCGGTCCCTAATGGGCGTTCCTCAATGGCGTACTCAATCTCCGCCCCTTGGTATCGATCCCCGAAGTGTCTCATGATGACGTCATGTCGATAGCCGACGGACACGACAAACCGACCAACTCCCTGGCTGATCCAATAATCGAGTTGGTATTCAAGAAAGGGGCGCCCGTTGATCGGAGCCATGGGCTTGGGAAGATCCGGCACGACGCTGCGCAATCTGGTTCCAAGCCCGCCGGCCAAAATCACAGCAGAGAGCATACCGGTCTCAGACGGAGTTTAGAACCGTGCACAACTCATCAATCTCCTCATCGCGCAAATCAGGATAATTGCCGATGTAGAATCCATAGAAATGGACATGCTCGGTTTCCGGAAACTGCACGTGGTAGTCGTTGGGAACGACGCCTTTCAGGTACGGCTGACGGAGCTGATTACCTCCACCCGCGCTCCCTCGTCGAAATTCGATCCCCGCCTCGCGCATCACCTTCATGAGGCGTTCGACCAAGATATTATCTGGGCGTTTCAATATGAGATTGAACGCATAATTGCTTGAGCCTTCCATCTTGAAATCGGTGCGATACCTACTGGAATCAAGCTGCCTTATGAATCTCAGCAGGTTTTCTGTCCGTCGTTTCACGTTACGATCCAGGCGTTTGAGTTGATTACGGCCCAGGATCCCTCCGATCTCCGTATTACGTGTGTTGTAGGCGGAGAACGCAAAAATGAAATCAGGATTCAATTCAGGGTTCGCCGACCTATACGCAGCTTGCACGGCCGGATCGTTGGCCTCGCGAACCATGCCATGCGAGCGCAACATGCGAGCCTGCTGATACACCTCCTGGTCATTCGTGCAGATCATCCCTCCCTCGATCGTGCTCATATGGTGCGCGTAGTAGAAGGAGAAGTTCGATATCCATCCAAAACTTCCCAACTTCCGACCCTGATGCGTCGCCCCATGCGACTCACACACGTCCTCGATCAAGGGAACACGCCGCTGCTGCAACTCGGTCAACAGCTGGTCCTCCAATCCGTCAAAACCTTGCACGTGCGTCAAGAACACTGCACGCGTTCGTTCCGTGATAGCGGCACATACGTTGTTCGGATTCATCCCCAGCGTCCGGGGATCAATATCGACGAAAACCGGCTTAAATCCATGCTGCAACACCGATGCAATATCAGACACCCACGCCAACGGTGGGACAATCACCTCACCGCCCTCGGGGTGGCGGATTTTCAGGACAGCCATCGTCAGGAGATTGGCCGATGCTCCGGAATTGACGAAGACACTGTGGTTCACTCCCAACCAGGCTGACCATTCCGCCTCAAAGGCACGCACATTCGAGCCATGCGTCAAGATCGGATCATTCTGCTTGAGATGCTCAATCACCGCATCCAAATCTTCACGGAGAATATTGTTACGCATCAACGGATATTTCATAGATCCCTACATACCCTACCTGAACGTCTATCTCCCAGATTGCTTATTACCCCCCCTACTTCTCTCCATAATAGTCTCCGTATTCGACGACGATGGTGCTGCGCCCGTCATCACGCAACAGTGCCCATTCATAGGCCGGGAAAATGTCCTTCGGCTCTTCCAGACGGATGATTTCTATTGAGCTGCACATCATGCGGATCGCCTCGGTAAAGTCCCCCACATGCTGATGCTGCGGATGGAGCGGACGCTGCGATCCGATCCCCGTCCGGATGATTGCCTTAGTCGTGTATCCTCCATTGGACATCACGTGAATTTTATCCAAGTGGTTGACCAACTGATTGATCCCCAAGAGCAGGAAATTCCATCGCGGGAAAACACTCACGGGGACGAGCCCGGTCAGAGCCAAGCCGGTCGTCATCCCCATCTGCAGTTCCTCGGCGACGGGAAGCTCAATCAATCGGTGGGACGGCACCTCTGTGAGTGTGTTACTCATTGCCGTTCCAGGGACGGAGACCGCTTGCCCGAGGAAGACCGTCCGCGAGTCTTGCGCCAGAAAATTCATAGCCCGTTTGAGCTCATCAAAATATTTCATCTCTCACCTTAGAACTGAACTCGCACGCCAGCACCGGCATGCGGATACTTCGTTTCGTAGCGATAGTAGCTGATGTACTCATCGGCCACGTCTTCAAAGCTCAGACGAGGCTGATTCCATGCTTCTCTGGTGTCGGTACAGACCGATTTTGCGTTGTCTTCGATAATGAAGTGGATCGGCAAGCGATGGTTTCGGCTGTATTTGATCGCCTCGTGAGCAATCCCTGTCTCTGCTGTCATGTCACCCATGAAGCAGTAGACTTTGGCGTCCTCCTCACGCTGTCGGATCGACATCGCGGCACCGACGGCGATCGGCAATACACCGCCGACAATGGCCGATGAAAACACGCGCTGTTCAGGAAAACAGAGTGAGATCGATCGTCCGGCTACGATCTCATCTCGGACTCGATCTTTCGGGACTCCCTTCAACAAACATTGATAATGAGACCGCCATGAACAAAACACCCAGTCTTGCGAGCGAATTGTACGGAAAATCCTGATGATCGCCTCTTCATTTCCATAATACAAATGGACAGGCGCCCGAATCTTCCCCGCATTGAACAAGGCTGCAATGTCTTCCTCGAACGAAATCAACTCTTCTTTCGTCATCTCTCCGCCCTTCGCATGCTACGCACGGATGCGCAGACCGTTGTTGGCTTACATCTGATCATCACGTTGCCAGGGCACCAGGACCAAGCCACTCTCTCGATCATGCTCGGACCTCGTGCGCGGATACGCTCGAGACTTCCACGTGATCTACATACCACCGGTAGGTCTCCGCCAGGCCCTTGGCCAGCTGAATATGCGGCTTCCAACCGAGCGACTGAATCCGTGCACTATCGAGCAATTTCCGAGGAGCACCGTCTGGCTTTGTCGAATCCCATTTGAGTTCGCCTCGATAGCCGACGACCTCAGCAATCAACTCTGCCAGTTCCTTAATGGATACATCTTGACCGACCCCAATATTGATCGGAAATTCGACGGCAAGATCCTCTTTTTTAAGAAGATGCACGCAGGCAGCAGCAATATCATCCGCATGGATAAACTCTCGCCTCGGCAAGCCACTGCCCCACAAAGCGACCGATTCTGCGCCGTTCACCTTGGCCTGATGAAAGCGTGCCATCAGTGAGGACAACACATGGGCTGATTTCGGATCAAAATTATCGTGTGGCCCATAGGCACTATTCGGAATGAGCGGAATGAAGCGGGTATCGTGATCCTGTTTGTTATACGCCAGACACAGGTACGTCCCTGCGAGCTTGGAAATTGCGTACGGCAGACTCGTCGGCTCCGGCTTGCCCGATAAGAGCGCAGGTTCGGCCATCGGCTGAGGACATTCTCTGGGATACATGCAGGAAGAACCGAAGACAATCAGCCTCCGCACACCGGTTTGACGTGCAGCTTTCAGCACATTGAGCTGAATAGCCATATTCTCATCCATAAAATCAGCAGGGAATGTCTGGTTTTCCATAATCCCGCCGACTCGTCCGGCAGCGAGGATCACGTACTCCGGACGGACTTTTTTGAAAAATTCGGAGACCTGTCCGCCGTCCTGCAGATCTAATTCACTACGCCTTCTGGTGACCAGCGCTCGATACCCTTCCCGCTCCAACCGCCGAACGACTGCCGAGCCGATGAGACCAACATGACCGGCAACGTAAATGGCAGCGTCTTGCTTCATATGACGTTCAAGAAAGTCCGTACGGCTGGTACAACACCACTCGACTGCCTGAGTTCTCGAACCGGAACGGCACATGCACCAAATGCTTCAACCGTTCCTGAACTTTGGCTTGTAGTTCCGGTTTCACAAACAACAACAGAAATCCCCCGCCACCGGCGCCGAGAAGCTTCCCTCCCACAGCCCCTACCCGCATCGCTTCCTCATAGAGATGATCAATCTCAGGGGTCGAGACTCTTCCGGAAAGGCTGCGCTTGCACAGCCAGCTTTGATGGAGCAATCGACCAATCTCCTCAATCGGCGCCCTGGGGTTCTGCAGAATCTGGATGGCTTCATCCACCATCTCTGCCATACGATTCAACTCAGCTTTGCGGCTCTTAAAGTTTTCGATCTTGGATTTGGCAACGTCTGATGCGATTCTTGAAAAACCCGTAAAACACAGCATCAGATGAGACTGAAACTCTTGCACCCGATTCTTGGTCAAAATGATCGGTGACACTTGAAAGGTATCGTTTTGTTTAAAGTCGATTCGGTTGAACCCACCGAACGCAGCTGAGATCTGATCTTGCGAGCCGACATTTTCCTTAATGATCTGTTGCTCCATATGAATGGCTTGAGCGGCCAATTCATCTTTGGAAATATACTTTCCTCGCAACGCGGCAATGGCGTGGATCAATCCCACCGTGAACGATGAACTGGATCCGAGACCCGATCGCGCCGGCAAGTCACCGTCGTGATGAATTTCGAGGCCCCGATCATCACACCCGGCCCAGGCCAGGATGGACCGGACTGCAGGATGCTTGATCTCTTCGACGGAGCGCACATTCTCAATGATGGAATAGACGAGGCGATGCTTGTGTTCAAAAAACGGAGGGAGGTACCGACAACTGATATGACAATATTTATCGATTGAGGTCGCCAGCACAACCCCGCCATGTTCTTGATACCAGGCTGGATAGTCGGTGCCTCCACCGAAAAACGAAACGCGGAAGGGTGTTCGCGTAATGATCATGAGTTAGACCTCAGCTGCTCTTTCATCAGGGACCAAATCAGCGTCAATCTCCCAATAGCTTTCGCTGTAACCGCACATTAGCCATGGCCTCGACGTTGGCCCGCTCCTTCTCGCCAAACTTCGTTTCAACCAATTTCAGATACGCAGGATTCGAAAAGTACGTTTGCCAGGCTTCATCTCGAAACCTCAGCACCTCTGCAGCCGTCACATGCTTTGTCGGAAGCGGCTGGCTATCGTACGAGAGAAATGCATACCCGCTGTAGCTGTCAGGCAGCTTCCACCCTTGCTGTTTGGCCATGTAGTACATCGGACTCCCCGGCAAGGCTTGACAGGGATACATATTGGCCATTTCGGTATTCAATTCAAGCGCTAAATCTAAGGTTTCGCCCATCGTCTCCGATGTATCATCAGGAAATCCAAAGATGTAGTTACTGATGATGTTCATCCCGGCAGCCCGCACCTTGTCACAGACGGCTCGAATGTTGACTTCCTGGAAAGACCCTTTTGAGACCTCCTGCCGTACTGTTTGGTTGCCGGCTTCGATCCCCAGTGCCAGCCAATTGATGCCGGCCCGTCGAAACAGGTCAATATATTCATGGCGAACGGTATCGACTCTGGCATAAGCCCACATCCGCACGCGCAAATCTCGCTCGATGATGTTCTCTAAGAGAGGCTCATAATACTTCCGATTCAGAAAAAACATTTCGTCACTGATACGGATGGTCGACACTCCCATCTTCGCGAGGGTCTCGATCTCACTCGCGATCAACTTCGAACTCCAAAACCGCATTCCTCGTGAGCGCGAGGCATCAACCTCAGTGCCATTATCCGCACGGTTCACGATATTGATCATGCAGAAATCGCAGGCAAATGTACACCCAAGGGACGTGTAGATCGCCGCGAAGGGAGTGCGCTTCTCATGGTCGAACTCTGCATGCCAAAAATGTGCGCGATACAAATCCAGCGGACGTGACCGGTATGGCAAGAGATCCCATGCGTAGCCGGGCATATCGATATCCATCCGATCTTGCGGGACCACGGATTGCGGCTCGTTCAAGACCGGTCGTGATTGCCCCCCGGAGCCACTGACCTTATATCCAATCCCCTTCACCGCCTCCAGTTTTGAATGCAGATCGGTCAGTAGAAGATTGTGCAGCGCATACACGCCTTCGTTCAGGAGCACAAAATCGACAAAGGGAAGCCCCAGGACGTCGAGCGGCAACGCACTCGTATGGGAACCCACGAAACAAATCCGACACTCCGGATACTGCTGTCTCAGTTCTTTCGCCAACGCACTGGCCCCGATCATTCCCGTCGTTCCTGAATTTGGATTTTGTCCATAGACCACAAACACGGCCAGGCGAGGATCGGCACTCTGAATCCGACCCACGGCGTCGGACAACGACAGCTTCTCTGCATCACAGTCCAGAATCGCCGCGCCGAACCCCTTCGCACGACAGGACTGTGCCAACAAGAGCGCCCAAGTGGGGGGCTCAATGGCGGAATAGGTCTTCGCCAACCCTTGATAGGCCTGCAACGACGAATCAGCATTGATGAAAAGCACGTCCAGCTTTCTGGAAGACAGGCGTGACATACCCATACCTACCGCGCTCGCTCCTCAATTTTTGCCAGACTAATTCTCCCCAAGATGGTTGGGGCATCATGCCAGGCAGACAGCACAACTGCAATCATGAAAGGATGCATGGAGTCACAAAAGAATTGCGATCACCGTTCAGAGCATATTCGTTGTTTGAGTTTTTGCGCCAGTGTGTATGGATCGATACGGAGCAGATGAGAACGAAGCACTCGATGCCGCCACATCTTCTTCCTTAGCAAAGAGAGCTCATGTGGCTGAATCTCCCCGATAACCTCCGACTTGCCGTTACGAAAGCAATGAACCGCGCTTCCATTGAGAATGCTCTTCCCATATGCGTGCACAGCCGTGAGGTAGGCGGTTTGGCCTGGCTTCTCCACATGACTCAAGCGCTGACTCCGTTGATCGTGATGCATTCGACCAAAATTTGCGACCACCGGAATAAAATAGGGACTATATCCTTGTGTAAAGAACCGATACATAAACCCAAGATGAGGGCACGTTCGAAACCAGCCACTTGATTGCGCATCAGGAAACCCTGCCCGAATCACCTCGCTCCTTGCGCAATAATTGCCTTCAGGAAAGGGAAACCCACTCGCAAGCCAAAAGGCAAGCGCGTCCTGTTTCTGCGGAGGCGGGTCTGCGAAAAAATCCTGGAACGAAACATTCAGCAGGTCTCCCTCCTCGGACATGGTTTGTGCG
Source organism: uncultured Nitrospira sp. (assembly GCA_902500705.1). GTDB lineage: Bacteria > Nitrospirota > Nitrospiria > Nitrospirales > Nitrospiraceae > Nitrospira_D. Next base: position 54,072 of record CABVRR010000002.1, read on the forward strand.
AATCCCCACACCAGAGATACCCCATCATCCTTATCAAGCACCTCAACGCATTTCTTGAACCAGTTGGGATCAAGAAATCCATCCGACACGCAACACTGAATGATGTATCGCCCTCTCGCCATTGCAAATGCTTTTTCATAGGCCTCGACCACGTGGTCGTCTCGTTCGGAAATCCATCGAAGATGAGGAAACTCTTTAAGAATCTCTATCGTGTCATCGGTAGACCCTCCATCCACGACAATGTGCTCAACACTCCGAAAAGTCTGCGCCGATACGCTCTCGATCGTTTGCCTCAGAAAGCGTCCGTGGTTGAGCGACGGGGTCACGACCGAGATAATCGGCCGCGCAACATCACCCAGGTCTTCACCATTAACAGACATGACCACTCAGGGATAATGAAGATCTGCGCACTCGAAATCGGAAGAATTCACTATTGAGAACCAGTACCATATTCGGAATACGCCTGTGCACCCTCAATGGGCATATCCTCTACGGGACGAATCCGACGAATCCATTCCTTCGCCATGACATACTGTAAAACCACCATGGCGAGTCCCGATACCGCCACCGCAACCAGGGCCTTGCTTTGAGACAATTCACCGAACCCGACATTCATCCCACGCCCTAAGAGATATAACGGAAGGGCGAGAGCTACTGCATACAGAATTCGCCGGACCGGCCACACAACCGGCAACGCACGCCGACTGATAGGGATCACCGCGGCAAAAGCAACCACCGCGCCCGTTAAAAGAGCCAACGCCGTCCCTAACAGGGGTTCGAAGGAAGCCAGAAAGTAAACAAGCGTGGGTGCAGCGAGTGCGCCAAGTACGACGGGCACGATATTGACCGTCATATCGACCTTCGCTAAACCAAGATGGTGTAGCGTCGAGGAGATGGCTCGAAAGGTCTCCGTCAAGGCAGGCCATATGAGAATCGAAGCGATCGCTTGGAACTGTTCCCCTAGGAGAAGTTTTACCAGAAAGACTGCATTTCCGATCAAGAATGCGCCAAATAGAATGACGGCGGGAATGTACGCCGCCGCATACTCATTCCATGCCCGCGCTATTCCTGCCCTATCCTGCCCTTTGAGTGCCCGAAACAATGTCGGACTATAAAACTCATTGAATAGATTTTCAAAGGTTTGCATAGGGACCGAACAAATCATATACCCTGCGGCAAATAGTCCCACAGTTGTAATGTCGGCAACCCAACTCAGAATGAACCGATAGCTTTGCGTCTGGATCCAAAAAAATAGGAATGCAATCGCCTGCGGCCCCACAAATATGACGAGTGCCCACCAATCGAATGGGAGCACGCCTGACAGATGTGAGGAGCCTTCATGGCTCACCTTTTGAGCATATCGATCTAACACCGCGTAGGAACAGGATGAGAGAAGGAATCCGCCAAAAATTCCAAGCAACCATATCTCAGGGTTTGCTTCCGGCTTCGACCACCATATGGCTAAAAGAAGTCCTCCCCATGCCGCGATATTCACGAACAAGACATAGAGAAATCGATGGCCGATAAGATTCAGCCCTGATGATCCCATTGTATGAAGCGCAAACCCTACCGTGTACAGCACAACTAGTCCCGCGACCCACACCGGAGTCATTCCTGAAACAACCCCCAGCTGCGCCTGTACCACCCAGACAACCGAACCACAGCCTAGAGCGACAGTCATGATGATCAACAGATAAGAGCGCAACCTTTGACTTAATATCCCGACATCCATCCACTCCAGACAACCACGACCGATATAGGCCGTCATCGGCATAAGCAAGGCCGACGTCCCAAGAATGGCGAGACTCATCAGCTGGTTCATACTCCCGACTTCGCCGGGCGACAACATTGTCGTCGCGGTCTTGATGGTGATAAGGCCTGCCAGAACTTGGAGCCCTCGCCCAAGTCCAAGCAAAAGGAGGTCACGGAATGGTGTCATTGCACGCTCACCCTACTGCAAGACTCCATGTCGTCCTTCCAACGCGTCGGCAAGCGGTTGCCGCGCCGGAGGCACAATCTGTTCCGGCAACTGAGAAGGGATAAAGAACCGGACCTCCTCACTCTCGTCGCTACAGATAATTCGTCCGGACAGCACCCGTGCGCCGACGACGACATCGATCAGTTGAACCACATCACCATTATCCGGATAAGTCACGATACGGCCGTCAGGATCAGAATAGACGCCGATCAGATGCGTGATCTCCACGGTGAAACCGGTCTCCTCCAAGACTTCTCGCACGGCCGCGTCGGTGAGCGACTCTCCAGGCTCAACCTTTCCTCCCGGCAATCCCCACCACCCACAATCACGACGTTTCTCCAGGAGGATGGTGTCTCCTTTACCTCGGACGACCACCCCGACTCCCACGCGTACACGCATCCCTTCCACCACGCTGTTGCCGTACATGGAAGAAATCTCAAAACTCTTCATGCAACGTTTCCCGGCCTCAGGGTTTTCCGGCTTCGAGGGAGCAAATCAGCATGCAGCAACAAACTTCTGTGCTGATGGTGCTTTATACCGAGGGGGATCGTCTGGCGATGCGACAGGCTTCTCACACCGGGGCAACATCATTCACATCAATCTCGACAGCGGCTGCCTGCTGGATGGCTCGCACTCCGATCACGAGCCGATGCCGCTTTTCTTTTCGAAGGAGAATGCCCTGAATGCCCTGTAACGGACCACGAACGACCTCCACTCTCATCCCTTCATGAAGATAAGGATGAGGATCATAGGGAAGGACACTCGTCATGAGACGGCGCAATCCGTCGATTTCCTCCTCAGGAATCGGCTCGGGGCGACTGCCACTGCCGACAATTTCAACGACGCCCACGACCTTTTGCACCGGCATCTTTTCGTGCTGCGCAAACCGCACGAAACAATATCCTGAAAACAGTGGAACCTCGATTTCCTTTTTTCTGTCCTTCCAGCGACTCAGCCGTTTGATCGTCGGAAGCAATGGCTCGATCCCTTGCTTGTCCAGCTGATCTCGTACCAATTTTTCATAGCGAGATTTCGTGCGCAGTGCGTACCAAGAAGGAATGGACATCTGGTTCATGAGTGTTCTTCTGCGTCACGCTCGTGCGTGCTTGCCCGCAACGCAACCGAGTCCGACAGACCATCCACGAGACCGACGCTTTTGCATGCCCGACATCGGCTCAAGATACAGCTCCGCCCTTTCACTTACAGGGAGTTGAAAAACAATCGGCCCTCGCGCTCAGACCGAGGGGGCAAACGCTATGATCTTGCTGTCCGGAACATGGTGTTGCCCCAGTGTCGTACGATGCCCCGCTGCTTGGTCAAGGTCTGCCAGCAACACCGCATCGAACTGCCACTCACGTAACGCATCCGGCGGCCAGACCGGATAGGATAAGAACGACTCCTCCCGTCGATCACCGACAAATCCAACCAAGGTCATGTGCATTTCTCGAAGCGACAGATAGGCCATCTCCGCGAGTTCACCGGTTCCATAGATGACGACTCGCTGTGTTCCACTTGCAACGGCCTGGGTCAGCGCCTCTCGCAGTCTCGCGCGCATATCGCGGTAGTGGGACAGGGAATATTCCATATACAGATAGGTCAGCCTGGATTTCTCAGAAAACCCTTGCGGCGTCAGCAAATACCGAACTCGGTGTGAGGGAATCGTCGTCACCTTGATATACCCTTTCCGAGCCAATCGTTTCAGGTAAAGATTGGTAAGACCCAGTGCCACCCCAAGCTTAGTCGCGAGGGATCGCTGTGTGACCGCGCCATCCCGCTCTACCGCGGTCAGCAGAAGAAGATCTCGTTGCCCTTGGAGATTCATAGAGTTAGAGCGCAACCGTTCAGGATATGAACACAGACACACATTTCAGTCAAGAGCGGTGCCTAGGACAACTCCCCAAGCAGACAATGAGCTGTTTTACAAATGGAGCACGGTAAGCGCTGAAGGAGCGGCTGAAACTTTGGTGATCGCAGACGCAATCTTTTCAACCGTGAATCGGTCAAGACAATCCCAATAGGAGCAGGCAGCTCCGATACATTTGTCGCACGTAGGGACATCGGGACGTAACAAGACGCCTCTTCCTAACGGTTTCCATCTCACCGGCAAATTGTTTCGGCGAGGGTCAAACAACGTCACGAGAGGAACACCTAATGCTGCCGCAAGATGAGCCGGTCCGGTCGCCCCTGACACCACGACGTGCGCATCGGCGATGACCGCCATCAACTCTCGCAGCGACAGGTGCCCCATGAGATTCACGATCCCTGAGGACGGCAGTGGAGACAGCGACAGAACCTTTCTGAATTCCGCCCGTTCCTGCTCGCTGCCGGTCAACACGACCCCAGCCCCCTGCGACGACAGCGTCAAGACTAAGTCACGGTAATGCTCCATGCGCCAGCGACGCGCAGAAACTCCGCCTGGATGAACTACCACGCGAGGGCTCGGCAACCCCGACCAGCGTGATGCCCCGGCAGCTCGTTCGCGTTCGGTCAGCGTGAGTACCGGTGGACTCACTGGTTGCGGGCGAAGCCCCAACCCCTTCAACATTTCTACGTTGTACTCCGATTCGTGTTTGGAAAACTCGCTGCGATGTTCATAGATGGGGCGGTTGGCCAATGGACTATACCAACGGTAGCCCGTGGCGACTCGAATCGGAACACCGGCCACCCATGCGCCCCACATCAGGCGGCGAAACGGTTTCAGGAAAATCGCGGCGTCAACGCCCTGTGAAAAAGCAAGACGACTAGTCTTTAAGGAATCCGTGAAACGAATCGTCCGCACATAGTCCACGTCGGGATGGCCGTCAAACAGCGGCGCAACGATAGGACTGGTCAGAAATCCAACGGTGACTCCAGGCACAAGCTGCTTGAGTTGAGTCGCCACGGGAAGAGACAGCATGACATCGCCGATGCCGTCCGGGCGAACGATCAGAACGTTCATCGACATGGCACGTGATCCGTCAACAGTCGCCGCAAAACATCAACCACGTGAGTCGGCGTGATGCGATGAAGACATTCCAATTCAGGATCGTGTCGGCAGACTCGACTAAAACAAGGGCTGCAGGAAACCCCTCCGGTCAATACCTGATGGCCATCTCCATATGGTCCGGTCCGCGTCGCACTCGTCGGTCCGAACAGTGCCACCACAGGAACCGCAAGACCCGCCGCAATATGCATCGGCCCGGAATCATTCGTAATCATGGCGGTCGCGTGAGAAAGTAAGGCCGGTACACACCCTAATGGGATCTCACCGCTCAAGTCGATGAACGGACGATCTGTCAGCGCTCGCAACTGATTCGTGGCGGCACGCTCTTCCGGCCCGCCGATCATCACGATTGGACCAAGATGCGCCTCGTACAGCTGATCCACAACGGCTGCGAAAGATGACAACGGCCAGCGCTTTGTCGGCCACCTCGCCCCGATGCTCATGGCAATCCACGGTTTGTCTACGGAAAAGCCTCTGCGTCGGCAAAGCTCGCGAACGGTCGTCAGATCCTCTTCCAGCAACCTGAACCCAAATCGCGGTGTGCTCGGCAACGACACACCCAAGGCCGCAGCAACCGAGAGATATCGGTCAACCGCGTGGACGTCAGCATGAAGAACCGGCACGCGATGCGTGTAGAAGAATGGACTTCCTTCTCTCCCATTCGCGAATCCGATGCGTATCGGAGCACCGCTGAGCCACGCTACGATGCCGCTGCGAAACAGTCCTTGCAAATCAATGGCAAGAGCAAACCGCTGTGCGCGTAACGCCATGGCTTCTGTGATCCAACTGCTCACCGTCGGCTCCACAGGCCACACACAGTCCACCCCGTCCGCCCGTTCGACAAGGTCGGCCCACTGGCGCTTGACCAGCCACGTCAGATGCGCCTCCGGCCATTGGGCTTTGATCGCCGAAACGACCGGAAGCGCATGAACGATATCTCCAAGAGAACTGGGTTTGATCAAAAGAATGCGGGCGCGGTTCATTGCGACATCGAGAGGGTTGAGAGACGGCATCGGACCACCTTCCAGCAAGCCCTGTCGCGTCACCACCGAAAGACGGAGCACGAATATGTAGGCTGATGTTCACACCGTCTGAGTCGATTCACCGATGCTCCACGGCAAAGGTGTGAACCTGAGGAGCATAGAGCTGATCAAGCAATGATTTGCCGCTCTGTGCGTCCGCCGTTTCCCGCCGCTCTTGCAAGGATCGGCAGAGGCGCTGCCAGGCTCGCAAGTACGGAGTCGGGGTCAAGTGGCGTCGTACGTTGCTGTGCTGTCGCACGATCCGCGAGATCCACGCACAATTTCCTGGAATCGCAGCAGCGTAAGGCTCCTGAATCAACGGCTCACGACGAGACAAGAACATCGTGATATTCCCACCGTCACGGGAGATCAGATGCCGAGATTCATACAGTCCATGCTTTTTGGCCAGTCTCCGCAAGGACACCACATTGAAGTTGTAGAGATGGGCTTCATGAAACGTGCTGCGAGGAGCCTGGCAGGTCGCCTCCACGTTCGGAACTTCCACCACAAGCGTGCCGTCAGGTTTCAACCAGGATCGAAGCAGGGCTAAGACAGACCCCGGATCTTCCGTATGCTCGAGAACATGCCAGATCGTCACGACATCAAACGATTCCGGTGAACATGTCGCATCTTGGACGAACCCGACCTGAACCGTCAGCCCATAGTCTTGGATCGAGTAGTCGGCATACCCTTTATTCGGTTCGATTCCCCTCACCTGATGCCCAAGCGATTGCAACAAATAGGCGAACTCCCCGCCGCCGGTGCCGACATCGAGAACGGCCTTCCGACTCGACAGTAGTGACTCAATCTTTTCAAATCGCGACAAGGCCACATGGCCGGCACGCAAGACATGCTTGGGCTTCGGGCTGTAGCTGTGTTTGTAGGAGAGACGATACTCCTCCTCATAAAACTGCCTGGCGTCATGGGGCCGTGGGTCCGACCACACCAACCCACAGGCTTGGCAAATGACAGTTCGCAAAGGTTTCCCGCTTCGGCTTCTGTTCGAAAGAATCGAGGCCTCGCAACCACCACAGAGATTACAAGGGATGGAACATGCGGTCACGAGCTGGTTCACTCCCATCTTGTGCTCTCTTTGCTTACCAAAGTCGACTTTCTTGCCCGGCGTATTCTGCTCCCACAACTTACGCCCGCACTCCGATCAACACAAGTCCATACCGGACATACTGTTCTCTCTCCCTATTCTAGGCTCACAAGTGTGTGGTCTGACGTCCCCCCCTCTCGACAGCCCTCCTACCGACATCAGACAACAACCAGTCGGCAGCCTCCACCAGCGAGGAGGCGATCCAATCCGGAGCCGACCCCGAGGCTTTCAGTTGCTCGACTTCCTGTGGAAGAACCACTCCCGTCGTCACCAGAATACTGCGCACTCCGACTCGTTTCGCCAACTCGATATCACGAAGGTGATCGCCGATCAGATAGGATCGATCGAGATCCACCCCCCATTCTCGTATCGCTTGGTCGATCATCCCACGGTTCGGCTTTCGACATGCGCACCCGTCATCAGGGTGATGCGGGCAGAAATAAATCGCATCGAGCGACGCGTCGGCAGGCTCGAGCAGACGCATCAATTTCAGATGAATGGCATCCAGCTCAGTACGCGACAAGAATCCTCGCGCAATCCCCGATTGATTGGTGACGACGATCAATCGGGCACCGGCTCGTTTCAGACTCGCGAGCGCCTTGGCCACGCCGGGAAACAACTCAAACTGATCGGGGGACTTGATATAGCCGGGATCGGGATTGAGCGTCCCGTCTCGATCGAGAAAGATCGTATAGCCGGAGAGCATACCCGCTGGGTTTTTCTCGTCGGTATCCGGGCTCTTCTCACCCGCGACACCGGACACATGACACGGATCCCCAAGCTGTTGCATGGCCGTGTCATACACTCGATCAACGGAGATCCGAGTCATACAGCGGTGATCGATCGGACATTCCCGGAGAAGGCAGGGCG
>CABVRR010000002.1:62126-84840 GCA_902500705.1 uncultured Nitrospira sp.
GAGATCCGAGTCATACAGCGGTGATCGATCGGACATTCCCGGAGAAGGCAGGGCGCACAGTCCACGGCTTCCCGCACGATCGAACGTTCTTGCCCATAGGGCGCAGTGGTACGCCAATCCGTGGGACCGAACACCGCCACGACCGGCACACCACATGCAGCGGCGATATGCATCGGCCCGGTATCGTTGGTGATCAGGAGACGACAACGCTTCACCACTGCCATCAGTTCCCGAATGGTGGTGGCGCCGGATAAGACAACCGACCGCCCGTCAAGCTGAGCCGCAATGTCTTTCCCCAACGATTCTTCGCCCTTCGCTCCCAGGACGACGACTGCGACATGCGGGGTCTCGGTCTGTTCCAATCGCCGAACAAGGCGCTTCGTCACGTCGGCAAAACGATCCGGCAACCAACGTTTAGCGCTGCCGTAGGTCGATCCGGGGTTGACCCCGATCAAAACGTACGACGAGTCGATGCCGGCGGCAGCAAGCCGACCATCGATACTTCGATCCTCATCTGCCGAAACGAGCAGCATAGGGCGAGTGACTCCACCGGCCAAGCCCAACGGCTTCAATAAGTTCCAATAGTACTCGACTTGATGCGACTGCATACGGACGTTGGGAACAGCGACTGGATCGGTGAGGAAGAAAACCCTGCCGTCCGTGGCATACCCGTATCGCCGTGGGATACCGGCGAGCCACGCAAGCAACGCAGCTTCGAACGCATTCTGAAACAGGACCGCCAAATCAAAGCGGTGCCGTCGCAACATACCCGCGAGCACCCATTTCCCTGATAGGCCTGCATGAGCACTCTGGTCTTCGTACACCAGGATGCCGTGAAGCCCAGGATGCGCCTTGAAGAGCTCCGCGATAGCAGGTTTGGCAAGCATCGTCAGTTGCGCGGTGGGGAACAGCGATCGCAACCCGCGGACGGCCGGCTCGCACATGACGGCATCGCCGATCCAATTCGGTGCCCGCACCAAAATATTCTGAGGGAAGTCCTTACGCACGAGTTCTCACCTCTTACATCTCGACGGAAGGCGAGTCATCGATCAGCCAATGTAACCGTTCTATCCCCTGCACCACGTCAGCCTCAAGGCGAAGCATCCACCAGGGGTCATTCGGCAGGAGGGAGGGGGACAATTTCACGCCATCTTTCTCGGTCGTCAGAATGATTTCGCATCCATTGGCTTGCACAGCGGCACGAACCTCTCTGATCTCATCGTCGCGGTAGTGATGATGATCTTCGAACGCCGTCTCTCCGATAATCTCAACACCGATGGATTCCACCGATCGACGGAATGATCGGCTGTTCCCGATCCCGCTCACCAACCAAGCCGTTTTCTTTAGTCCCCACTCGATGGGTTGCCGCTCCCCCGATACGATCCTCAGGAAGGAATCCGGGCGAAACACCACTTCCATGACGTCCTCACACGGACAGGCAACCGCTCGCAATCGACTATAAATCGCCTCCACATCCTGACGCGAATCAGCTCGGGTAATCACCACACCACTCGCTCGACTCAACTCCTGTAGAGGCTCCCGCAATCTTCCCGCCGGCAGTACTGCATCAAGGCCTGACGCATCGGTCGCATCCAGCAACACCAGATCGACATCACGCTGCAGCGCCCGATGCTGAAAGCCGTCATCAAGAACAATACAGTCGACGGGATACTGTTCCAATACCCGTCGACCGAGCGCAACCCGATCCGCCCCAACCGCCACAATGGCCTGCGGACAACGCTGCGCGATGAGGAACGGCTCATCGCCTGCCTCCGACGCACCGACCAACACTCGCGATCCATCAGAGACCAGGAGGTGCGGAATCCTGCTCGTCCGTTTGTACCCGCGACTCAACACAGCGACTCGCCGCCCCTTGGCCAGCAGCCGTTCCGTCAACAGAATGACCATCGGAGTTTTGCCGGTCCCGCCGACGGTCACATTCCCCACACTGATCACGCGACAGGGCAACCGTGTCGAGGCGCACCATCCTTGGCGATAACACCACAGTCGACATCGAATGATGAGTCCGTAGAACCAGGCAGCCACATACAGCCACCTACGGACCGGCTGTCCTGGATGGAAGAATGCCATAGGCTCTTACAATTTGGCCGTCAGCGGTCCTGACCCCGTTGCCACACATCGATCGGAATGCGATGGGACCGCACGGAGATAGGGTTCAATGAACTCCAGACTCCGGATGAGCGCGCCTTGATTGTCCAACACCGCCTGTTTGGCAGCCTGCCCGACCCGATCTCGGACTTCAGGTCGACCGAGCCATTCCTCAAGTGACATCACAAGGTCCTCAACGCTCGCCACTCGGCGACCTCCTCCTGCTCCGGCTAACAACGTTGCGACCTCGGCACAATGGTCCGTATGCGGACCGAACATGACCGGCACACCCCACACCGCCGGCTCTAGCAAATTGTGACCGCCCACAGGAATCAAGGTTCCACCGACAAAGGCCACGACAGCTTCTCGATAGGCACGCGCCAACTCTCCTCTGGTATCCAGGATGATGACGCGTGGGCCGCCGCTTGTTTTCTCACGGATGTGGCTCCTGCGTTGCACGACATATCCAGCATCCCGCAACATAGCCTCCACTCGATCGACACGCTCGATATGGCGAGGTGCCAGCATCAACACTGCAGATGGATGACGGTTTGCAATCGTTCCATAGGCAGCCACCAACATTTCTTCTTCCCCGGGGTGCGTGCTGCCGGCAAGAATCAGGTGCTCGTGCTGAGTGAGGCCAAAACTCTGCCGAAGCGATTCCTCTGAACGGACCTCAGGCACGGGCTGATCGAATTTGATATTCCCCGTGACATGCACATGAGCAGAGTCGGCTCCCAACGCGGCAATCCGATGCCCGTCTCGATCCGACTGCATGAGGCAGAGCGTCAGGGTCCGCAGGACGGACCGATAGAATGAGCGGATGACCGGGAGATCCTGCCTGCTGAACGACCGTGAAGACAGCCGCCCGTTCACCAACACAGACGGCACATCGTGGGCTCGCAGCGTCCACAGCATATTCGGCCAGAGCTCGGTCTCCACAAACACGTACAGAACCGGCCGGAGACGTCGAATCATGCACGCCACCGCCCAGGGAAAATCGAGCGGTGCATACCGATGTTCCGCAATGCCGCCTAACCGCTGTTCCACCGCCTCACGTCCCGTTTCGGTCACGGTCGTCACAATGTAGCGACACTCCGGATGGCGCTTGTGCAACGCCGTGACGAGTGGGACGGCCGCCACGACCTCACCGAGCGATACCGCATGGACCCAGATCGTGGGCCGAGAAGATTCGCCGTCATCGGAAGGATGAGAACGCCACCCCATCCGCTGAAAAAACCCTGGACGGCAACGCGGCTTGGCGAGAAGAACACCGACGATCACCGGAGCAGCAAGAAGAAGGCCGATGTTATAGAGAAATTTCCACATAGGAACACCGCTGCCTACGACTCCTCATGCCGCAGATGGAGAAGGATCGGACACCGTCATCCTCGCGCGGTACATGACGATCAGCGGATGACGTCTTGTTCCGCCTGATCCGTCAGCCGATTGAGAACCGTTTCAAGCTCCAGGCGAGTCGCCTCCAGCGAGGCCTCATCGGCTTCACGCGAGACCCAGAGCGGACTGCCATACAGAAAGAGCCCTCGTGAAAATGGGTATGGGACCATGTAGCGATCCCAACTCGCGAAGAGTTTTTTTTTGAGCAGGCAAAGACGATCGGCACAATTGGAAGGCCCGTGGCTTTGGCCAAGTGAACCACTCCGAGTTTGGCAACGTGACGAGGCCCCTTCGGGCCGTCAGGCGTCACCCCAATGTCTCGATTGGATCGCCCCACCTTGATCAAAGCTCGAAGCGCACCGACCCCCCCACGCGTACTTGATCCACGCACCGCACCATGTCCGAACCGTGCAATGATCCGCGCGATGATTTCTCCATCGCCATGCTGGCTGATCAGCACATGGGCACCGGTGCCTCGATAGCCGAACAGAATCATCAACTGCTGGGCATGCCAAAACGTCATAATCACGTGATGCCCCTGCCGATAGAGCACATCGACCGCTTCATGACCACGCGTCTCGCAGCGTATCGACCACGCGACGGCGCGAATAGCCGCAGCTCCCACGGGTGGAAGAAGCGAACACTTCACCCAGCGCGAACAGGACTTGAGGAGGTCAGACATTGGTCACATCCTGGAACTGCAGTGCATGGAGTCGGCGATAGGCACCACCCTGTCGAAGCAGTTCCTCATGAGTTCCCACTTCAATGATCGTCCCTCGATCGAGGACAACGATGCGATCCGCATTTTGGATGGTCGAGAGTCGATGCGCAACGACCAGAGTCGTTCGGTTTTTCATCAAATTGGCCAACGCAAGCTGCACGATACGTTCGGATTCGGTATCGAGAGCCGAGGTGGCTTCGTCCAAGATCAGCAACGGAGGATCGCGCAGGATCGCTCTGGCAATCGCCAGACGTTGCCGCTCCCCTCCGGATAGTTTGACCCCGCGCTCACCGATGACCGTGTCGTACCCCTGCGGTAAGCGGAGAATAAAGTCATGGGCATAGGCCTGCGTTGCCGCCTGCTCAACCTCAGCTTGACCGGCACCGGACCGCCCGAATGCGATGTTGCTTCGGACCGTCTCATCGAATAAGAACACGTCTTGCGAGACGATCCCGATATGCGTACGCAGCGAGCGCAACTCATACGACGTCACGGGGAGGCCATCGAGCAAAATTCGCCCTGCCGTCGGCTCATAGAAACGCGGCAAGAGGCTGACTAACGAGGTCTTTCCACTCCCACTGCTGCCGACCAGCGCCACGACTTCTCCCGGTCGAATCACAAGGTCGATATCAGCCAGTGCGGAACTCGTGTGATGCTCATACCGCAAGGAGACGCCCTGAAATTCAATGGCCTGTGTGATACCCACCAGCGGCACGGTGCCGCTATTTTGAGCGTGTTCTGTTGTGAGATCCAACACCTCAAACACCCGTTCGGCCGCCGCCAGCGCTTGCTGAATCAGGTTATTCGACCCCGACAATTTCCGAATCGGAGTATAGGCCATGAACAGCGCCGCCATGAATGAGAAAAAGGCGCCGGGGGTCATCATGTCGTGGATGACCAAATACCCGCCGTACCAGATAATGGCCGCAACGCCGATCACCCCGATAATTTCCATCTGCGAGTGGCCGATCGCCCAGACTTGATTGCTTTTGAGCGTGGTCGACAGCACCTTGCTGTTTCGCTCATGAAATCGTTCAGCCTCCGCCGCTTCCCGTCCGAACGCCTTCACCATTCTGATGCCGGACAGCATCTCTTGAAGCGTGGAGGACAGATCGCCGAGTTGTTCCTGCCCGCTGGTGGCCAGTCGCTTCAATCGCTTACCGACCCGCACCATACTCAGCGCCGAGAGCGGAATCACAATCAGGGAGAGCCCAGCCAACCTCCAATTCTGATATAGAATGACACCGATCATGACGACAAACGTGAGTCCGTTCTGAAAAATGTCTTTGACGACGCTTGAGGCTGCGTTGGCCATCATCCCCACATCGTTGACCACGCGAGACACCAGGCGTCCGGACGTGTTCGTATCGTGAAAGCCGACCGAGAGCCGCATCAGCTGTTGAAACAATTCCTGTCGGATGTCGGCCACGACTCGATTGCCGACATAGGCCATGAGATAGCTGACGCCGTAACTGAACAACGCCTTCAGCGTGGCGACGCCCAAGAGCACCAACGGCAGCACCAGCAGCATGTGCTCGTCTTTTTGGATGAAGATATCGTCCAAGACCGGCCGCGCAAGCCAGGCATAGACCCCGCTGAGCAGTGCCACGAGCCCGGAGCAGACAAACGCCGCGAGGAACCGTCCTCGGTACGGCTTCACATACCGCATCAATCGCTTGAATCGTCCTAGGCCCGACATGCCGCCAACACCGCCTCCGCTGCTCTGGTTGATGCGCCCGGTTCACCCAACGCGACTCGCACCATGGCCAAGTCTCGTTTCATGTCGTCATAGACTCGTCGATCTTCCAAGATTCGAATAGCCTCTTCATACAATCGCTGTCCTGTCGCATGAGCCTGCAGCAACTCTGGGACGACCGTCCGACCCGCCACCAGATTGACCAGCCCAATCCATTTGACTCGCTTGAAGACGCTTGCGATCCACCACTCCAGTGCACTGATTTGATAGAGCAGGACCATGGGGGTCCCTACCACGGCAGCTTGCAATATTGCCGTGCCTGACTTGACCAGCGCAAAATCCGAAACCGCCAGCACTTCACTGGTCTGCTCCTTCACGACGGTGATCGGCACCCGACTCCGGCTCACGAAAGGCTGGAGGAGATTATCATCAATGGTCGACGCTTGCGCCAGAAGAAATTTCGTTGTGGGCTCTCGATCAGACAATTTTTCCGCGGCCTCGATGAGAATAGGCAGCAGCACGTGCACCTCATGCACTCGACTCCCCGGCAACAACGCAATCACACGCTCATCATTCGAAAATCCGAATCTGGCACGAAGCGCCGTTTGATCGTACGATGTTTCGACGGCATCCAGTATCGGATTGCCGACAAACGTGCACGGCATCCCCGCGTCGTCAAAGAGAGGTTTTTCAAACGGCAAAATCACCAGCACCTGATCGACCCGTTTCTTGATCCAGTACATCCGCCAAGGCCCCCAGGCCCAAATCTGTGGCGCAATGTAATAAAACACGCGTAGCCCAGCGCCCTTGGCAAAATACGCATACCGTAAATTTAATCCAGGGTTGTCGACAAAGATCACCCCATCCCATGGTTCGGACCGAAACAATCGCCGCATGAAGAAAAACCGTCGAATGATTGCCACCAACGCCAACGGTCCGACCATCCCCATCACGTCGAACTGCCCGCTTTTGCACACCAGCTGCACCCCGGCAGCCTCCATCGCATGGCCGCCGATGCCGGCTACGGAGCCATGAGGGTCACAGGTTTTCAGTGCCCTGGCGAGATTGGCTCCATGGAGGTCACCGGACGCTTCACCCGTCACAATCAGAATACGCGCCATAGATGAGTCTACAAAACTAGAGGCCGTGATGACGATCCGACACGCCCGGCCATGGAGTGGCGGTCACATCTCCTGACTGACAACCCTCTCAGGCATGACACTGGGGGCCACCGTGATGTCGGACAGCACACGGTGAGCAAGCTCCAGCGCGTCTGCGCCATCTTCACCGGACACGATCGGGCGAGACCTCGTACGAATCGCCCACAGAAAAGACTCAAGCTGCAACTTCAGCGGCTCGGCGTCGCCGGCCTGATACTCGTCACACACCAACATCGGCTTCCGACCATGCGCAATCGATCGACGCCCGATCACACCTTGGCGAGATTGAAAATCGATCGACACATAGCCGTCAGACTGAAACGCACGCATGAATCGCATCGCTTTCTGAGACACTCGACTAGCGGTTACGTGTGCCACGCACCCGCTCTTGAACTGGATGTGCGCATGGGCCACGTCGTTCGTCGTGGAGAGAATCGAGACTCCCGTTGCCCGCACCGCTTTTACCGGCCCAGGATCGCAGGACAGAACCAGATCTAAATCATGAATCATCAAATCCAGAACGACATCGACATCAGTGCCGCGCTCGCTGTACGTACCGAGTCGCTGGCACTCGAATACAAGCGGTCGCTCGATATGCGGCCGCATCATCTGCATGATCGGGTTGAACCGCTCGCTATGTCCCACTTGCAGCGTACACCCATTGCGCTCCGCAAGCGCGACAAGCTCTTGCGCCTCTGCCGGACGCACGGCAATCGGCTTCTCCACGAGAACATGTTTTCTGGCTTCGAGGCAGACTTTTGCAACAGAATAATGAGCGGACGTAGGCACCGCAATACTGACGACATCGACCTGTCTTAACAGATCAGGCACGTCTTGGAACACCTGCACGCCGTGCTTCTGAGCAATGAGGGAAGCCCGTCCGGAATCTTGATCAACTACACCGACCAGCATCGAATCCGGCAACGAGGCATACAACCGCGCATGGTGCTGACCGAGATGCCCGACCCCGATTACACCGGCACGAAGTGTGGCTATAGTCATCTTGGGTTGACTGAAAGCATCTCGCGAGAGATTGACCTGTTGAATGTCGGACATCCGGAGATCAACGGCTCATTCGATTCTCACATACTCCGTAGACTCAAGTCCCCGTGATCGGTTCTGTTTCGCGAGCGACTCCTACGACGGCGATACCGGCTGCCTCGGCTTTGCTGAGCAGCTCTTCTCGATCCAACATCACGGATCGACCGGCCTCGACCGCCAAGACTGAGGCTTTGGCAGATTGCATCACGTCGATCGTCCGTGGGCCGACCGCCGGCAGATCGAATCGCAGATCCTGCTGCGGCTTGCACCGTTTCACCACCACAACCCCGGCTTTCGCCAGCTCGCCGCCACGCTTGATGGCCTCGTCGGTGCCTTCGACCGCTTCCACCGCAACGACGACATGATCTTTAATGATGACACATTGACCGATATCCAGACGTCCGGTCTCTCTCGCCACCTCCCAGCCGTACCGAATATCGCTCCATTCTTTCTTCGTCGGCTGCCTGGACGTGAGCGGCCCCTCTGTCACAAGAATCCCTTCGAGGCCGAAGGTCGACTCACAAATGGTGATCCCATCCTTTTCGAGTTCCGCAGCGAGCGTGCGCAAAATATCGTCATCCTTCCACAACACCAATTTCGCGGCCATGGCCAACACGCGAAAATCGGGGCGGGCGTGGCTGTACACATGGGTTTTCTTGATCCCACCCAACATCACCACATTCCGAACCCCGTCGGCTTTGAACGCGTTGATCAACTTGTTGAGTTGACCGATCTTGACCCAATGGATTCGGTCGACATGCTGCTCAAGCTCCGGCTCCGTTTCGCCCTCATGCGCGACGGCATAGACTTGAAGACCCATCTTGCGAGCGTTGTCGGCAAAGATGATCGGAAATCGTCCGTTCCCGGCAATCACCCCGATTCGACCGTCCGCTATTGGCAGAGCCTGGGTCATCATGGGCGACATCACACCTGTTGATCGAACTCACGCTCCGCATCGACATTGACTGCTCGCGAAATCCCACGTTTGGTGCCCTCCATAAACGCGAGAATCTTGGCCACGTCGGCCTGTCCTTTAAACTCCTTTTTTGCCAATCGAATCGCCTCAGCCGTTCGATGCCCCTCCCGAAAGAGAAGATCAAACGCCTTTCTGAGCGAGGCAATACGATCGACTGAGAAGCCGTGTCGTTGCAGGCCAACCGTGTTCAGACCATACAAATGGGCGCGATACCCACCGGCAGCAAACACAAAGGGAGGAATATCCTGACCGATGGCGCAACACCCACCAATCATTACGTAGGCGCCGATGCGCACAAACTGAAGTACTCCGGTCAACCCGCCGATGACCGAATGGTCTCCGATGGTGATGTGTCCGGCCAGGGTTGCCGCATTGGCCATAATAATATGGTCGCCGAGCCGACAATCGTGCGCCACATGCACATAGGCCATCAGGATATTTTTTGATCCAAGCGAGGTGATGCCACCCCCTTGGACCGTGCCCCGGTTGATGGTGACATACTCGCGGATGATATTGTCGTGACCGATGACGACTTTGGTCGGCTCCCCTTTATAGGCAAGATGTTGCGGCGGCCCTCCGATCGACGCAAATGGGTGCAGTTCATTCCGCTCTCCGATCTCCGTCCATCCGTCGACTGCCACATGAGAAAGCAACCGACTGCCCTTCCCGATCGCGACATGTTCTCCGATGACACAGAACGGTCCAACTTCCACATCATCATCGAGATTCGCCTTCTGATGGATGACCGCTGTAGGATGTATCTTCACGCATGCCCCCTTGTCAAAGCGTCAATCGCTAAGAATCGCTCGTCATGCACGGGATGAACGCCCTCGCATACCATTCTCGTGAACGGTGCCTACTTGGTCTCCGCCTTCTCTTCCATCACCATGGCGGTCATGACGGCGTCACACACCAGCTCGTTGTCGACAAACGCCTTGCCTTGCATTTTCCAAAACGGTGGGCGCTTCTTGAGCACGTCGATCTCAATCCGTAGTTGATCACCGGGGACAACCGGTTTCCGAAACTTCGCCTCCTCAATCCCCGTCAGATACATGATCGTTCTCCCGACCACTCCTCCCGACTTGAAGACCAGCACGCCGCCCACCTGCGCCATTGCTTCGACGATCAGCACACCCGGCATGACCGGGCGGCCTGGGAAATGGCCTTGGAAGAACGGTTCATTGATCGTCACATTCTTAAACCCAACGATACGCGTATGCGGCTCAAACTCTTTGACCCGATCCACCAACAAAAACGGATACCGGTGCGGGAGTAATGCCTGAATCTCTGCCTGCTCGACCGATGCCATGGGCTCTGCCTCCTCTCTATCCCGGATGGTTCTACGGCTTACGGGTTCTGCCGATCAAATTCCTTGATGACCGAGTCCGTCACGTCCAGCGCCGGCCGATGATAGAGGACGATGCGGATGAGCGCCTCATTGCCTTTATCGAGGATGGCCGTATATCCTTCTTTTTGAGCCACGGCCTGCGCGGCAGCTGCGATCTTTTGCGCATAATCCACGACCATCTCACGCTGCTTTTGCTGGACTTCTCGGTTGAACTCTTGAAGACGACGCTGATACGCCTCCATTTTACTCCGCAACTGTTCCTCTTTCTCTTGTCGTGCCGGATCAGTCAGCTTGGCATTCGGATCTTGTAAGGACTGATCCAACTCTTTGAGTTCTTGCTCGTCCGCATTGATGATCTTCTGCCTGGTCATGGAGTACCCCTTCACATCTTCCAAGGCCAGTTTCCCGGCTTTTGATCGCTCCATCACCGTCTGCTGATCCATGACTCCCACCCGAATCGTCTCCGCCGCATTGGACGACTCACCCCATTGCCCGAGTGACAATGCGACGATGACTATGCCTACTCTCATGACACTCATCATGCCCTACCTCCCACAGCGACTAGGGATAGTCGCGGTTGAACTCCTCGATGACCGGTCCGGAAATGTCCAGACCCTCTTCATGATAAATGGTGGGGCCACCCTTACTCTTATCGACGATCACCTGCAACCCGAGACGCTTGGCGACTTTGGCCACAACCATTTCGATCTTGTCACGAAACCCTTCCAGAACGTCTTTTTGTTTTTCCTGAACCTCTCGATTCAATTCCGAGGATTTTTGTTGGTATTCCTGCATGCGCCGGCGAAACTGTTCTTCCCGCTCTCGTTTCGCCGTAGGACTGAGCACGGACGACTGTTTGACGAAGTCCTCCTCCATCCTCCGTAAGTCTCGTTCATCCAATTCCATCAGCGCTTGTCGATTCTTCGAAAAAGCGGCCAGGCTCTCCTTGGCCTTCTTGCCCGCGCTCGTGTCGTTCAATAAGCGCTGTGAATTGATCACGCCGATCTTGCCCTCGACCTTAGCTCCAGTTCCGGCACATCCACCGAGACCCAACAGGATGGTGACCGCAACTGACAGCCTTACCCATTCGATCCGTCCCGTCGATTGTCTATATCGATTCCCGCTCCAACGTACCACGCGAAGACTCCGCCTAAAATAAGGTTCCAATCGTAAACTCGAACACCCCGAATCGCTCGCCGGTCCGTTTATCAAGGTTGAGCCCATAGGCAACCCGCAACGGACCGAACGGAGAGATCCACCGCCCTTCGAGACCAGCCGCACTCCTCAAATCGAGCGACAAGGATTCATCGTCGTCAAAACCCTTCCCGTAGTCGAAAAAGAGTACGCCGTTCAATTTCGCTTCGGCGGAGATCGTAAAGATCAACTCGTTGCTGAAAATCAATTGTTTGGAGGCCCCGAACGGCGCCTTCGTCGTGGGGACGACCGGGCCGGCTCGACCGAAGGCAAATCCGCGCATGGTGTTGATACCGCCGACGAAAAATCGTTCATTCAACGGAATCTGCGTCCCATTGAGGGCTTGCACCTCTCCATAGCGAGCCCGCAACGAAATCCGCATATCGAGGGGAAGCGGCGTCACCTTGATGACGTCCACATAATATTTGATGAAGTTGTTGGTGCCGCCCATGTACGGGGTACCGATATCAAACCCTCCGCCGAAGCGCCACCCGGTTCTGGGATCGAGGTAATAGTCTCTGGTATCCCTGAACAGCGCAAACCGAAATCCGGTCGAGGACCGCGTCCCTAACTGCCGACAGACGATAGGCACCAGATCGGGACAAATGCCGAACTGAGGGTCCTTGAACGTGATCTGCTCGGCAAAGAGACTGACGCTCCCGGTCACATACTCTGATAGCCACCGGCCAAGCGTGACGTTTCCACCGGTTCGCTCTTCGAAGTACGAGAGATAATTCGTAATACTGCGGTAACCGTCTATTTGCAGTGAGGTCAGCGAATCATTCAGGTAGGGGTTGCGAAAGGTGATGGAGCCAAGACTTCTTCGCTGACCCAGCTGCCCACGGATACGCCCAAGATACCCATACCCGAATAAATTCCCTTGTGTGATATCAGCGATTGCCACCAGTCGATCCAACGTACTGAACCCTCCGCCGAGGCTGAACATGCCCGTCGGCTTTTCTTTGACACGCACGTTCAGATCGACCTTGTCCGGGGCGACTTGCGCGGGAAGGATTTCGACCGTCTCGAAAAAATTCAAGTTGTTCAGTCGTTGAAAGCTTCGTTTGAGCGAGGCGGTATCGATCACATCCTGTTCGTCCACTCGGATTTCTCGGCGAATGACGTTGTCGCGCGTCTTGTCGTTCCCGTAAATATTGATCTGCTGGATCCGCATCATCTCCCCTTCTTTGATGCTGAAGATGATGGTGACCGTCCGTTCCTCATTGTTCGGATTGACGCTGGGCACGACTTCGGCAAACGAATACCCCTTACTCCCATACAGGTCCGTCACACGCGAGAGTTCATCTCGTATTTTGGCACGCTGAAAAATTTCCCCATCCTTAATTTTCAACCCTGCGCGAAGCTCGGGCTCTTCGAATACCGAATGCCCTCGAAACCCAATTTCCGCGATCGTGAAGGGTTCTCCCTCAGTGATGTGATAGCTGACGATGAACCATTTTTTATCTTCGGTAAGCTCCACCGACGGCTGACCGACCCGAACATTGAAATAGCCTTTATTCAGCAGCACTTCCTTGATCCGTTCCACATCATTGGCCAATTCTTCACGCTTCAAGACTCCCGCGTCGGATACCATCGAAGGCAACTTGAACTTCGTGAAAAATCCATACCAAGGAATCCATTCCCGCGTCGACATGACGGCGAGCATCTCGGCCTTCGTCGCCGCGCGCAGCCCGTCGAATATCACCGTTTTAACCTTGGCCTTCTCACCCTCTGTAATATGAAACGTCAGGCGCTTTCGGTCTTCGTCCAGCGTCTCGATCACGGGAACAACCTGTGCGTTATAGTATCCGTCATGCTGGTAGGCCAGACGGATGGTCTCAGCGCTTCCTTTTACCTGTTGCTGATCAAGAAATGTCTGACTCTTAATGGTCGTTTTTTCTTTCAGCTTCTCGTCGGTCAGCTGCTCATTCCCGTCATACACAATCTCGGTGATGAACGGCTTTTCCTGCACGACAAAGGTCACCGCCATTCCTTCGGCGATCGATTCAGTTTCAACCTGAACATCTTCAAAAAACCCCGTGTCGTATAAAATCTTCACTTGTCCGCGCACCGTGTCCGATGCATAAGGATCGCCGGATTTCAGCGTGAGCCGACCGGCAATCGCCGGAACTTCGATCCGTTTGGCACCACGAATCTCTATCGAGGCGACTTTCGATTCAGGAGTCTGAGCGAGCGCTTCGAACACACCCCACAACACAGAGGCAACCAGCACCACGACCACAAACGATCGAGGCTTGTAGACGGCATACGCAGTCACCGATAAGGATTCCTGTGACAAAGTGTGGCGAACGATGAAACAACCGGAACCATCACACAGGCCCTCTCCATCATCGACCGTACGCAGACTCCCTCATGAGTCAGTCTGCCTCGCACAAGAGCACAGACATGGCCATAAACGCTTGCTCCTCGTGAGTCGGCAGCTAGGCTGCTCCTCCACACGAAGACTCTCACGTCACCCGACCGCAAGAAATTTTTGGATTATATTGAGGTCATTCTGCGTTGTAAAGCAGTGTTCTGCGCTCAGATTTTCGACATGTGCGCATCGTGCTGTGCACCGTCGTGCTCATTTCGATGCACGCACGGATCCCACCGACCGTGCCCCACGACTACGCTGAGGAAATGCACGCGACACACAGCGTATGAGTGAAACGTGCTCGCACCTATGTCCATGAAGAGAAAGGCAACGCCGTCGATGCGACGAGTTCGTCTGTTTCTTGACTTCATACACCCCATCACATAGTATCCTTTCATGTCGCGACCGCCTGTCAGAAAAGCGATTATTCCTGCCGCCGGTCTTGGGACACGATTCCTTCCCGCCACAAAGGCATCTCCCAAAGAAATGCTGCCGCTGGTCGACAAACCTCTTATTCAATATACGGTCGAAGAAGCGGTGGCCTCGGGCATTGAAGACATCATCGTAATTACCGGCCGCGGCAAACGCGCCATTGAAGATCACTTCGATCGCTCCGTCGAATTGGAAGAAAATTTGAAGGGCACCGGCAAGAGTCAGGTGCTCCACCAAATCCGGCAAATCTCCAACCTCGCGAACTTCTGTTATGTGCGGCAATCCGAAGCGCTTGGCCTGGGGCATGCCGTGCTGTGCGCGCAACACCTGATCGGTGACGAACCCTTTGCCGTCATTCTCGGAGATGAAATCATCGACGCCGATGTCCCTGGACTTGCACAATTGATCCACGTCTATAAAAAGCGTCAGGGGGCGGTCCTCGGGGTCCAGGAGGTGCCGAAGGCGGATGTCAGCCGATACGGTATTGTGACTCCCAAGCGTCTCGCCCACGGTTTGCATCGGGTCGAGGATCTGGTCGAGAAACCATCACCAACCGATGCCCCTTCCACGCTCGCCGTGATCGGCCGCTATGTGCTTCCTCCGGAAATTTTCCCGATCCTCAGAAAAACAGCCCCTGGGAAAAACGGAGAAATTCAATTGACCGACGCACTCAAGACTCTCGCAAAAAAAACTCCGATGTACGCCCTCGAGGTCGAGGGACAACGCCACGATGCCGGAGACAAGCTTGGGTTTTTGATCGCGACCGTTGAGTTCGCCTTGAAGAATCCATCATTGGGAGCGGAATTCCGCGACTACCTTTCGACCAGAATGTATCCGGCATCCACGAATCGCCGAGGATGATCTCGGCAGTCATGATGGGGACTCCGTCGCTCAGATGACCATGATGACTATGGCGTAACCTCGTGGCGTGTGGACGGATCGCTCGGCCCGGTTCAATACGCAATCCCGATAGGCTCTCAGCTCCACCACACGGAACGGCGAGGCGCGCAAACGCTTGAGCCACTGGTTGTCGAAGTTGACTCGTTGGATTCCCAATATTTTATTGATACATAACGAACAGGCGCCCATATGACCGACCCAAACGAACAAGAAATTCAGCCCCCCCAAAACATCGAGGTCCCCAGCCAACTTCCGCTGTTGCCGGTTCGGGATATCGTCGTCTTCCCGTACATGGTACTCCCGCTTTTCGTCGGGCGGGATATGTCGATCAAGGCCATCGAAGCGGCGCTCGCCGGCAATCGAATGATCTTCCTCGCCACCCAAAAAGCACTCGACGTCGAGAATCCCGCCCCCAAAGACATCCATGCGATCGGCACCGTCGGCATCATCATGCGCATGCTGAAGTTACCGGATGAACGCATCAAAATCCTGGTCCAGGGCACCGCCAAAGCGAAGATCACCAAGTACATTCAGACCGACCCCTACTACTCCGTTCGGATCGACAAGCTGGTTGACACGAAATCGACGGCCACCACGCTCGAGGCGGAAGCCGTCATGCGCACCGTGAAGGAGCAGATCGAACGAATCGTGAGCCTAGGGAAAGTCTTGATCCCGGACGTCATGGTCGTCATTGAAAACCTCGAAGAGCCCGGTCGATTGGCCGACATGGTCGCCTCCAACCTTGGCCTCAAGGTCGACGCCACCCAGGCCGTCTTGGAAGTCTCCGATCCGATTCAACGCCTCCGCCAAGTGAGCGATATCCTCGGAAAAGAGATCGAAGTCCTCTCCATGCAGCAAAAAATCCAGGCACAAGCCAAAGGCGAGATGGACAAGACTCAGCGGGAATACTTTCTGCGGGAACAATTGAAGGCCATTCAAAAAGAGCTGGGTGAGCTCGATGAGCGGGCGGAAGAAATCACGGAATTCCGCAAACGAATCAAAGAGACGAAGATGCCCGAGAAAGTCCTGAAAGAGGCCGAAAAGCAACTCAAGCGCCTTGAAAAAATGCACCCGGATACCGCCGAGTCCGCAACAGTACGGACGTACTTGGAATGGATGGTCGAATTACCCTGGTCCAAGCACTCCAAAGACAATCTCGACCTGAAAGCCGCGGCGAAGGTATTGAATGCCGATCACTACGATCTTGAGAAGGTCAAGGAACGCATTTTGGAATACTTGGCCGTCCGCAAGCTCAAAGAGAAAATGAAGGGTCCGATTCTCTGCTTCGTCGGTCCCCCCGGCGTCGGCAAAACATCGTTGGGAAAGTCGATTGCTCGCGCACTGGGTCGAGAGTTCGTACGCATCAGCTTGGGTGGGGTGCGTGATGAAGCCGAAATCCGAGGCCACCGACGCACCTACGTCGGAGCGCTCCCCGGACGTATCATCCAGGGCATGAAACAGGCGGGAACGAGCAACCCCATCTTCATGCTCGATGAGGTCGACAAAGTCGGAATGGACTTTCGAGGCGACCCCTCCGCAGCCCTGTTGGAAGTCCTCGACCCGGAACAGAACAACGCGTTTACCGATCATTATCTCGGCGTCCCGTTCGACTTGACCGAGGTGATGTTCATCACCACGGCGAACTTGATCGATCCGATTCTTCCCGCGTTGCGTGATCGCATGGAGATCATCGAAATTCCAGGATACACCGAAGAAGAGAAACTCGGCATCGCCCAGAAATACCTGATTCCCCGTCAGCTCGACGAGCATGGAATCACAAGCAAACACGTCCGCCTGACGGAACCGGCCATCCGGAAAATCATTGTCCACTACACCCGGGAAGCGGGAGTGCGGAATCTTGAACGTGAGATTGCCAATGTGATGCGAAAAGTCGCGAAAAAGGTCGCCGAAGGGAAAGGGCATGGAGATCCTATCGATCCATCCAACCTCCACAAATATCTAGGCGTCCCCAAATACGTCCCGGAAGCAGAGCTTGAAAAAGATGAAATCGGTGTGGCGACGGGCTTAGCCTGGACTGAGGCCGGAGGAGATGTCCTCTACATCGAAGCGACCGTGATGAAAGGAAAAGGTCAATTGACTCTCACTGGCCACCTGGGAGATGTGATGAAAGAATCCGCTCAGGCAGCGCTCAGTTATGTGCGTTCAAGAGAAAAGACCTTGCATCTTGATCCGACCATGTTCAGCAAGCTTGACCTCCACATCCATGTGCCGGCCGGAGCCATCCCCAAAGACGGTCCCTCAGCAGGCATCACCATGGCCACCGCCATTGCCTCGGCATTTTCCGGCACCCCGACAAGACGGGATTTGGCGATGACCGGAGAAATCACCCTGCGTGGTCGTGTGCTTCCGATCGGCGGACTCAAGGAAAAGATTTTGGCGGCCAAGCGAGCAAGGCTGACCACGGTGATTCTCCCCCGTCGAAACAAGAAGGATCTGGAAGAAATCCCCAAACATCTGCTCAAAGGTATTCAGTTAACCTTCGTTGAAACCATGGACGACGTGATGAAAATCGCACTCCGGCGAAGAGCAAAAACCGGGACGTCGTCCAAGAACCCGTCGCCCCCTCCGGCGCCGACACGTATCCGCCCCCTGCGCCCCAGTAAAGGGCGGCGGTCACATGAACTCCCCGCTACGGTGATGGCAGACCAAGCACCGGCCCGTTTATAGGATGGTGCCGTGGCCCATCGTCAGGCCAAACCCGTGCTTCAGGAATTCGCGCTCATCCGAGATCTCGCACGTCGGTTCGTCCGTCGTACGCCGGGGCTCGTGCAGAGCATCGGCGACGACGCGGCCGTGATTCAGACCTCCGCAGGAACCTGGTGTCATCTGACAACCGACTTGCTTGCCGAAGGCATTCACTTCGACATGACGTGGTCTTCCCCTGAGTCAGTCGGCTATCGTGCCGCCATGGCCAATCTCAGCGATATTGCCGCGATGGGGGCTGTTCCTCGCTATCTGCTCATCTCGCTGGCCATCCCGAAGAAATGGACACAGCCTCAGATCCATAAGCTGTACACCGGCTTGATGATGGCTTGCCGCCGTTATGACGTGGCCCTCATCGGTGGAGATACCTCAGCCTCCAAAGCCGGACTCTTTCTCAGCATCACACTGATCGGGACAACGAGTCAGCGCCAGGGGCTTTTCCGGCACGGTGCCGCTGTGGGAGATCACATCTATGCCTCTGGAACGCTCGGAGACTCCCTGGCAGGTCTCAGGATCTTGACGAATCGCACAACTTCAGACTCCGTGAAAAAGCGGACATCGGAGTTGTCTCGCACTCATCGACAATTTCTTCTCCGTCGCCACTCCCACCCTACCGCAAGAGTCGCGGAAGGCTTGTGGCTCAACGATCGGAGACTCGCCTCCGCCGCCATCGATTTGTCCGACGGCCTTTCCGGAGATCTTCGGCATCTGTGCGAGCAAAGCCGCGTCGGCGCAGAGATAGATCTTGAAAAGCTCCCGATCTCATCGGCCTGCCGAGCCTATGCTCGAGCCTTCGGAGTATCACCGATTCAACTGGCACTCACCGGCGGAGAAGACTATGAACTGCTGTTCACCGCTGCTCCGCTCCACAGCAAGACGATTGAGCAACAGGCACGAACACGAGGCTATCGCATGACTCGCATCGGCACCATTCGTCCATCGCGGTTTGGAATTCAGATCACATCCGGCGGTCGGACGAAACCCATGCCGACTACAAGCTACGAGCATTTCCGCTGATGTCCGACACCAGCCATCAACCTGCTGGTCGAAAAGACCGATCGTTTCAGGGACTCTTACGACAAGTACTCCATTTACAAGAGTCCCCTCAACGCACCGCGTTGGCATTTGCGTTGGGTGTATTCATCGCATTCTCACCCGCCTATGGCCTGCACACGGTGATGGTGGTGCTATGCACCTGGCTCTTCGGTCTGAATTTTATCGCGTTACTCACCGGGGCCTTGGTCAACAATCCCTGGACCATCATTCCGATCTTAGGCGCAACCTACTGGACCGGCGCACTCTTGCTCGGACGTACGGATCAACCCAGCTTCGACTGGCACGATATGAGTTTCAGCGGCATCTACCACCAAGTCCTTCCTTACGCGGCGCCCTTCCTGCTTGGAGGACTTGTCCTCAGTGTGCTCGGCGCCTTGGCGTCCTATCCTGCTGCGTATCTCTTTTTCCAAAAGCACCGCTCCTCGCGGAGTACGCCCACAACCGAACCATTGCCGCCCTCTGATCAGGTGGGCTAAGATATCCACTGGCTATGGAATCGGGAGACCGACCGAACGCCCCGTACGATGGATCAGCGCTCATCGCCGACCCCATCCACAAGTACGTCACCTTCACGGTCCCCTATGCCCAGCCTGATCCGCATGAACACACCGAAAAAGACCTGATCGACTCCCCCTGGGTTCAGCGACTGCGCTACATCTATCAGCTGCAGAGTGCCCGCTGGGTCTATCCCTCGGCGGAACATACCCGATTCGTCCACTCGCTAGGGACGATGCACGTGGCAGGGCGATTCGCCAGGCACCTCTATCCCTTTCTCAAGAAAGCCGCCAAAGACGTACCCTCGGCCAATTTCGTGGAAGAACTCTTACGGGTGACGGCCCTGGTCCACGATATCGGGCACGGTCCGTTTTGCCATTTTTTCGACGACAATTTTCTCCATGCCCATGGCCTCACCCATGAACGGTTGGGCCAGATCATCATCCGGGAACATTTGGCCCCGCTCATCAGGAAAATCCGCCGAAGTCCGTCCGGACCGTTTGCAAAAGGAGAAGAACTGGATCCCGACCAGATCGCCCATTTGATCCTCAAGGAAAAGAGCAAAGACAATTCTCGTCTCCCTCGCTGGTTGAACATGCTTCAGCCGGTGATCTCCGGAAGTTACACCGGAGATAATCTCGACTATGTCTTGCGAGACTCCTATATGTGCGGTGTCGCAGTGGGGCCGGTCGATCTGACACGGTTGATTCACTACACGATCGTGACGGAAAAGGGGTTCACGATTCACAAAACAGGCCTGCCGTCCCTCCAAATGTTCTTGAACACCCGGATGTACCTTTACTCCAACGTTTATTATCATCGCACCACCAGAGCCATCGACATCCATTTGCGGGATATCTTCGGACGGACGATGACGCTGCTCTCCCCCAAGGATCCGCGCAAGAATATGGATGGATACCGCGCCCTGACCGATTGGTCGCTCTTGGAAAAAGTCAGAGGCTGGCAGCAGTCCCGCCACAAAACCCGTCGGCAACTCGGACAGGAGTGGGCGAGGATTTTAGGCCGAGACGTCAAATGGAAGATGGCCTACAGCACGACATTGAAAGAAAAAGGACAGGAGCGCGGCATGGCATTTCCCAGCCATCGGCATTTTGAACAGCAGATCGCCAAAGAATTGCCGTCCGGATTGAAGCGGCTGCCGTTTCGCGTCGACATGGCCCTGTTGGATCCACGACCTGACCCTAAAGACCGCCGTGGACATCCGCTCTACGTGTACGACCCCGGCACAGGGCAGGTGTCGACCGAGCCGCTGGAAGAATTCTTAGATCTTCTCCCCACGAGACTGATTCAGTTTCGAATCTATTCTCCCGACCACCGGCATGATGCCGCTTTGTCGCAAGCCGCTGCGACCGTCCTCAATAAGACTCCGACCAGCCTCGAATCCAACTATTAAGCGAGCAAAGACAAGTCCCAGTTTTGAACATTGCGCCGGTCGAACAGACTGTTTCGCCTATTCCTTGCCGATCGAGTATCGCAGTGCCCATCATCCATCATTTCCAGATGATAGCCGATGCGCGACGACGTTCATTCTCATTTCTGATGGGCGGCAGATATCCTGCATTAGGTATAGAGCCAATCAGCAGTATGGCTGAGGACTCTACTGGGAAGGAGAAGACGATGAAGCAGGCAGGACAGCTGATGATCGCACTTTGTGGCTTTTGCCTTGTACTGACCACCTCGGTCCATGCCCAGCTTGGAGGTAGTCAGCAGGACGCGGCCAGTATTTTAAACAACTTGCCGCCTAACGTCCTGGCAAAAGTTCGCTCGTTAGCACAGATCCTCCAACAGGGCCTAAAGGAAGGAACCATTTCAAATGCTGACATCCACCAGGGTCTGGCGTCTGGACAACTTGGCGAAAAGTTGAAACATCTGAGCCCCGAAGCCAATCAACTCCTTGAAGAAATCAGCGATGGATTGCGGCAGGAAAAAGGACCGGGAGAAGAAAGCCTAATGCCCTTGATGGGAGGATTAGGCGCTTCGCTGAACTAAGTGACACAAACAGTCACTATTGATCAGTACAAATGCCCTCACCGTGATCGTGATGTGGTGAGAGCCATTGCTGTATCGTCCCATCAACGGCTCATGCATATTTGAACACCGACGCACGAATATCGTCTCGATCGCAACCACGAGTCCTCACCCACCGTCTTAGTTTCCAAGAACATCGACTGATTCGGCGTGGCCTGGGAATTGCTGAGTAACACTTCCGACACATGCATCTCTCATGTCCCCCTGCCAATGAAGGAGCCGTACGATGTCGATGATATCGCGATGGGTTGGAAGAGGATTCACACTGCCGATTGCCGTAGCTTGTGCGCTCTCAGTATCAACCATACCGGCGCAAGCCGCATTCATCACCTATTCGTTTACCGGCACGACAGACGATTTTAGTCCTCTCGATGTCACCGGCTCATTCCAATTCAATAATGCGACGGGTGGGAGCGGAGGTGTCTACCACAACGCCGTGACGGGCTTCACGATCACGATCGGCGGATACACCTCGTCCTTCGCTCCTGGAATCAATGGGATAGAAATTTCGCAGAACAGTAGTCTCGGACTGGGCATCACCGGCGATCGCTGGGCGTTGGCGTCGAGAGCGACCGGCGATGAACTAACCGGCACGTTGCCATATAGCTTTGATATTCGCTTTGATCGTCAGGGGGGCGGGTTGTTGTCAGATACCGCTCTTCAGAATCCGCCAAGTTTCGGCAGTCTGAGTGATGCAAGATGGCGGCTTTATTTTGAGGATGCTCAGGGCACTCCCTTCGCAGCTATCGGATCAGTCGACAGCCTGACGGCCGTGCCACTGCCCCCGGCAGTTCTTTTGTTTGGGGCCGGACTCATTGCGTTAGTCGGTCTGGGCGTGGGTGGACTGAGAAACCTCCGGGAGTCTCAAAGCTGATCAGGAACTGCGACGGGAGTTCGGTGGGCGTACTCACTTCCTGTTCTTACCAGAATTCACACAATCGGTACTCCACTCATTCCATCATCGGTTCCTCTCTCGCCAGGCCTATCGTCATTGATCGTGATCAATACTTCCAGCCGCTCTCGCACCACCGCCTCGCTCGG
>CABVRR010000002.1:84940-108313 GCA_902500705.1 uncultured Nitrospira sp.
AGCCCCGTAGCTACTAGGCAGGCTACATCGGATTGCTGTAGATCACACCATTGATTGCGTGCCCGGAGCAACGCATCACCTCGTATAGGCATACCAAAGCAAGACACTCCCGCTTCGCACAAACCTTCAGTGAGTTCATCGGTCACGAGTTCTTTCATCGAAGTTGCTATGGCCATCAAGGCATCTCCAAAAGGCAAAGTTGCCAGGGACACATCACGCATTTGCCCAGCCAGTTTTCTCACCAGAATGCGGCATTCTTCGCTAGCTTCCGCATGCCGCTGCGAGAGTAACCATCGTTGGAAATAGTTGCTCCGCTGTTGATGGCCAAAGCTCGGCGGGGTTATTCCTTCCAGCAGTTTTCTCGAGAATAAGTCGTCAAGACAGGAGGGCTCAATCCCGTCCATCAGAATTGGTTGTACTACACGCCAGCTTTCATTGGTGAGATTAGGTAGCAGTCCAAGGCGAATGCTCAGTTTTCTCGCTAGAGGGTGAAGTTGCGGCACGAGGTTTCCAAACTCAGGATACCGTCCATTCTGCGCTTGACCAGCCACCTTGGCGAGATCTTCAAGATTCTGCATGGTGTTTTTATTGAGGGATCGTGTCCAATTGTCCAGGACGGCAGGATACCCGTGTATGTAGCACAAGTACTGATCCGGAACGGATACGGAGCGGCATGCTGGCACAGTATCAGTTAAATACGCGATCAGCCGTGCTTGTTCACTTGGGTCGCTTTCTGTATCAAATGCCGGCAATTGATACATCTCGGCAAATCCAGCCTGACCCGCACAGATCTCTTCGAGCAGGAGGTCCGCCTCGCCACCGGGTCGAATGGTCACGACAAAATGCGTGGGGGGCCAATCTTCCCAATCCCGGGCGAAGTTTCGTAAATGCTCGGCTTCGTACTGTAGATTGCCGGATTGTTCTCATTGGTCCAATACCAGAATTACCCGCTCGGCTCGTGCTATCTCCATCAATGCCTGAAGCAGTTCTTGCGCATGTTCATACTTGAGACGAGGGGCATATGAGGCTGGCTCTAGATCGGGCAACTTTTTTAACGTGTTGGCAATGAGGGCTGATGCTGGACCGAACGGTTCACCAGCTGTGATAACGCAACTGACTACATTGGCGACGACCTGTAGCCATCTACCCTTATTCTGCGTGAAGATTTCTTGAGCTTGATCAAGCAGCTCAGCATGCTCGCGCCAACTAATGGCCAGATCGTCGATAACTCTCCCAAGGTTGTCGCTGTCCTGCGCACTGCAACGGCAGAATCCGATCAGCGGCTGAGGCCAATCTTTGTTGTTCAGCTGTCGCAAGACTTGTCCAATGAGCCAGCTCTTGCCGCTGCGAGGAGCACCTTTGATGATCGTAATTCCGGAGTGATTCACACGATCGGAAAGATAGCGTTGTTCCTCTTGTCGAAAAAAGAACGTGTCATTCCGACCTGGGAATTTCCTCGCTTTCACGCCGTTCATCTGTATGCCTTCTACTCTCTTCTCGGAAATTAACGGTCAAAAACCATCGTCCGACAGAGTTATGACTTCTCATCTCCCTTATCTGTCGAGATTGCATCCTTGAGTGTGTGGGATTCTCGATGGTCATGCACGAGCGCTGCGGTAACCAGCAACTGGATGCCGATAAGAAGAAAGAACAGCGCTCCTCGGTTCTGTCCGGTGTGTTCAGCCAGCGAGAATCGGTGCGCGGCAATGATGAGGGAGAGAGCCGAACAGAGGAACAGAAAGATTCTCATACCTGATGCTCATATCGAATAGGCAAGACAAAGAATATGCTCGTGGGCAAGCTGGGTCAACCAACAATCAGGTGAACGAGTACGCAACAAAACCGGCTGACCCTATGGAGCCTGCGCACCCGCTGTGGAAGGACCATCCTCGTTCGGTACTGGAGGAACCGATTCCGTCTCACTCTTGAACGGCAAATTCAACAAGGCATAAGGATTGACGCGGGCGCCGTTGAGTTTCACACCCCAATGGAGGTGAGGACCCGTCGCTCGACCGGTCGCTCCGACTTTCCCGACGATCTGCCCGGCCTTCACGACATCACCGACTTTGACCAGGACTTCGGACAAGTGAAAATACATTGAGTAGAAGCCTAATCCGTGATCCACAAACACGCCCTTCCCGGAGAAAATGTGATCGACAGTGAGGCGGACGACTCCGTCGTTTGTTGCAACAACGGCCGTTCCAAGCGGAGCCCCGATATCTTCGCCGTTGTGTGGATTCCGCGCCTTGCCGTTCATGATTCTGACGCTGCCGAAGATCCCCGTTCGTCGACCGCTCACCGGCTCCACAAAGTCGGGCTGCCAGAGCTTTGTAGGGGAATCGTCAGCCAATGCCGTTTTTACCTGTTCCTGTTCGGCTTTCCAACGCGCCAGACCTTTTTTATCGAGATCAACCTTATTTTTGGGCAGCGTGAGGTGTTCCTCGTGAAAGTTCTCTTTCACGACGGAGACGGAATAGGTACGCATATGACTCTGCTCACTCGTTTTTAGCTCAACAGCCAGTTCATACGTCCCCGGCTCATCCTGGAGATCGACCCCCAACAATCCAATAAATCCTTTCGGCTCATCGAGTCGCGTGTCGGGGAAGAATGCCACGGAGCGCCCGAGAAACGTTCCCTTCACGGCCGCAGTCTGGTCATCCGTCGGCACGGTGACGACGATAATCTGCCCCTGTTTTCCGCTGTAGTGCGCAGGACTCTCCTGAGTCGTCGGCGAAGCACCCGCAACGAGATCAATCGAGGGAAACACCGTGAGCAGAAAACCGATGCCCAGAAAGCCTTGCACGAGCACAGACCACCGGCGACGATGCACATTCAGTATTAGTTTCATTTGTAGAACCGCCCTCCGGACACTTGAGAAATGAGTTCCTCTACTCGCCGATTCACCGCGCTGAATGGATCCATGCACAGAATGGTTTCTTCCCAATACCCGTTCAGCTTCAGATACGTCCAATCTACCGTGTAGGATCGATTTTTGGCGCGCGCGAACCGAATGAAATCCCCGCGAACCTTGGCCCTGGTCGTTTGTGGAGGGGTGGACATAGCGCGCTGAACTGCCTCTTCTTCCACGACTCGTTCAATGAGTCCGCGGGATTCCATCAGGTAATACAGCCCCCTCGTCCGCTTCACATCATGAAACTGCAAATCCAGAAGGAGCACTCGTGGGTCATCCCACCCACACCCTTTTTTATCCACGTAGGATTGGATCAGATGTTTCTTCGTGACCCAATCGACCTGATGGATGAGTTGCATCGGATCGTCTTCTAGTTGCTGGAGCATCCGTTCCCATTTGTCACACACATCGTCGAGAATGGGTTCATGGGTCTGCTGGCTCAGATATTCTTTGGCCCGCTTGAGATAGGCCGACTGAATCTCAATCGCGGTCATCTGTCGGCCGTCGTCGAGTTTCACACGTTTCTTGAGCGTCGGATCTCGCGAGACTTCCCGAATTGCCTTAACAGGATCTTCCAGTTCCAACCCATGAATCGTATACCCTTCTTCAATCATCGATAGCACGAGCGCTGCCGTTCCCACTTTGAGATAAGTGGCATACTCCGACATATTTGAATCCCCGACGATGATATGGAGGCGTCGATAGCGTTCGGCGTCAGAATGGGGTTCGTCGCGGGTATTGATGATGCTGCGCGACGACGTCGTCGAGGACGAGGTCTTTTCATGAATATGTTGCGCCCGCTGAGAAACAAAATATTGGGGCTTCCCCGAAACCTTCAACACTTTTCCCGCTCCGCAGAACACCTGCCGGGTGACAAAAAATGGAATCAATTGTTCGGTAACCTTCCAGAAATCGACGTCGCGCCGCATGAGGAAATTCTCATGGCAGCCGTACGTATTGCCCAGAGAATCCGTATTATTCTTAAAAATGTAGATTTCTCCGGACAGCCCTTCCTCTCGAAGCCGCTCCTCTGCTGCAGGCAAACACGCTTCCAGTAATCGCTCTCCCGCCTTATCGTGAATCACGAGATCGAGGATGTTGTCGCACTCCGGGGTTGAGTATTCAGGATGACAGCCGGTGTCTTGATAAAACCGTGCCCCGTTGACCAAGAAGGCGTTCGACGGCCAGCTGTTTGGAATCAGTCCCTCGAAGATGTACCCCAGGACTTTTTCCATGGGGAGATAGATACGGCCGTTTGGAGAAAAAATGAGACCGTACTCGTTCTCAAGGCCGAATATCCGTTGCTTCATGGGACCGGCAGAGATCATGGATAGCCTTCACATAACGTATACGCCGTTTGTCGGATCTTCAACAAGGGAAGCCGCTACGAACGCAGCGGTCAGTGGGTGAGGAGGCCTCGAACGTCGTCGATCGATAACCGGCGAAACTTTCGGCCGGTGCGGGTTCGGTCCAAGACCGCGACTTCCAACCCTTCCGGCTGCAGTTTTTGATTCGCGGTCTGCTCCAGCGCCGTCACACACAGCCTCAATGCAGCATCCAAAGACGGAGCCTGGCTGGGACCTTTTTCCTTCAGCACGGTGTGCACCGCCTCAGACTTGCCGCCGATCACCGCAACGTTTTTCTCATCGATAATGCTGCCGTCGAACGAGATTCGATAGATTTCGTTCGGATGACCATTCGTGCCGGTTTGCACCACGAGGATCTCCACCTCAAGTGGCTTCATTTCCTGACTAAATACGGTCCCCAAGCTTTGCGAATAGCCGTTGGCCAGCGAACGTCCTGTCACATCTTCACGGCTATACATGAACCCTCTGAGATCGGCGTGGCGGATGCCCGCCTTTCGAAGATTCTCGAACTCGCTGTACTTGCCGGCTCCCGCAAATGCGATGTTGTCGTAGATTTCAGACACCTTGTGTAGTGAGGCACTTGGGTTATCTGCCGTCAATAGAATGCCGTCGCTATACTCCATCGCGATGATCGAACGGCCTTTGGCGATCCCCTTCTTGGCATACTCAGCCTTATCCTGCATCATCTGTTCAGGGGACACGTAGTAGGGCATCGCCATGATTACGTCTCCCGTGACCGACGTGCCGTCATCACATCGTTGCACACGACGCGCAATGTGTCGTCGGATACATCGGTGATGCCTTGAGTCGTCACGACCTTGGCCGTGGGGTAAATGCCTCGCACGAGATCAGGTCCGCCGGTTCCAACGTCGTCGTCCGCGGCATTATAGAGCGCCAACAGAGCTAGCTTGATGGCATCTCCCTCGGAAAGATGCCGTTGAAAATGTTCACGCATCGTGTTGCGGGCATCTTTCCCACCGGAACCGATCGCATGGTAATCCGACTCTTCGTACCGCCCACCGGTGATGTCGTACTTGAAGATACGGCCCTCGCCACGTTTCACGTCATACCCGACGTACAACGGCATCACGACCAGTCCCTGAAACACCATGGGAAGGTTGGCCTTGACCATCTGGCCTAGCTTATTGGCCTTTCCCTCGCATGAAAGCGGCATGCCTTCCAGTTTTTCGTAATGTTCCAACTCGGTCTGAAACAATTTGGCCATCTCGATACATGGACCGGCAGCCCCCGCAATCGCCATCGCCGACCAATCGTCAATCTTGAAGACTTTTTCGATTCGACGATCCGCGATCTGAAACCCTTCCGTAGCTCGACGGTCTCCGGCAATCACGACCCCCTGCTGATACTTAATGGCCAGCACGGTCGTGGCAGAAGGAACGGCGATAGGCCGACCGGGACGCGTCTGGTCGTGTATCGCTCCCGTTCCATTGCTCCGTAACGCCAACTCAGGGTGATGGGTTGAAACGAAGTCAAAAAAACTGGAGCCGTCGTGGTCTGGAAGATAGGGGAGTTTCATCGTGTGTGTCGAACCACCGTTCCTCAAACCTTGAGCTTCTCGATCAAGGCATCGACCGAATCGGTCGTATCCAACAATTCTCGCGTCAATGCCTGCGTTCCTCGATGGGGATCCATCAACGGTACTTTCTTAATCGTGGTATTCCCTGCCTCGAACAGCACCGACGTCCAACTGGCCCCATACACAGCATGTGCGAATTTCCTGACGCAGCTCCCACGAAAATAGGCTCTGGTTCCCGGCGGCGGATTATGCTCAGCCTCTTGGATTTCTGCTTCGTCGACAATCCGCTCGATGAGACGGCTGCGTTCCAGCGTATAGAACAATCCCTTAGTGGGACGAACATCATGGTATTGGAGATCCATCAGCTTCATGCGTGGATCATCCCATCCGCAGCCTTTGCGTTCCATGTACGACTCGATCATATGCCGCTTGGCAACCCAATCCAGTGCGTTCACCAACAATCGCGGGTCGCGGTCGAGCTGGTCGAGGACCTCCTCCCAACGGCGCAATACATCGCGGGTAATCGGGCTGTGATCCTGCGAGGCATAAAATGTCTTCGCGGCACTCAGATAGGCTCGCTGGACAGCAAGCGCCGTCGTCGGTCTTCCACCGGCTAGTTTCAAGGTTTCTTTCACTTCCAGATCTCGCGACACCTGCTTGAACACACGAACCGGCTCGTCCAGTTCGATCTGAGGCAACTCGGCTCCTGACTCCAGTAAGTCCAAGACAATGTCCAACGTTCCCACCTTCAAATAGGTGGAGAGCTCCGCCATATTGGCGTCACCCGTGATGACATGCAGCCGCCGAAACCGCACGGCATCGGCATGCGGTTCGTCGCGCGTGTTGATAATCGGCCGTTTGACCATCGTGTTGAGATCCATGAGGCACTCGAAAAAGTCGGCGCGTTGCGAGATCTGATATTCCACCGGACTGGTCTGATTTTCCGCTCCAACTTTCCCGGCTCCGATAAAGATCGGCCTAGTCACGAAAAACGGCGTCAACGCCCGAGCGATTCGGTCGAACGGCACGGACCGCGAGACTAAATAGTTTTCGTGATATCCATAGCTATTCCCCTTGCCGTCGGAGTTGTTCTTGTACAGAACATACTGTTCACTGCCTCTCACCCGAATCATTTCCTGAAGACACGCGGCGAGAATGCGTTCCCCGACTCGCTCGAACGCCACCACCTCCCTGGCGTTCGAACACTCCGGCGTCGAATATTCCGGATGCGCGCCATCGACATATAACCGCCCACCGTTTGCCAACACTTTATTCAGTTGCCGGTTATAGTCCGGATTGGGACGTTCCCGTTCCCCATCGACCTCAAAACCGCGAGCATCCACAAGAGGATTCTCGTGTTCATAGTCCCAGATCGCGTGCGGAACCGACAGTCCCGGATACTGCCCGATCACAGCAAAGGAACCCGATACAGGGTCCATTGCCGATGGATCTTTGGCCGCAATACCGAACTCCGTTTCAGTGCCGAGTATGCGCATGCGGTTCGTGGACGTGTGGTCTGGCATAGGGCTGCTAGAGATAGTGGCCGGTGTTGACGGTTTCAATCTGCCGATGTTCGGCGGGTCCGCCGCTGATGGTCCGAAGATGAATGATCTTCTCGCCTTTTTTCCCGGCGACTTTCGCCCAATCATCAGGATTGGTTGTATTTGGAAGGTCCTCGTGTTCCTTAAACTCCTCGCGGATGGCACGGATCAAATCGTCCGCGCGCAAGCCAGTGCCTTCTTGCGCGATCACGCGTTTCACGGCAAATTTTTTCGCGCGCGAGACAATGCCTTCGATCAGGGCTCCGCTGGCGAAATCCCGGAAGTACAAGACTTCCTTTTCACCGTTGGCGTAGGTCACTTCGATGAACTTATTTTCCTCACTGGCTGCGTACATGGTCTCGACCGTCAGGGCCGTCAACCGATCGACCAACGCTTGTCGATCGCCTCCGTGCCGCTCAAGATCCTCGGCGGCAAACGGAAGAGCCGTCGAGATGTACTTCGAGAAAATATCCGCGGCAGCAGCGGCATCTGGACGCCCGACTTTGACTTTGACGTCCAATCGACCGGCGCGAAGCACCGCCGGGTCGATCAAATCCTGGCGGTTGCTGGCCCCGATGACGATGACGTTATGCAAACGCTCGACCCCGTCGATCTCCGAGAGAAACTGTGGAACAATCGTCGATTCGATATCCGAGGATACCCCGGTCCCGCGGGTTCTGAAGAGGGCGTCCATCTCATCGAAAAAAACAATGACCGGATGGCCGTCGTCGGCCCGTTCCTTCGCCTTCTTAAATACCTCACGCACCTGACGTTCCGATTCCCCGACATACTTATTGAGTAACTCCGGCCCCTTCACATGCAGGAAATAGCTCCGGATCTCTTTGCCGGCGAGATGGCCTAATTTCTTCGCGATCGAATTCGCGACGGCTTTGGCGATCAGCGTCTTGCCACAACCGGGAGGGCCATACAGTAAGACTCCTTTGGGCGCGCTGAGCTGATACTCGGAGAACACGTGCGGATGCAGGAACGGAAGTTCAACGGCATCGCGGACCTGCTCTAATTCTTTTTGGAGGCCGCCGATATGCTCATAGTCGACATCCGGCACCTCTTCAAGAACCAGCTCTTCCGCCTCGGACTTCGGCAGCTTCTCAATGACATACCCGGAACGGGAGTCATACAACAGATGATCTCCCACGCTCAGCCGCTCGACGAGCAGCGGATCACCAAGCTCAGCAACCTTCTCTTCATCGAAATGAAGCGTGACCAATGCCCGCCCGCCCTCCAGCACGTCTTTGAGTCGGACAACCTCTCCCTGACTGTCGAACCCCTTCACCTCAATCACGTTGAGCGCTTCATTCAGGACGACTTCTCGTCCTTTTCGCAATTCGGTGCGCTTGATCGACGGATGAAGGCTGACTTTCATTTTCCGTCCCGACACATACACATTTCCTGTGCCGTCCTCGTTTAAACTGGAAAAAATGGCATAGGCCGACGGCGGCGCCGTCAATTTTTCCACTTCGGCGCGCAACGCCTCGATCTGACCTTTCGCTTCCTGCAGCGTGGCCACGAGTTTCTCGTTCTGTTTAGTGGCTTGATCGAATTGGTAGCGTGACTGGTAGAGTCGACGGAGTTCGTCCTCCATCGACTGAATCTGAACGCGCAGCTTGTCGACTTCACGAGCCTGTTCGTCGTTCTTCTGCATCATCTCCCCATCACTCTCGGACAGCCGTTTCGTGATCTTCTTCACGGAATCTCTGAGAGACCGGAGTCGATTTGGTCGGTGTTTGCTTTCCGCCATATCGAGACGACACCAATAGCCCGCAATATTCAATCGAATTCCGAATGAATCTTGTGTTCGGATTCTAACATCCGACCTAGGGGTGGTCAACTCCAACAGGCCATCTCACATGCATGATGACGGCAACGCGTGACGACGCATCACAGTTCGAGCGCATCTTTAAACTCGTTCACGGCTGCGCCGATATCCTCACGAGTCAACAGCGCTCCGATAGCAGCAATTCCATGCGCACCGGCTTGCCGAACAATGCGCACGCGCTCGCACGTGATGCCTCCGATGGCGAACACGGGGATGGATGATTGGCGACAGGCTTCAGCCAGCAGGCCGAGCCCGAGCGGAGATCCGAACGACCTCTTGGACGGAGTCTCAAAGATAGGACCAAACACGACGTAGTCGGCGCCGGCCTGGTTCGCGCGTCGCACCTCTTCGGTTGAATGCGTAGAGACTCCCAGCAAACGCTGTGGTCCGATCAGCCGACGCACGAGGGCAGGAGACAGACTGTCGGATCGAAGATGTACGCCGTCCAGATTCAGCGCCATCATCAGATCAACGCGATCATTGATGATCAAAGGAACGGCGTGCGACGTCATGATCGATCGGATTTCTTGCACAAGCGAAAACAATTCGCTCGTCGATAGATCTCGCTCCCGTAGTTGGACTGCGGGCAACCCGGCGCTGACCGCCTGCCGGATACGAGATGGGAGAGAACAACCGCCGGTCTGAGTCCTATCGGTAACGAGCAGTAGACGGAAATTAACGGACGACATGCCCGAGGAATGTGTGGCTAGATTGATTGGGTATGTAGAGACTCACGACCTGTACCTGCCCTGATCTGATGTAGTTTTTGACGACACCAAGGATGGCTAGAGCATTCCTTCGATCGGGCTGCTCGCCGTCGCGTAGAGCTTCCTGGGAATCCGACCGGCCTTGTAAGCCAAGCGACCGGCATGGACCGCATACTTCATCGCTTCCGCCATGGCAAGCGGATCCTGCGCGCCGGCGATGGCCGTATTCATAAGCACCGCATCAGCGCCGTACTCCATCGCCAAGGCCGCGTCCGATGCGGTTCCGACACCGGCATCGACGATGATCGGCACCTTGACGGTTTCCATGATGATTTTCAAGTTATACGGATTGCGAATGCCGAGGCCGGATCCAATGGGTGCCGCTAACGGCATCACGGCCGGACAACCGATGTCGACCAGCTTCTTGGCGACAATCGGATCGTCGTTCGTGTAGGGGAGGACGATAAATCCTTCTTTGATGAGAATCTTGGCCGCTTCGATCAACCCTGCCGTATCAGGAAACAATGTCCGCTCGTCGCCCAGCACTTCCAGTTTCACCAAATCCGAAACACCGGCGGCACGAGCCAAGCGCGAGTACCGAACGGCATCCTCGACGGTGTAGCAGCCGGCGGTGTTTGGCAAAATCGTGTATTTCTTAGGGTCGATATAGTCCAGCAGGTTATCTTTCGATCGATCGGTGATATTCACTCGGCGGACCGCGACGGTCACGACATCGGCACCGGACGCTTCGATGGCTTTTTGTGTCTCGACAAAGTCTTTGTATTTGCCCGTTCCAACCCATAACCGGGACTTGAATTCACGCCCCGCAATCACCAGTCGGTCGTCCGTCATAGCATCCTCTTAGAGAGATCCGCCTCCGATAAACCCGAGAATTTCCACTCGATCCCCATCGTTGAGCACCTGTCGATCAAATGCCGCGCGATCGAGAATTTCAAGATTCAACTCGACCGCCACCCGCTCCGTTTTGATCTCCAGATCTCGCAAGAGATCGGCCACCGTTGTGCCGCGCCGCAGAGACCGGGCTTCACCATTCGCATGGATCTGGATTGTCTCGCTCACGTCGATTATCCTAGGTGACAGGAATTCGCCTTGTCAACAAAACGCCTCTTGCATGAAAGAGCAAGAACACCGCACAATGTGTTCTAAGGTCCTACGCATGCCGGAGAACAATCAACGACTGGCCACCATCTTCAGATCGATGGCTGACCGTCTTTCCTCTCAACGGGCCAACCCCTATCGGGTGAGAGCCTATCGACGCGCTGCGGATGCCCTGCTGGCGATCGACGAAGACGTCACGGCCCTGGCAGAACGCCACGCACTTGAAGAGATCGAAGGGATCGGAAACGATCTGGCGAAAAAGATCGAAGAGTTCCTTGAGACGGGGACGATCCGTGCCTATGAAGAGCTTCAAACTCCACTCCCGATGGAGGTCAAAAGTTGGGCCACTCTTCCGGGGCTCTCCGAGTCGCTGGTAGCCTATTTATACTTCCGACTCGGCATACGGACGCTCCCCGATCTCGATCAACTCATCCGCTCTCATCTGCTTCGAACCCTGCCGAGCTTCGCCGGATCAGAGGAGCAGCTGGCGGAGGCCGTTCAACAACGGATCCACGACAACCAAGTGCGTTAGGAACTCTTGAGTTCTTTGAAAATCTTCCAGCTCTTCAGCAATTCCACTGCCTTCTGTAGTTGAACATCTTGCTCAAGCGAAGGCTCCCCTCCCGCATCAGTCGAGACCGGCGGAGGTGTCGTCCCATTCTTCGGATTTGCCTCATCGGAAGACTTTCCATTCGGCGGTGAGGCATCTTTTCCTGTTGGTGACTTGACGGCCTTCCCCTCCGTGTCCTTTTCAGACGACTTCCCATCTGAGGCCTTGGCAAGCACCGGCGTCGGCAGTTTGACCACAATATCAGGCGTAATCCCTGTCGACTGGATCGACCGCCCTTTGGGCGTATAATACTTCGCAGTCGTAAGACGCAGCCCTGAACCGTCACCTAACGCCAAGATGGTCTGCACTGATCCTTTCCCGAACGAGGTCGTCCCAACCACGACGGCCCGTCCCCAATCTTGCAGCGCTCCCGCTACGATCTCAGACGCACTTGCCGATCCCTCGTTGACGAGAATGATGACCGGAAGATCTTCCAGTTGATCTTTGGATTTTGCAAACCATTCGTCCTTCTTTCCTTCCCGGCTCTTGGTATATACAACTAGTTTCCCGCTGGGAAGAAATTGCTCGGACACATCCACGGCCGCGGTCAGTAAGCCGCCTGGATTGTTGCGTAGATCGAGGATCGTCCCTTGGACCTTCTGGTCCTTGAACTGTTTGATCGCTTTGG
Organism: uncultured Nitrospira sp.; assembly: GCA_902500705.1. GTDB lineage: Bacteria > Nitrospirota > Nitrospiria > Nitrospirales > Nitrospiraceae > Nitrospira_D. The sequence continues at coordinate 97,198 of CABVRR010000002.1, forward strand.
AAAGATCTCGTCCGGTCGCTTCCTGAAACTGAGTCAGCCGAACATAGCCGAAGTTATCGATGACCTTCGACTTGACGCTTTCGATTTTGATGGTGTCCCGGACGAGGGTAAATACTAATGGATCCGAGGCCCCCTCCCGTTGAACGGTGAGATTGACCTTGCTGCCTTTCGGCCCACGCATCTTCTGCACGGCATCCATCAACGTCAGATCCTTCGTCGGGTCGTCGTTGACTTTTGTGATGAAATCTCCGGCTTTGATTCCCGCTCGATACGCCGGTGTACCTTCGATGGGTGCGATCACGGCCAACCGGTTGTCCTTCACGCCGATTTGAATACCGACTCCGCCGAATTCTCCTCGGGTTTCGACCTGCATTTCCTTGTACATTTCCGGCGTCATATATGCCGAGTGCGGATCAAGCGTCGACAGCATGCCGCGAATAGCCCCTTGAATCAGATCCTTCGGCTTCGTCTCGTCGACATAGTGTTTTTGCACTTGGTTCAGAACCTCGGAGAAGGTTTTGAGTTCCTCGTACGTTTCGCCGGCATGCCCGGTTCGCTCCCAGCCTTTCCCGATGACAACTCCGCAGAACAAGACGAGTGCAATCATCGGTCCGATCATCCACGACTTCCGGCGCGGCTGCTGTTCCATCATCTTCCCATCCCTTCTTTCCAGCGTTTTCCGATGTTCCTATCCGATCGACACCGGCAACCCGTGTTTTAGCGTCTGGCCAGCCAGTGGAGCGGATCAACCGGTTCGGCCCCTTCACGTAACTCGAAGTATAAAGTATTTTCTCCGATCATGCCCGTATCTCCGGTCTCTCCGATCGGTTGGCCTTCGGTAACTGACTCGCCTGCTTTGGCCAGAATCTTGGACGCATGTGCGTACAGGGAAAAGAACCCATTGGCATGATCCAAGATTATAACGAGTCCATACCCTTTCAACCAGTCGGCATAGACAACGCTTCCTGCCATCACGGCATGGATCACGCTTCCCTCTTCGGTTCTGATTTCGATGCCTTTGCGTTGAATATAGGTATTAAACATCGGGTGTTTTTGCCGTCCGAAGAACGACACGACTTTGCCGTCCGCCGGCCACGGCAATGTGCCTCGCACTCCACGCGTCGACGGTAACGATGCGGGAGGAGCCATGGCCATGGCCATGGCACGTCGACGCGCTTCCAACTCATGCAACAAGCCGTCCACACGCGAGGCAGAGCGCTCCAGTTCTTCGACCGTGCGAGAATAAGAATCCTTTTGGTGCGTGATTTTCGCCAGATAGACTTTCTTCTCCCGCTGCAGCACTCCAATATCGGCCAGCTTTCTCTCGATATTTTGCTTGAACGCGACCAGAATCGCCCTGGCCTCGGCTCGCTGACGCTCGGCTTGCTCCATCCGCTCCAAGTCGGCTCGGAATGTCTCCAACAATTCGTAATCCTTGTGAGACACCGCAGAGAGATATTGCCCGCGACGTTGAACATCACTGTAGGAATCCGCCGTCAACAGTGCCTTCACACGACCAAACCGTCCCTCCATATATTGCACGCGAAGGCGCGCAAGAATGGCGTCACGTCGTGCGTCAATGCTGAACCGCATCGCGCCTAGCTGATCGGTAATGCCCTCGATCTCCCGATCTTTCTGCCGTAGTTTCTTGTTGATCTCATGATGATCCTGCCGGTGATGCACGAGTCGTTCATCAAGCGATTGGAGACCTTGCAGAACCGATTCCCGTTTTTTCTCCGCTTCCTCGGCTCGTTTCCGTTTTTTCTCAATCTTGTCTTTCAGCGCCTCGAGCGTCTTGCGTTCTCGCTCGATTTTTTGAGTGATCGGGTCATTCGCCGCCTCGGCCAGAGAGCCCCATCCCCCGCCTATCGCCAGACACCAACATACGATGACGAAGAAGAGCTTCATGTCCGCCCTTCCCCGATACGAAGCAACGACACTACGCTTCCGGCAAACCCAAGCCCCATACCGGCCAGAACGAGCGCCACACACATCGGGAGAGGAAAGAACGACATCATGTCTTCGATTCCGCTGAAACGGCTTGTCAACTGAATCTGCTGCCGGAACAGTTCAAACGCACACTTGAGAATCACCAACGACAACGCGCTGCCACAGGCTCCGAGCATGGCCCCTTCGAGAAAATACGGGATGCGGATGAATGTGCGCGTAGCGCCGATCGCGCGAAGAATCTCAATCTCCTCCCATCTGGCCAAGAGTGCGAGCCTGATCGTATTCCCGATGATGGTCACCGCCGCAGCTGAAAGGAGCACTCCCACTCCGATCGCCGCCAACTCAATGTACCCGATCAGTCTGGCCAGCAAACTGATCCATTCTTGATTATAGTCGACCTTGGCGACCCCTTCCATTGTTTGCACACGTTCCCCCCACTCTTTCATGACGTCCGGAGACCGAAAGTTCGGTGCCAGCGTCACCACAAATGAGGCCGGGAGAGGGTTCTCCCCCAGTCCGTCGAGCAGGTGGGACTCACTGGGGAATTGTAGGCGAAACTCTCCTAGCGCTTGCTCTTTTGAAATAAAGAGCACTTCTGCGACCATGGGATCGATCTTGAGCGTTCGCTCAAGATCCTGCCTCGCCTCACGAGGAAGCCGATCCTCCAAATAGACCATAACCCGGACATCCTCTTCGAGCAACCCCGCTGCATTCCGTAGATTGACGTAGAGCAAGAGAAAGATGCCGACACAGGCTAAGGTAAACGCCGTGGTCAGCACCGCGACGATCGTCGTCGTGCGGTTGATTCGCATGTTCACCCACGCCTCGCGAAGGAGGTAAAACAAGCGCCTCATGCTCCGACCCCCTCCCTGGCCCTCCGTTCCGATAACAACACCCCATGTCTCAATGTGATCACCCGCCGATTCACTTGAGTCAGGACTTGAGGATCGTGTGTCGCGACGATCACGGTCGTCCCGCGAGCATTGATCAATTTAAACAACTCCATAATCTCCCTTGTGCGCTCCGGATCAAGATTGCCCGTGGGTTCATCGGCCAGGAGCACCACCGGTCCGTTGACGATCGCTCGCGCAATGCACACACGCTGCTGCTCACCCGTCGAAAGGCTGTCCGGCAATTGATCGTTCTTGTGATCGACCGCGACGGCGCGCAAGGCTTCTGTGACCTTGCGCCGAATGTCTTTCTCGGATGCCCCTTGTACGATCAACGGAAGCGCCACATTGTCGAAGACGGATTTTTTCGGCAAGAGGCGAAAGTTTTGAAAGACCGCTCCGACCTTCCGGCGAAGATAGGGAATCTCGGACGGTCTGATTTTGGTCACATTTTTACCGTGAACAAAAATCTGCCCCTCGTCCGGCTGCTCCTCCCCGATCAACATGCGCAACAGAGTAGACTTCCCGGCTCCGCTCGCGCCCATGAGTAGGACAAACTCCCCCTTGTCGATCTCAATGGTGACATCGGACAGCGCGGCTTTCCGATCATGCCATTTTGACACATGGATGAGCTGAATGATGGCATCCATGGAAACTCCTTGAAGATAGGGCCAATGCCTTCAGTGTTCGGCGACGTCAAACGCGTTTTCGAGATGTTCGATCCGTGCTTGGGGGGAAGGCCTCCCCTGAACCAGCACCACATCGAATCGGCAGGCCTTCTCCGACCAATGTCGCTGCGCTAAATACTGCGCGGCTAGTTTCGTCAGCTTCGCCCGTTTACGGCGATCGATCGCCGACAGAGCCCCGCCGAACGCTTCCGTAGCCCTGCCCTTCACCTCAACGAAGACCACGACCCCATGGTCTTCTGCGACAAGATCCAATTCACCGAGCGGGGTCCGGACGTTACGGTCAAGAATTCGATAACCCTTGGCCAGCAAGAACTGTTCGGCCTGCGTTTCACTGGTTCGGCCGAACTGATGGCGCGGGTCGGATATGGTCATGCACTTACTGTTCGAACAATGTGGGGTTCATCCGCACGACAGACTGCCGCTGCGCGGCGACGACCGCCTCTTGCACTGGCATGAATGTTCGACGGTGAATGGGGCACGGGCCATGGCGCGCCAATCGTTGCAGATGTCCTGGCGTGCCATACCCTTTATGCGAGAGAAAATCATATTCAGGGAATAGTGCGTCGTACTTCACCATGAGACGGTCTCTCGTCACCTTGGCGATGATGGAAGCCGCCGCAATCGACAGAGAGAGGGAATCGCCCTTGATGATAGGTCGCATGGAAATCCTGACTCCAGGGAGGGTCACGGCATCAACGAGGAGATAATCCGGGAGAGGAACCAGTTGCTCGATGGCTCGCCGCATCGCAAGTCGGGTTGCTTGAAGAATGTTGAGCCGATCGATCTCGCCGACATCCGCCGATCCGATTCCCAGCCCTACGGCTCGCTCAAGAATCGCGGCATACAATCGATCTCGCGCCTCCTCAGAAAGCTGCTTCGAATCATCGACCCCTGCAATTCGACATCGGGTCGGCAAAATGACCGCAGCGGCAACGACGGGACCCGCCAATGGACCGCGCCCAGCCTCATCGATACCGGCAATACGACGATACCCGCACCGTCGGGCTACCCGCTCGAACTCTTCGGTGGGCCCCATCAGCATCCCTTTACGGACTCACCCACATCTGCGCCATGAGAGAACACCGACACGGACACCGTGTTTACGCCGTTGCAGCCTCCTCTTCCCCTGAAGCCGTAGAGGCCGCCGGTTGTGCCGACGACTTGCTCACTCCGACAAACTCCCGTTCTTCGACTTTCGCAAAGCGCCCTTTTTTACCGCGCAGATAGTACAGCTTTGCGCGACGAACACGCCCCTGCCGAACCACATCGACCTTGGAGACGATCGGAGAATGCACAGGGAAAATCCGTTCGACGCCGACTCCGTAGGAAAGTTTTCGAACCGTAAACGTTTCGGTATTCAAACTTCCCTTGCGCGCGATCACGGTCCCTTCGTAGACCTGGATACGCTCTTTCTCCCCTTCGACGACTTTGACATGAACCCTGACGGTATCCCCGATCTCAAAGATCGGCGCTGATTTCTTCGTGAATGACCGCTGAATTCGCTCCAACTGATTCATGGACTTACTCCTCCTCCCGGCATGATGTCGGGGCCGTCAAAAGGCCTTCGCTCATCAATTCATTCAATAACTGTTGATCTTCCCTCGTTAACATCCGACCTGTCAAAAGATCGGGGCGTCGCACATAGGTGTTGCGCAACGCCTCTTTTCGACGCCACACTCGAATGGCCTCATGGTGGCCTGAGAGTAAGACATCGGGCACACCGACTCCTGCAATCTCTGCAGGCCTCGTGTACTGCGGATACTCCAACAACGGCTCAGAAAACGACTCATCTACGACGGAGCTTGGATCGCCCAAGACGCCGGGAACGAGTCTGGCCGCTGCGTCAATCAAAACGAGCGCCGGCAACTCGCCGCCGGTCAACACATAATCTCCGAGCGACACTTCCTCCGGAACTAATGTCATACGGACACGTTCATCCACACCTTCATAGTGCCCACACAAAATGACGATTCGACGACGCTCACCGGCCAGCTGCTGCGCATAGTCTTGGGTAAACCGCCGCCCTTGAGGGGTTGGGAATATTAGCCGAATGTCTTCACCGACTGCCTGAGCTTCCTGCCGAATTGCCGCCACCGCAAGAAGGATCGGCTCGGCTTTCATGACCATCCCGGCCCCACCTCCATATGGCATATCATCGACCACTTTGTGACGATCCGCCGTGAAGTCCCGCACGTTATGTACCTTCACTGTGAGAAGTCCTTTGTCTTGCCCTCGTTTGAGCATGCTGTGCGCCAAGACCGGAGCGAACATGCCGGGAAACAAGGTCAGGACATCGAACCGCAACATGCTACTCACCCCATCCGTCGATCAACCGCACGGTCATGGTTCGAGCCTCAAGATCCACGGCACCAATCAGTTCTTTTGCAGCCGGGATCAAAACCTCTTTGGCTCCTTGTCGAACAACAAACACGTGATTCCCAGGCAAGTTCCAGATCTCCTCCAACACACCAAGCAAACGCCCCTCTTCAGTAGAGACGACAAGACCGATAAGATCACACTCGTAGTAGTGCCCATCCGGAAGCCCGGGCACGGCGCCTCGAATCGTCCGGATGAACCCGCCCCGCCACAAGCCCGCAGCCTCCGGCGTGGTGACACCGGTCAATCCAAGAATAAACCCTCCTCCGACCCGCCTCACATGGGTGACGCTGGTCTCCAGCGTCTGTCCGCTCCTCGCGAGGAGGCTCACATTCTTCAACCCTTCCAGTCGGCCAGGGACATCGGACAGCGACCGAACTTTCACTTCTCCTTTGACGCCAAAGGGCCGCTCGATCTGTCCCACCGTCACAGTGTCCAACGAACCGACCGTCACGAGATCAGGACTTTGCCGGGTTTTTTTTCTGTGCGGCTTTTTCAGCCTCAAACTGCTTCCAGACACCTGCCCGACGTAGTAATGTCCGCACCGTCACCGTCGGCTGTGCGCCGTGCCTCAGCCAGGTCAGGACACGTTCCTGCTTCAACTCCGGTAGGCCGGCCTCTTTCAACGGATCAAAAATTCCGAGGATCTCCAGGAATCGCCCATCACGCGCTTTTCGTGAATCAGCGGCGACTACCCGATACATCGGTCGTTTATGTCTTCCTGTTCGAGCCAATCTCAAATGTACAGCCACAACTGTCCTCCTTTACGCTGAATTCAAACCCTCTGTCAGAAACGTCTATCGGGAACGCATGAGTTGGGCAAGCTGTCGACGCCCTCCTGCACCGGTCATCGCCTTTGCCATTTTCTTCGCGGATAAAAACTGTTTGATCAGACGGTTCACATCCTGCACCGTCGTGCCGCTGCCTCGGGCGATTCGCTTTTTCCGGCTTCCATTGATGATCGTATGATCCCGGCGTTCTCTCGGAGTCATCGAATCAATGACGGCAGCCACACGGCCGATCTCTCGTTCCGGCTTGTCGCCTTCGATCGCCTGCTTGAGTTTTTGTCCACCTGGGAGCATGCCAAGAATCTGCTCGAACGAACCCATACGGCTCATCTGACCGAGCTGAGTCCGAAAATCTTCCAGGGTGAAGGTATTGCTGGTCAGCCGCTTCTGTGCTTCCTCCGCCTGCTCCTGCGTGATGTTTTCTTGGGCTTTCTCGATGAGCGACAGCACGTCGCCCATCCCCAGAATACGAGAAGCCATTCGATCCGGATGAAACGGCTCCAAGGCATCCAGTTTTTCTCCGACACCAAGAAACTTGATGGGCTTGCCGGTCGCGGCCCGAATCGACAGAACCGCCCCTCCTCGCGCATCCCCCTCAACCTTGGTCAGAATAATACCGGTCAACCCGACCTTGTGATCGAACTGGCCGGCCATAGTTACCGCATCTTGCCCGGTCATTGCGTCCGCAACCAACAGCACCTCGTGAGGTGACACGGCTGTTTTTACGGCAACCAATTCGTCCATCAACTCATCATCAATATGCAGCCGACCTCCGGTATCTAGGATGATGAGATCAAACCCCTGATCACGCCCTCGCTCGACCCCCGCACGGCAGATACGCGCCACATCCACCCGAGAAGCCTGCGCGTGATCCTCACGGTGGACCTCTACGCCAAGATCACGACCGAGCGCGCCCAGCTGCTCACCGGCTGCCGGGCGGCGCGGATCTGCTGCGACCAACAACACTCGCTTGCCTTGATTCTTAAACAGACGCGCGAGTTTACCGCTGGCCGTCGTCTTTCCAGCGCCCTGCAATCCAACCATCATCAAGACAGTCGGCGGCATTGAGCTCAGGGCGATTCCCGCCCGCTCATGCCCCATCATTGCTTTGAGCTCGTCCCACACAACTTTGACGACCTGATGTCCAGGTGTCAGACTCTGCAGAACTTCTTGCCCAATAGCCTTTTGACGTACGCGATCGATGAACTCTTTGACGATCTTAAAGTTGACGTCGGCTTCAAGCAGCGCGAAGCGCACATCTTTCAGTGCGTCCGTGATATTCTGCTCCGTGAGCACACCTTGCCCTCGGAGTTTTTTCAGAACTTTCTCAAACTTCTCACTCAACGCGTCGAGCATACCGCCGTCTCACCATAAAGAAAGAGGCCATCGAAGCCTTGCACCAGACATCCGATCGCCTCGAAAATCCTGGGAAAAGAGCATCGGGGAGTGTATCGGACCAGGCAAGGCAAGTCAAGATCATCAACAAGTCAGTAGTTTCATTGACATGCTGTACCCCTTCGGATATGGTGCCCTTCAGCTATCACCAATAACTCGCTGCATGAAAACTCCTAACGAGAGACGAGCGGCTGCGTGAGAAAATCCCCTTGGGTGTTACTTATCTTCGTATTGATCGGAGGGCTCCTCGGCGGGATACTCGGAGAGATTCTCCATGTCATGGCACCTCAGGGCACCATTCAAAGCATTTTCGCGACGAACTTTAATCCAGGGATCAACCCACCGCTGACTGTCGACCTCGTGCTGATCAAACTCGTCTTGGGATTCAACCTGAAAGTCAATATTCTGAGCATTCTCGGGATGTTCGTCGGCATCTACCTCTACAAACACGTCTAGTGCTTCGCATCCAGCGCCTGCAACCGAAGCGATCGAATTTGATTGCGTAGCGCTGCGGCCCGCTCAAAGGCCAACTCTTTAGCGGCCGCTTTCATTTCTGACTCCAGTCGCTCGATGCGTTGATCCGCTGATTCCGAGCTCCCGTACGACTCGACTGATTCAGCAGCGAGATCCAACCGAACATAGTCCATCTCAGCCACCGCATATTCAAGGGACGGGATACCTTTTGTAATCCCCACCGGCGTAATCCCGTGCACGCGGTTATATTCGGCTTGAATTCCACGGCGTCGACTCGTTTCATCGATCGCCTGCTTCATGGAATCCGTCGTGACATCTCCGTAAAAAATCACCCGACCGTCGAGATTGCGCGCGGCCCGCCCGGCCGTTTGAATCAACGCACGGTAAGAGCGCAGATAGCCTTCTTTATCGGCATCAAGAATCGCGACCAGACTCACTTCTGGAAGATCAAGCCCTTCGCGCAACAAATTAATCCCGACCAATACGTCAAACGTCCCACGCCGAAGATCTCGGATGATCTCGGCCCGTTCAAGCGTCTTAATGTCGGAGTGCAGATAGCGCACCTTGACTCTCAGATCATGAAAATACTCGGTCAAATCTTCTGCCATCCGCTTCGTCAGAGTCGTCACGAGCACCCGGCCCCCTTTGGTAACCTCCGCGCGGACCTGCCCGAGGAGATGGTCCACCTGCCCCTTGGCCGGTACGACATCGATGGGAGGGTCCATCAAACCGGTCGGGCGAACGATCTGTTCCACGACATCATGACCCGCGTGCTTCAGCTCGTAGGTCCCCGGCGTGGCGGACACATACACCGCTTGATTGAGACACTGCTCGAACTCCGAAAACTTCAAGGGGCGATTATCGACCGCCGACGGCAATCGAAATCCGTACTCCACCAACGTTCGCTTTCTTGAATAATCGCCCTCATACATCCCTCCAATTTGCGGAACCGTTGCGTGAGACTCATCGACGATCAACAAAAAATCCTTTGGAAAATAATCCAACAACGTGGGGGGCGGCTCACCCGGCTGTCGACCGCTCAGATGGCGAGAGTAATTCTCGATCCCATGGCAATACCCCATGGCGCGGATCATCTCCAGATCGAACTTGGTCCGTTGTTCGATACGTTGGGCTTCCACCAGGCGCCCGGTGTTCCTGAGCTCCATGACGCGTCCGTCGAGTTCCTCCTCGATCCCAGTAATGGCCCGCTCATAGCGATCGGGAGCGATGAGGTAATGGGTGTTCGGATAGATCGCGATCTTGGGAAGTTTGCCCAACGACTTCCCGGTCAGTGGGTCGATGGCATGGATCGCATCCACCACGTCTCCAAACAACTCGATACGCACCGACTTCGCCTCGGATGAGGCAGGAAAAATCTCGATCACATCCCCACGTGCCCGAAATGTCCCCCGATGAAAATCCACATCGTTACGCTCGTACTGAATCTCCACCAGCTTCGCCAATATCTTCTCTCGCCTCGTCTCGACGCCTTCCTCCAGATAAACCAGCATGTCATGATAGACCTCCGGTGACCCAAGCCCATAAATACAGGACACCGACGACACGATCAGCACGTCGTTGCGCTGCAACAGTTCGGTCGTGGCGGAATGGCGCATTTGGTCGATGGCATCGTTGATCGAGGCATCTTTCGCAATATATGTGTCGCTCTGTGGAATGTACGCTTCCGGCTGGTAGTAGTCGTAGTAGCTCACAAAATACTCGACGGCGTTATGTGGAAAGAATTGTTTAAACTCTTGGTAGAGTTGCCCGGCCAAGGTTTTGTTGTGAACCAGCACAAGCGTCGGCTTCTGAACATGCTCGATGAGATTCGCCATCGTGAAGGTCTTGCCGGACCCCGTGACTCCGAGCAGGACTTGATGCCGCTTTCCGGACTGCACCCCGGCGGTCAACCGCGCGATGGCTTCAGGCTGATCTCCACAGGCAGTAAAAGGCGCCTCTAATTTAAAAGGTGGCATGATCCCTCCGGATGATGCATCCCCATGGACACAGAACGCCTATCACGCAGCAACGGCTCATGATGTTGCAACCCATAAAGTAAAAAGGGCTGCCGGAAAATCCGGCAGCCCTTACTCGCAGTAAATCAGAAGAGTTGGAGGTTAACCGCGACCGCCTCCGAATCCTCCACGCCCTCCGCCGCCGGAACGAGGCTCCTGAGGACGGGCTTCATTGACTGTCAACGTGCGACCACCGAGTTGCGTACCGTTCAATGCGCTGATTGCCGTCTGTGCTTCCGAATCAGACGACATTTCGACAAACCCAAACCCCCGAGATTGCCCAGTGAACTTATCCGAAATAATCCTCGACGAGGCGACAGCCCCATGCGCCGCGAACAAGTCACTCAGCTCCTGCTCGGTCGTTGAATACGGCAATCCACCGACATAAATCTTCGCACCCATCAGACTCCTCCTTTGACACAATGATGTTGTCTTGGACTCGAGAAAACAACGAGGAAGGAATGGGCCGAAGACGTCAACACAGCGGCGGCTTAGCTCTGGCTTCCGATCAGATTCCCGGACTGGCCCAACACAACATC
>CABVRR010000003.1:0-45157 GCA_902500705.1 uncultured Nitrospira sp.
CCTGCGAGGCTTCAAGCCAATCGTGACCGGCGCCGCCAAACAGTTGGGCATTCCCAAGGTTGCCGGAGTTCACAAGCACCCAGTCGTTGCCCCCGTTCGCAGACACTATGACATTACCGGAAGAGTTCCCCACGCCCCCCAGCGGCCCCACGCTGTTGTCCTCATTATCCAGCGTCCAGGGGTCGTCCGGAAACCCGTTGGTGTAGTCAATGACCGGCACCGTGCTGGTCGGCAGAGCAGAGAGATCGCGGAGCGTGATCCCCAACTCTCCTGGCTGCCAATCGGTCACGGTCAACTGTCCATTGATGGTGAGCGTCGTCCCGCTCAGGACAAAGGTGTAGGCATTGTCGGTGCTGTGAAAGGTATTCTCCGCATCACCGGTTCGGCGAATGCCGCCGCTGAGTATTTGGCCGTTGACGAAGGTCACGCCGTCGGCATCCTCAATCTGGTCAGTTCCATCACCGGTGCTCCAGACATAGGTATCAAAGTCCGCCCCGCCGAAGAGAAAGTCGTTCCCGGTATCGCCCACAAGTCGATCGTCTCCCGCGCCGCCATAGAGCACGTCCACACCGGCACGGCCACGCAGGAAGTCGTCGCCTCCTTCTCCCAACATCAGGTCATTTTTTGACAGATCAAAGATGTGGGCTGGGACACCGGGAATGCTCACAGGCTGGAGGTCAAACGTATCCCGCTGGCCACTACCCACCAACACCTCGCCATCAATCGCCGGAGCGTTTGCAAACTGAGCGTAAGTGGTAAGGAGAAAGGATTTCGCAGGATTCAAACTTGCCACCAGCGTGTCCACTTGTGCAGAGCCTGCAAGGGAATAGTCGTTGTTCGCAGCAGCGATCATATTCCGTTGTCCAGCTGCTCCACCTGGATTCACGCCAAACTGGCTCTCATATATCAAAATGTCTTCACGATGCGCCGTATACATCCGAAACACGGCTTTGGCTTCCGCATCGGAGTTCGCGACTGTCGTCGTCCCAGGAGAGAAGAGTGAAAATACTTCTGCTTCGTAGTAGCGCCGCTTGGCAATGCCGGCTGCTGAAGCAAGATCTGTCATGCGCTCGCGATTGCTGTTGTAGCGAATCTCGAACCACGCCTCAGCCCGCTTGTCATCGATAATAGCCTAACGCAGTTTCCCGCCGAGCAAACTCGTGCTGCCAGTCCGCGAATTGTAGGCCAGCGAGACCAAGGCTGCGCGTTCATCGGATTGCGGAATTCCAGCCAACCACGCATCCACGTTATTTTCATAGGTTGTCCGCATAAGTTCATCTAGCGCTGCATGCATTTCGGGGGAACTCATTTCGAATGAATTTCGGCCAGCAATGTGAGTGAGCCCCTGCAAGAGAGGATCATGTGCTCGGTTAAACATCACGGCATCAAGGTTTGGTTGGAGAATGTTATTTTGGCCAGAGGCATACGACAGATGAGTGGCAGCCACGAGCAAATCAATATAGCCTTGCTCAGCGGCCTGCTGGGCCGGTGTAAGGCCTGGTACCGTCACGTCGATCTTCATCGCCTCAAAGACTCTTCTTCGTACATTGTCATCACGTAGATTGAATCCCACGCCAACGGTAGGGATTTGTTTCGAATCCAAGTAGGGTAGGGTCCGGGTATCTTCCACTCGTGTGAGAAGGTCGAACCGCAGATCCTGATAGACCGTTTGACTCGCGCTTGTACGCCATTGCATAGTTATTTCCTCCTCTTGGTGGAAGAGCGATACTTGTATTTACAGGCCTTATGATCAGGAACTCCAGGCGCAATGTAGATTTGTGACCACAGGTAAAAGTGACCACCCTTGAATTCCAAGTTGCCACCCCACTCACTGAAAAAGACCCGGCCTTTGTGCAAAAACAGATCGGGCCTCCCAGCAGAGGACGGCAACAGAAGACGGGTTTTCTGCCCATCAATACCCTGTCCATCGGGGGTAAGAATGTAGAACAAGATGCCAGCTGGAGTAGCAAACTGCGACTCATTTGCCGGATCACAGGGAAAAGCTATGTCAAAACGAAGGACGGTTTCTGTTGTTCCATCTTGATCGACATCCAAATCAGCTATTTCAAAGGTCATCGCGCGCTCAGCCAAGCGCGCCTGCATGTTGGCCTCCCATTTGTCATAGGGATCGCGCTTTTCAAACTCTTCGTCGGAGAACTGAAAATAGAATGGCTCGTTGCGACGGGCCTGCCGCAACAGATGGCGATTCGGCCACACCTCTAAGGGCTGCCACTGCGGCTTGCTAAAGTCGGTGAATTTTGGATTCAGCGGTCGCTCACAGACCACCGGCGGATGCTTCGGAAACGACTTGAGATTCTTGAGGTAGGCCTCACAGACTTCAATACCCTTTCCAACGACCAACGTGTAACTACCCGCTGTCGCCAGATCGGCCATCATGAACCACAGCAGTCCCAACACAAACCCTGACCCTTGTCGTAGTCGCCTCATGTCCCCTCCATGTCCACGCCTCAATTGCCCGCTCCGCCCAACCGCTCTGGCCTCTACTTGAGCGTCCTCTTCCCCTGTCCCGCCGCTCTCACCCTCACCAACAGCTGCTGGATCTGTTGATGCAACCACGCCAATGCACCCACATCCATCACGATGCGGCTGACCACGTGACCTTCTAATTTTTTGGGTGCCGCCTGGCTATCCTGTGCCGTCTTCACAATGGCCTCCAACAGCGCCGGTTCGATGAAGCCGAAGTCCAGATAGGCGATGCCCTGGGCCACACCAACGTTCGTGTAGTTTGCTGAGTGGGGATGCGCAGACGAATCAGAAGGTTTCAATCGGACATGGACGGCAATCGATGTGGCTTTGGATTCACGCATACCGGCAGTCCCTGCACCAAGAGCGCTGAGAGAGAATTGCAGGGCATATATAGAACCTAAGTATATATTTTATTCTAAATGGGGGACACTACTCGATGGAAACGTGCACGGAGGGAAGAATACTCTTCAACTTCACATCTATCCCTGATCTTCATCATAGAGGGAGTGTGAGAGCGGTCCTTGTCGTTGGTCGCCGTACTGTCTGATGACCAGCACCCATGCGATTTAGGAGCTGATCGGTGGACATTCGTAACCTGGATCAGGTGTGTCGCCGAAGTAGTACGCAAAAATGGTTGGCTTACCGGCGGTCAGACAGTGTGCAATCATGCGGGCAACACCATTCAGACGTATCGCAATCGGTGCTCAGCCCATCCACCATTATGCGGTGGTACAGCTCGGCAGATTTGCCCGTGCGTCTTATCTGGCCTGCAGAATTCCGGAGAGCAACCATTGATGTTCTGACGATTGTGTAAAGGTCCAGACTTCGGTGGATTCCGTCGATTGTGTCTCGCTGCCTTTCACGACATACCCTGGGTCTCCGGGTTGTTTCGTGAGCGAGACATCATAGGTGCGGGCGCTCCACCGAAATTTTGCCGTTGCAGAACGCGCCCCTTGTTCGGTCCACGCCTCCGTAATTTCTGCACGAAGCAGCACGACATCTTCCACATGGTTTCGAATATGTTGGCTGGTGTGATCGGCCAGGGCGGCGCTGAAATAGTTCAGCATGTCCGGAGTGACGAACTGCCGCAACTCCTGCAAATCTCCCTTGCTCCAGGCTCGATACACATCGGTCAGGAGTTGTTGGAAAGCCGACTTGTCGGCAGAGGTGATGCTGTCAATCGACAGACGCTGTCGATCCAAAGATCGACTAGACGATGCGTGATCGCTGGAAGAGTCTCGGCCAGTCAGTTCGGGAAAGTCGGGAAGGGAGGGCCGCTGTATTTTCAAAAAATAAAACAGCGTCGCGCCAATGAGCAACAAGAGAAGGAGAAGAATGCCGACCGGGCCGGGGCCTTCGCGTGCAGGTCGAGCAACGGGTTCCCCCTCAGTCGTCTCAGCATCGGTCGTCTGCGCATGACGGGTTGTTGGATAGAGACTCGTGTCCTCAAGCGCTGAGCCACGTGGTGTCTCTGCAACCGAGATGGCCGCGATGCCCATGACTGCCACAATGACACCGGACATGATGCACGTTGTGATATTCACGCCTTCTCCTTCGGTAAGCCGTACCGCACTACGCTAACGAATACTCTCGTGCGCTGCAACAGCGATCTCTATCACCGCACCTACTCGTCTCCTTTGAATGGACCGGAGGAAACGCAACCGAGTAGAATGCCGTCGGCCCACACGTATCGACAGGACTTAATAAGAGCTCATGAGCCCGAAGGGGTCTGAGGGGGATCTGATGGACTTTGTCTCACATGGGCTTTGGGGATCGATCGCGTTCGGTCGAAGGAGCCGATCCAGTTTCTGGTTGGCGTTCGTCATCGGCATGGCCCCCGATCTCCTGTCATTCGGTGTCCTCTACGTCGCGGCCACGTTCGGTTGGTCGCCGAGTCCTGATTTCAGTCGCGGCACTCCCCCGGAATCGACGATCCCGCAGTACGTTCATCACCTCTACAACTACACCCATAGCTTCGTCGTCTTTCTTGCTGTCTTTGTCCTTGCCTGGATCGTCCTCAAGCGACCGGTGTGGGAGCTCGGCGCCTGGGGACTACATGTGCTGGCCGACGTGCCCTTACATTCATATGCCTTCTTCCCGACTCCGGTGCTCTGGCCTCTTTCCAACTGGAAGTTCGATGGATGGTCATGGTCGACGCCGGGCATTCTCATTCCCAACTTTGTGCTGCTCCTTCTGCTCTACGCGTGGTACGTTCGACGTCTCTACCTAGCCAACCGACAAGACCAGACTCGATCACGGGTTGTGGCTCAGCCACCTCCTTTGGAGAAACCCTAACCGATAGCTTCAATAATGAAGCCATGGATCACTCTTGCGATCATGGTAAGGGGGCTCCAAAGCAGACGCCGCCTCATCCACGACACCGCGAATGCGACTCACGATGCAGGGGAATCAGTCGGCGCAATCGATCGAACTTCGTGGAAGTAGTTCCAGACCCGCAAAACATCAAGCGTCAGCGTCGCGCCATAGGTCGGACCATAGTCACGTTCTGCGATGTTTCCCATGCTATCGTTCCAGGTTTCGACCCTCACTGGCCCGGCAGATGCCGCGAGCGACCAGGCAAACTGTTTCTGACTTTGCCCCGTCGTATTCACAAAAATCCCTGAGTCCCACATAAGCGCGAACTCAATCTCCCACGTGGGAATCGTTTCGCCCGTCTCCGTTCTTCGATATTGTCCGAACGCGACGGCTGGCTGAACAAGTGCTGCGGTTTGCCTCACGGCATGCAGCGCAGAACCGTTGTCTTGATAGCTGACCCGCCCCATCGCAGAAACCCGCACGCTCACATCCCCCCATGTGTCATGGTGATAGAGCGTCGGCGTGATCTGCAATCGCCGAACGCCGGCACGGAGAAATCCTTGTTGATAGAGCGTCCCCAGTGAAAACCCTCCGCCCACGAATATCAGCTTTGGCCCACCCCACAAGGGTACCCATCGCGTCACAGATCCATCGATCATGGCATCGGTCTCTTTGCGAGGGTTTGTCGTTGGAACGGGTGGGAGTTGGCGAAATTGATGCACGACATTATTCTGAAGGTATTGTGTGATTTCATCACCCGTGGGACCAACCCCGGCGGTGAGATTCGTACTCCAATTCTTCCAGTTTCCACCCCAATGCTGTGTCCAACTCAGTGTGATCAAGTTAAACCCAAGCGTATTCCCCACCGTGGAGTCGTATCGGTTTCCTAACCCATCAAAAGGCGTGAATCGATTAATGGTGAGTCCTCCTGTCAGCGTCGAATACTGATCGGGAAACGCCATGCTTCCCCAGTGCACAGAAGGAGCAGGAGTTTCACTCCAGGCCCATCTCGTATCAAGCCCCATGATGAGGAGAAGAATGGACACACAGACTATTCCGCTTTTCACCCATCGGCTTGATCCTATGTCGCTTTTTTTTAGTCTATCGCTCCCTAACGCGAGTATGACCAGAATCATTCAAAACAGCCTTTCGTTGTTATTCAAAAGCCGTCGCCCAGTTGCGCGAAGAACTCACGGACAGCATGAGCACACGCATGCATCTTACATCACACAGGCACATGTGGCGATTAAAATTGTTCAGGGGCTGGTCAAGATGAGAGACTCTCGTTGTCTGAGCGATTACATCCGGTTGATTTGGTCGTGGCATCTCTCGACAGGCCTCCTGATCCTATGCTAGCTTACGCGCGCACTCGTCTCGATTCATTTCTTATCTGCGTGCGCACCGACAGGCTCAGGAGTATGTTCAAGAAAATCTTAGTCGCCAATCGCGGTGAGATCGCCATGCGGATCATCCGCGCCTGCCGCGAACTAAACATCGCCACCGCTGCCATCTATTCTGAAGCGGACTCCACCGGCATCTACGTCAAAAAGGCGGATGAGTCGTATCTGGTCGGACCCGGCCCCGTGAAGGGTTTCTTAGACAGCAAACAGATCGTGAACTTAGCCACACGCATCGGGGCCGATGCCATCCATCCCGGATACGGGTTTCTGTCCGAGAATGCGGACTTCGCCGAACTCTGTCAGGCATCCGACGTTACCTTTATCGGACCCTCTACCCACGCCATTACCTTGATGGGCAGCAAGGTGAAAGCCCGCGAGCTCGCCGAATCAGTTGGCGTGCCCATCGTGCCCGGTACGGACGGCGCCATCACCAGCGTCAAAGACGCCCTGGCCTTCACGAAAAAAACTGGCTACCCGGTCATGATCAAAGCCAGCGCCGGCGGGGGCGGCCGCGGGCTTCGCGTGGTCCGGTCAGACGCCGAGCTGCAGGAGAATATGGAGGTCGCCGCGCGCGAAGCGCAGGCGTCCTTCGGAGACGGCAGCGTGTTCATTGAAAAATATATCGAGCGCCCGCACCATATTGAGTTTCAAATCCTGGGGGATCGCCATGGGAACATCATCCATCTCGGCGAACGAGACTGTTCGATCCAACGTCGGCATCAGAAACTGATCGAAATTGCGCCGTCGTTGATTCTGACGCCGGAACTCCGGGAAGAGATGGGCCGTGCCGCCATCACGATCGCGCGCGCGGTGAACTACGACAACGCAGGCACCGTGGAGTTTCTCCTTGATCAGGAAGGCAAGTTTTACTTCATCGAAATGAATCCGCGGCTCCAAGTCGAGCACACGGTCACGGAACAGATCACGGCCATCGATATCGTGCGGAACCAGATTAAGAGCGCGGCAGGCCTACCACTCAGCATCCAGCAGCAAGACGTGATCCTCCAGGGCCACGCCATTCAATGTCGGATCAATGCCGAAGATCCGCAAAATAATTTCCTCCCCTGCACCGGCACGGTGACCGCCTACCTCTCGCCCGGTGGAATCGGCGTACGCATCGACGGCGCCGTCTATAAAGGGTACACGATTTCACCCTACTATGACGCCCTGCTTGCCAAGTTGACCGTGCGAGGGCGCACCTGGGAAGAAGCCGTGAGCCGGATGAGACGGTCCCTTGAGGAATACATGATCCGCGGATTGAAAACGACGATCCCCTTCTTAGAAACGATCATGCAGGAACCGGATTTTATTGCCGGGCGCTTCGATACATCGTATTTGGACACCCACCCGGACCTCTACTCCTATCCGAAGTTTGAACAGCCCGAAGACCTAGTCCTGGCACTGTCCGCTGCAATCGCCGCCTACGAAGGGTTGTAGTCCGGACCATCCGGCACTCATTTTCCAACGACAGGCACAAGACATTATGGCAAAACGACGACCACCATCGAAAAAATCTCAGCACAAACCATTCCGACCGACGGCACCGATCCACAAGACGTCAAAGAGCGTCAAGCCGATTCCTCGGGAACTCAGCATCCAACCGGCGGCTGGGAAACCGGTCCTGATTACGGATGTGGCGCTTCGTGACGGCCACCAGTCGCTGCTGGCCACCCGGATGCGCACTGAAGATATGTTGCCCATCGCGCAGAAACTGGATGCCGTCGGGTATTGGTCGTTGGAAGTCTGGGGCGGCGCCACGTTCGATACCTGTCTGCGCTTTTTAAAAGAAGATCCTTGGGAACGGCTCCGGGCGCTCCGCGCTGCGATGCCCAATACCAAGCTTCAAATGCTGCTGCGGGGACAAAACCTCGTCGGCTACCGACATTACGCCGATGATGTCGTGGAACGATTCATCGAACGGTCCGCTGCGAACGGCATCGATGTCTTTCGAATCTTCGACGCGCTCAACGACGTGCGGAATCTCGATCGCGCCGTGAGCGAAGTCAAAGCCTGCGGCAAACATGCGGAAGCCACCATCTGTTACACCGTCAGCCCTGTCCATAGCATCGATCGATTCGTGGACTTGGCCAAGAAACTCGAAGACTTGGGGACGGATACGATTTGCATCAAGGACATGGCCGGACTCTTGGCGCCGCTCGATGCCTACCATTTGGTCCGCCGGCTGAAGGCCGCCGTCAAGGCTCCGCTTCACCTCCACTCGCATTACACCTCAGGAATGGCGTCCATGGCCTCGTTGATGGCGATCCTCGGTGGCCTCGACATGCTCGACACATCCATTTCTCCGCTGGCGGGAGGCACCTCTCACCCTGCGACAGAAACGCTGGTGGCGTCGCTTCAGAACACCCCCTATGACACGGGCTTGGAGCTGGAATCCTTTCAGCCGATTACAGAGCACTTCCGTTCTGTTCGCCGTAAGTATCGCCAGTTCGAAAGCGACTTTACCGGCGTCGATGCCGAAATCCTCACGTCACAAATTCCAGGAGGCATGCTGTCGAATCTCGCCGCGCAGTTGACGGAACAGAACGCACTGGATCGGATGAAGGAAGTCCTCGATGAAGTTCCGCGAGTGCGAAAAGAGCTTGGCTATCCTCCGCTCGTCACACCGACCAGCCAAATCGTCGGGACACAGGCGACGCTGAACGTGCTGACCGGAGAACGGTACAAAGTCATCACGACCGAAACCAAAAACTATTTTTTGGGGCTCTATGGTCGTGCGCCGGGACACATCGACCTCGATGTTATGACGCGCGCAATCGGCGACGAAACCCCCGTCAGGACAAGACCGGCCGACCGATTGGAACCGGAATTGGATGACCTAAAAAAAGAACTGCCGCCTTCAGCCAAAAGCATGGAGGATCAACTGTCCTTTGCGCTCTTTCCAGCTATCGCGCGAGCCTTTTTCGAAGCCCGTGAGAAGGGCGATTTGACTCCGGAACCGCTTGAATCCGGATCCGCAAAAGTCTCCGCCACCGCGCATGAACTCCACCTGGCTCCCGTCGAGTTCAATGTGACGGTGCACGGCGAGACCTATCATGTGAAAGTCTCAGGCTCCGGCCGCAAGATGGATGGACGCAAGCCTTACTACATCCGGGTGAACGATAAACTTGAGGAAGTGTCGCTCGAAACCATTCGCGAAGTCTTCGCCGGCGTACCGGAATCGCAGGATCCGACGTCCGGAGGAAAACCCAAACGGCCCAAGCCGTCAAAGCCGGGAGATGTCGCGCCCCCAATGCCGGGCCGAGTCGTGAAAGTACTTGTGGCGGTCGACGATCAGGTGAAGACCGGCGATCCATTGCTCATCATCGAAGCCATGAAAATGGAAAGCCAGGTGCCGGCGCCGATCGACGGAAAAGTTTCCGCGATTCTCACGGCCGAGGGAGACAATGTAAAGACGGATGAAACGGTCATTCAACTGGAGTAGTCCCATCACCGGCCCGAACGTTCCTCCGTGCGGATACAGGCGACGTGCGCTGCTGATCGTATGTTTTCTCTCGTACCTCATGACTGCCTGCGCCTCTCCCTTACAAATCCCACCCTATTTTGAAACCGTAGACCGCACCCCGATCGAACGTTTCCCGATCAAGACCGTGCTCGTCCATGATCAGCGGATCGCCTATCTGGATGTCGGGACCGGCCCAACGGTCATCTTGCTCCATGGCTTCGGCGGATCCATGTGGCAATGGGAACATCAGCAACAGACCTTGTCTCAACATTTCCGCACCCTGACGCTCGATCTCCTTGGCTCCGGATTATCCGACAAGCCGGACATCGACTACCTTCCTGACCAGATGCTGGATTTCTGTCTCGGATTCATGGACGCACTCCAGATTCCTACAGCCACATTCGTCGGCAACTCCATGGGCGCCGGTTTGGCGATCGGCATGGCATTGACCCACCCCACCCGTGTCGACAAGCTTGTGCTCATCGATGGATTACCGTCTCATGTCCTGGCCAAGCTCACCAGTCGGCCGTTCAGGCAAGCCTTGGAATCGAGAGCCCCTTCCTGGCTGATCTCCTTTGGCAACTGGCTGTTCGGTGGACTGGTCACTGAGTCAGTCCTCAAGGAAATCGTCTATGACCACGCGCTCCTCACGCCGGCCGTCATCGAACGGTCCAACCACAACCGCCGACGTCCCGGCATCATCAAACCCACCATGGCCGTGAGACACGCCCTGCCTGTCTGGGAAACTGATTTTGCCCCACGCCTGAGCACTATCACGCATCCAACCATGATCATCTGGGGTGAGCATGATCGCTTGTTTCCTGTCGCCGTGGGGGAAGAGCTGCACCAACGGATTCGCGGATCCGCATTCGTTCGAGTTCCCGATGCCGGCCATATGCCGCAATGGGAGCGCCCGGATCTGGTCAACCGATCGTTGATCGCGTATATTGATGCATCACCCTAAAGACACGATTCGAGTGAACTCATCCTTCACTCGTTTTTTTAGAAAGGAGCAGAGAATGCAGACACGATATTGTGCATTGATCGGCGCCACGCTGTGCCTCTCCCTTGGTCTCGTCGGATGTCAGACGATGGGAGGATCACGTGGGGCCGGATTTTCCTACAAGAGTATGCCGGTAGCGGATGGCAGCGCAGTTGCAGGCGAAGGGAACAAGGTTTTGTTCAAAGGCAACCCGCTGGCGCTCACCGGCGACGGGGTAAAAGTTGGTGATCCCCTGCGCGACGTGAAGGTGGCACAGAACGATTTATCCCTTGTGAACATCGCACAAACTAAAGGGACGGGAAAAGTCCGTGTCATCAGCGTGGTACCCTCGCTGGATACCCCGGTATGCGAACAGCAGACCCATCTTCTGAGCGAGCGGAATAAGGGCCTCGACAAAATGGTGGAACTCATCACGGTGAGTATCGATACCCCATTCGCTCAAAAACGGTTCGCTCAGGAAGCCAAAATCGCTAACGTGACCTTCTTGTCCGACTACCGGGGAGCCGAGTTCGGGAAAACTCATGGCCTCTTTCTAGAAGGTCCGCACATTTTGACGAGAGCGGTCATGGTCGTCGATAAGACTAACACGATTCGCTATCTCCAAATTACCCCTGAGCTGACCCAACTTCCTGACATGGAAGAAGCCTTGCAATTTGCTCGTCGACTGGTAACGGAGAGCTAAGGTCAAGCGGATTACGGGTCAGGTCGAGTCTCGATCGAGAGATGGGATTCGTGCCTGCCCCCTACCCGTCGCCTCAGTTCTTCAAGACACCTATGACTCGCTACGATCTTTTGGTTATCGGGACAGGGCCTGCCGGTCAAAAGGCTGCCATCCAAGCGGCCAAACTCGGCAAGAAAGTCGGGATCATCGAACGTAAGATGGTCGTCGGCGGGGTCAGCATCAATACCGGAACGATCCCCAGCAAGTCGCTCCGCGAGTCGGTTCTCTATCTCTCCGGGTTTCGACAGCGCAATATCTACGGCAGCGCTTATCGGCTGAAAAGTACGGTCACCTTGGAAGACTTGGCCCTCCGCACGAACCACATCATCCAACAGGAAATCCAAATCGTCCAGAACCAGATGAGCCGCAACCATATTGATCTCTTTTTCGGCTCAGCCTGTTTTCTCGATCCTCATCGTCTTCACGTGCACACACAACACGCCGAGCTTGAACTGACCGCGGATTTTATCGTCATCGCAGTCGGGACGGAGCCGGCGAGACCCGCACACATTCCGTTCGACGATCAGGCCATTATCGATACGGACGGCCTGCTGGCACTCAAACACATCCCGGATTCCATCATTATCGTCGGAGGCGGAGTGATCGGCACGGAGTACGCGTCCATTCTCGCCGCGCTCGGAATCCCCGTCACCTTGATCGATAAGCGGCCGAGGCTGCTCGAGTTTGTCGACGACGAGATTATCGTGGCACTCCAGCAACAGATGAAAGACATCGGCGTCACACTCTATCAGGACGAAGAAGTCCTGGCGGTCGCACAAGGAGCAGACCATTCCATTCACGTGACATTGCGTCATAATCGTCCGGTTCAGGCCTCGACACTGATGTATGCAATCGGACGGGTGGGAGCCTCACGATCGCTCAATCTTGAGGCGATCGGGCTCACACCCGATACGCGAGGACGGCTGACCGTCAATGAACACTTCCAGACGACCATTCATCATATTTATGCCGCTGGCGACATCATCGGCTTCCCTGCACTGGCTTCGACCTCGATGCAGCAAGGGCGTCATGCGGCGTGCCATGCCTTCGGCTATCTGGATCGTACCGACACAGCACTCATACCCTATGGCATCTACACGATTCCGGAAATCTCCATGGTAGGGCGAACCGAAGAAGAGTTAAAGCAGACGAATGTTCCCTACGCCATCGGCATCGCTCGATACAAAGAGATCGCACGTGGACAACTGATCGGCGATCAAACCGGCATGCTCAAGATTCTCTTTCATCGAGAAACCAGACAACTGCTCGGCGTGCATGCCATCGGTGAGGGCGCGACAGAACTCATCCATATCGGCCAAGCCGTCATAGCCTTCAACGGACAGATCGACTACTTCATCGACACCGTCTTCAATTATCCGACGTTAGCGGAGTGCTACAAGGTCGCCGCGCTGGACGGCATGAATCGCCTCCCCCATCCCTTAACGCCCTATGTCTGACGCGAGCGTGGCGCCATTTTTGGACATCTGCCCGTGACACACTGTCGACCATACATGCACCCTGACTGGGCCATGTCCACAATCGACTGCTCATGATCACCACACACTAAAGACAATAGCCGTCACAGGAGGGCGCCATGTCATTCTCAACACACCTGCGTAAACTTGCCGCACCGATTTGGGAGGCGCAGCTGAACCATCCGTTCGTCGTCGCACTCGGCAACGGCACGCTCTCTGAGCAAAAATTCAAATATTACATTCTGCAAGACGCACGGTTTCTCGGCGATCTCGCACGTGTGTTTTCCGCCGGGGCGATCAAGGCTCCGGATTCAGAGAGCGCACTGCGTTTCAACAAGCTGGCAGAAGAGACGATCGTGGTCGAACGCAGTCTGCATGAAAATTACGGCATACGCTGGAAGATGACCCCAAAACAAATGACCTCCGTCTCAATGGCACCGACAAACTATGCCTACACCAAACACATGTTGTCCGTCGCATCCGTCGGAAGCGCCGCGGAGATTACGGTCGTGGCGCTTCCCTGCGCGTGGGTTTATTGCGTCGTCGGACACCACCTCTTAAAAAAAGGCCAACCGGCGAAGAACCACCCCTATCGTGACTGGCTCATGCTCTATGCCTCGCCGGAATTCGCCGAAGTCCAATTGTGGATGCGGAAGAAGGTTGATCAGTGGGCGAAAACCTCCGACAAAGAAGCCATTCGGCGGATGGAAGACTCGTTCATCATCAGTTCACGGTATGAGTGGATGTTCTGGGAGATGGCGTGGAACGAAGAACAGTGGCCGGTATAGGAAATGGACGGAGTCACCGCGCTAGGGTTGACGGCTGGAACATTGACGACGATTGCCTTCATTCCTCAACTTGTGAAAGCATGGCAATCACAATCCACCGGCGATCTGTCCTGGGGAATGGTGCTGACGTTCACGACAGGTGTGTCGCTCTGGCTTATCTACGGAATCTGGATTGATTCACTGCCCGTCATCCTGGCCAATACCGTGACCCTTCTGTTTCAACTCGGCCTCATCTCACTGAAGATCAAATACGGCTAGCAAAATCGTCCTTGGATGCATCAAGTGCTTCACTGCTGTCTCCCTTGAAAACGACGGCACTTTAAAACAAGAGTACGATGACAGCTTCCTCAGTCCTTGATGAAAGACGCAAATCCACGAATCGGTCAAAACTTTCAGAAGAGTAGACTGTCTATACCCTCCGCCAAGCTGAGTCTTGTACCCTGACTCAAGATATCTGTCGCCAACTCGACACTACAAACAGATCCTGTTATGCCTGAAAAATGAGTGAGCCCATCTGGATATAAGTGAGCTCCGTTGGCTGCGGCAGCTCAATCGTCGGCTCAAACAGCTGGTGGGAATCGCTCACTTGGAGACACTCTGAAAACTCTGAGCCGCACTGCCATCGGAAAATGACCCGATATCGCATGGAGTCTTTCATCTGAGCTATGTGCAGGCCTGTCGGCTGTCACAATTCAGCCAAGATTCTTGGTACCGCTAGAACCGCGAAAACATTACCCGACCCCTCAAGTTTGCATTCACGATCTCGCGCATGTACGACACTGATTTGAGTATCAGCCTATTATGTGTTGCAGCGTCGGAACTGTCGACAGGTCGACGACAAGGTGCATTGCCCCACACAGTTTCACCAAACCTCCGACCCTGAGTGAGTTCCTCGCACAATATCAGAGACAGCAGATCATCAAAGAAGCCCTCCGCTCCGGTTAAGCGAAACCAGCGCTCCTTCCATGACAACATTTCCTTGACGGGCAAGCTTATACTTATACTTCTACTTAATTGATAATTGCGTGTTTTCACACTCAGCGTTGTGCACCAGTCAAATTTATGTGGTTTTCCCTTCATCTTCCCCAAAAGCGGGGATGTTTTCCGAGAATTGCGCAGGTACTATTCGCTGACACAGGATATGCCCTTCCCATGTATATAGACCGTGTGACATTGAGCTGCCATTCTGTTGCCCATAATCGTGGCATTGCCACTTGGTTGTGTCCACTTACTCAATGAGGCATCTCTCATGATTTCCAGCAAACATTTTAAGCGTTTTTTTGAGTCAGCATTGTTATTTACTCCATTGTTTCTCCTTGCCTGTTCAAGTGACGGTGGGGGAGGAAGTGTCTCTTCATCAGGTTCTCCATTAACACCAGCTGGCCCTCCAATTATATGGACATCAAAGAAACCAATGCCAACACCACGTACGGAGTTTGGTGTGGCAACCGTCAACAATAAGATTTATGCCATCGGAGGATACTCGGGATCAGTTCTCCAAACTGTAGAAGAATATGACCCGACTACCGACAGCTGGACTCGTAAAGCAGACATGCCGACCTCTCGCCGACAGCTTGTAGTCGCTACTGTGAACAATAAAATTTATGCGATTGGTGGGGTAAACTTCACATCAGATCCTAATTCATTGATTTATTCATATTCGACTGATGAATATGATCCAGCTACCGACACTTGGACTTCAAGGGCCCCAATGCCAACCGGGGGAACCGTTAATAATGTCCTTGGTAATCGGTTCATAGGTGGAGCAGTCGCACACGGGAAAGTTTATATTGCTGCGCACAACAATCCTGGTAGCCTCCTACCCGTCACACAGATGTTTGAGTATGATCCCACCATCAATACGTGGGCGAGTAAGACACAACCCCCATTCAGCTACACGCGGTATACCGTGACGTCTTCGAATAACAAGATATATGCGCTTTCCGACATTGGTGAGCTAGCTGAATACAGTCCTGGTAAGGACAGCTGGATTATTCGGCCTCCATTATCAGCGCCGAGATTTCGCACCGGATTCCTTTCAGCAGGAGGAAAATTATATTCCATCGGTGGAGGAGAGAACGCTTCTACTTCAAGTACCGTAGAGGAATACGATCCTGAAACTCAGAGTTGGGCATCCAGAGTCTCCATCCCTTCTCCACGTGTCGCACCAGCAGTTGGCGAGTCTATGGGAAAGCTCTACGTGATCGGTGGATCATCGAACACCAGCGAGACCTTTCCCTCTCCTCTTGCAATTGTTGAGGAAGGCTTGCTCCCGCCTTCAGGATCCGTCCTTCAGGTTCCTACTGGAGACACAGTCACAGCCGGTAATGGTCAAGTCATCATCCGTTGGAATCCTGTGGCTGGAGCAACATCTTACAACCTCTACATGGCATCTAATATCAGCCTTGATCGAAGCAACTATGCCGGCTTAGCTGATGGAGCAAGATTTGTCGGCGTGGCATCTCCCCATACCGTCACAGGGTTGACCAATGGCAGAACCTATTACTTCTTCGTGACTGCAGCCGATACTGGTCGAGAAAGCGAAGAGTCTTTCGGCTCTTCTGCTACTCCAACAGCTCCGCCTGGCCTTCTCTGGCGCACAAGAGCAGCAATGCCGACACCTCGCCTTGAAGCTGGTGCTGCGGTTGTGAACAACAAAGTCTATGTCGTCGGGGGATTTTCAGGAAGCGCACTGACAACAACTGAAGAGTATGATCCAGCTACGGATACGTGGGCAACCAAAGCCGACATGCCGACTGCGCGCCGCTCTCCGGTTGTGGCAACGACAAATAACAAAATCTATGCAATCGGAGGGATGATTTATGTTGACGCCAACCAAGTGACATATTCTTATGCAACTGAGGAGTATGACCCGTCGACTAATACTTGGACTTCCAAGGCTTCAATGCCGACCGGCAATTCCGTGAACCCTATCCTCGGTAATAGGTTTATCGCCGGCACGGCTGTAAACGGCAAGATCTATATCACCGTTTTTAACAACAACGGTAACCCACCAATTTCTTCTACATTTGAGTATGACCCAACGTCTAACACGTGGGATACAAGCAAGTCGCCAGTCCCGTTCGGAAATGCCCAATATACCGTGGCATCATTGGGTGGAAAGCTTTATGCACTCACTTCCAGTTCGTTTGCAGAGTATATCCCAGCAAGCAACACATGGATCATTCGACCCTCCCCTCCACAAACTCTCTCTCAAATGAGACTCGCTGCAGTTCCCATGAAGAACAAGCTGTACGCGATTGGGGGCTATAGTGCCTCAGACATCCATGACACCGTACAAGAATACGACCTCGTTTCCAATGTTTGGACGACCCAGGTCTCCGTTCCAGTTCCAAGACATTCTACAACAGTAGCTGAAGTAGGAGGTAAGGTGTATGTTTTGGGAGGCTCCCTTGTCCCTGATTTCATCAATATAGCAGGAGTCCCAACATTCATTAGACCATTTCCGTCATCAGACGTAGAAGAAGGTCAGTAAGTTGGTGTTCCTTGAGCTCTAAGTTTTCAGACAGAGCTGCCACTACAAATACCAGCACAACCAAGACACTGACTGAGTTGACTTCCTCGCTATCTGATAACCCATAGATGTAACTCCTCAGTGCATAATTCAGTATCCGCTATTGCTTATTTCTAGCCTTTGCCAAGGCCAGTGCCATGGCTCCGATCGGTTGAGGCGATCGAGTCGGTTGGTTGGATGTCGACGAGCCACGTCCTGATGGATCACCCGCCGGCTTGCTTCCGGACTGTGTCGAAGGAACAGATCGACTCGCCGTATCCTCGAGACGCATTGTCAGGGCAATACGCTGACGCTTCAGATCGACATCGATCACCTTGACCTTCACAACCTGCCCCGGCTTGACCACCTCGTGTGGATCTTTAATAAATTTATTCGCCAGTGCCGACACATGCACAAGTCCGTCCTGATGGACGCCGATGTCGACAAAGGCCCCGAACGCCGCAACGTTCGTCACGACACCTTCCAAGACCATCCCGGCCTGCAAATCACTCATGGACTCGACACCCTCGCGGAAGGTGGCCGTTTTAAATTCAGGACGCGGGTCACGTCCAGGTTTTTCCAGCTCTGCAAGAATGTCTCGAACCGTCAGCACACCGAACACATCGTCGGTAAACTCGTCCGGTGATAATCCTTTTAAGATAGTTGGCTGTCTCATCACTTCGGCAATTCCAGTTCCGAGTTTGGTCAGAATGCGTTCGACCACGGGGTAGGCTTCCGGATGCACGGCAGAGCGATCCAAGGGATTGTCGCCGTCGGGGATACGCAGAAAGCCTGCTGCCTGTTCGAACGTTTTGTCACCAAGGCGCGGGACATTGCGGACCGCCGCCCGATTGGGAAATGGTCCGTGCGCATTCCGATAATCCACAATGTTTTTGGCCAGCGCTTTATTTAAGCCGGACACTCGTTCCAACAAGGGAACCGACGCCGTATTGACGTTCACACCGACCGCGTTCACGCAATCTTCAACCGTCGCGTCGAGCGATCGTGCCAAGGCCCGTTGATTGACATCATGCTGATATTGACCGACTCCGATCGCCTTCGGCTCAATCTTGACCAGTTCAGCCAGCGGATCCTGCACCCGTCTGGCAATGGACACCGCCCCACGCAGGCTGACGTCCAACTCAGGGAATTCTGCCGCAGCCAATGCTGACGCCGAGTACACCGACGCGCCGGCTTCACTGACGACGATTTTCACCACCTTCTGATCCGGCTTCTGAGTAGCGACCAACTTCATCGCGTCGACTGCCAATTTTTCTGTCTCCCGGCTCGCCGTTCCATTGCCGATCGCCAACAATTCTACGCCATGGTGAAAAATCAGACGTGTCAATGTGTCCAGCGATCCTTGCCAGTCATTACGAGGCTGATGCGGATAGATCGTCAGCGTATCCAGTACTTTCCCGGTGACATCCACGACGGCCACTTTACAACCGGTGCGGATACCGGGATCTAAGCCCAGGATCGCTTTGGGTCCAGCCGGCGCCGCCAAGAGCAATTCGTGGAGATTTTTGGCGAAAATTTTGATCGCCTCCGCTTCCGCAATGTCGCGTAGTTGCGTCAACAGTTCGGCACCGAGATGCGAATGGATCTTGATACGCCAGGTCCACTCACAGACGCCGGCCAACCATTTATCCGCAGGGCGACCACGATCTTCAATTTTCGCATGAGCCGCAATCATCGACACACAGGGATGAGGCACGACCGATTCTAGAAGCTCTCCCAATCCGAGTTCCAATCGCAAGACCCCGAGCGTCCGACCTCGGAACAACGCAAGCGCCCGATGCGACGGAATGGCCTTCATCGGTTCCGCATAGGCATAGTAATCACGAAATTTTTCCCCTTCAGCCGTTTCCTTGTCTTTCATCACCGTCGACGTCAGGACGCCCTGGTCCCAGAGTCTCGTACGAAGCACGGACAACAACTCGGCAGTTTCCGAGAACCGCTCCATCAGGATGTCGCGCGCACCTTCCAATGCAGTTTTAGCATCGGGCACGTTGATCGCTTCAACCCCCTCGGCAGCCGGCACAACACGAAGATACTTGAGCGCTTCTTGTTCCGGATCCAGCAAGGGATCGGTCAAGAGGCTGTCGGCCAACGGCTCCAATCCCGCTTCACGCGCGATCTGGGCACGGGTTCGGCGTTTCGGCTTGAACGGCAGATACAAGTCCTCGACAGCCTGCTTCGTCTCTGCAGCTTCAATACTGGCCCGCAGAGCGTCCGTCAGCTTGCCTTGCTCCTCGATCGAAGTCAGAATCGCCGTGCGCCGCTCTTCCAGCTCACGTAAATAGAGCAGCCGGTCTTCCAGTGTGCGCAGTTGGGTATCATCCAGATTCCCGGTCGCTTCTTTTCGATATCGGGCAATAAACGGAACCGTTGCTCCTTCATCAAGCAATGCGACGGCTGCCCCCACCTGATGCATGCCCACGTTCAGTTCTCCGGCAATGCGGGAAACAATTTTGGGTTGTGCTGTCTCGGTCGACGTCTGAGCTGTTGAGGTCGTCATCTGTCCTGGTGTCCTCTTCGTTTAGAACGTGTCATACATATATGTATCGCCGATACCGATGAATAGAACATGAGGAATAGAGCGTCGTTACTGTGCGAGTGTTCCAAAGGCGGCAAACAGTTTTCCCGTCAGATACTGTGTACCCTTGATATCGCCGGGCAGTTTGCGTCGCAGAAAGTCGTTCAAGACTCGTCCATCGGCAGCCTTGTGCACAGCGGGCTGACCAAGATTCATCCGATAGCGTCGAATTCCTGCCGACACCGAACTCACGAACACCACGGTGCCGTCATGCTCCACCCCCTCGACGACACCGACATGCGTAAGCGGATCGTTCGGCAATCCA
The DNA here is from genome assembly GCA_902500705.1 of uncultured Nitrospira sp. Lineage (GTDB taxonomy): Bacteria > Nitrospirota > Nitrospiria > Nitrospirales > Nitrospiraceae > Nitrospira_D. Next base: position 20,032 of record CABVRR010000003.1, read on the forward strand.
TCATGGTTAAAATCCCAGGTGTTGTGAAAAAATACCAAATCCCCGGGATGAACGGTTGGGCCATAATGGATTCGCCCGTGTTGCACCATATGCGTGAAGATACGCCCCACGCCATTGCCGCCGTTAAGCTCGCCCAACCCATCATAGACATCGACACGCTGCGACGCATAGACGCCTTGAACAAAGCCCGAGCAATCCGGAGCATAGCTCCGGCCGCCGATCCGAATCCGTGAGTGTCCCACAAATCGCACGGCTGTTTTGGCCAATGCCGTCTGCCTCGGAACCGCCTTGGCCATAGCACAGCAATGTCCCCCACGTGTGCCCATAGTGGGAATCACGCTTCTTTCATCTTGTATCGACTGACGTCCGGTTGCGGTACACCCGGAGACCAAGCCTGCACCCAGCACGACCAGAAAACCAATGATGAAATGACGTCTGATGCCGAGAACACGCATGATACCGGAGCAGGCAAATTCATTGCCGCAAGACACTACCTGTTTGCCGTCCAACTATCCCCCAGCACTCCCCACTGGTCCACCTGGTTCAGTCATACGCCACGGATCCAGAAGGTCGGTCAGTCGCTTTTCGGGTAAGACTTTCTGATCTCTCGCCACTTGTCGAACCGTCTTGCCGGACTTGTAAGCGTCCTTGGCCAATTTCGCCGCCGCCTCATAGCCGATCTCCGGCGCCAAGGCGGTACACATCGCCAAACTTTCTTCAATGAGGCTCTTGCAGCGCTCTTCGTTTGCCCTGATGCCCTGAATACACTTCGCTGAGAAATTATTGGAGGCCGTCGCCAACAGCTCAATCGACTGCAACAGATTGTAGGCCATGACCGGCATCATGACGATGAGCTCAAAATTTGCGGCCTGGCCGCCGACCGTCACCGTCACATCATTGCCGATCACTTGCGCACACACCATGGTGACGGACTCTGCAATGACGGGATTCACTTTCCCCGGCATGATGGATGAACCAGGCTGCGTTTCCGGCAAGTTGATTTCTCCGAGTCCGCAGCGCGGGCCGGAGCCCAGCCAGCGAATGTCATTGGCGATTTTCATCAGGCTCACGGCCAGCGTTCGAAGATGCCCGCTGGCCTCGACAAGCGAATCCTGTGCCGACTGGGCTTCAAAATGGTTTTTGGCTTCTTTGAAGGAACAGCCGGTCTCTTTTGAGATGATCGCCATGACCTTGGTGGAAAACTTCGGATGGCAGTTCAACCCAGTCCCGACGGCGGTGCCTCCCAGTGCCACCTCACTCAAAGCCGCCTGCGCTTGTTTGACTCGTTGAATGCCGAGCTCGATCTGTCTGGCGTAGCCGCCGAATTCCTGTCCGAGGCGAACAGGCGTAGCATCTTGGAGATGCGTCCTCCCGATCTTCACGATCGTATCGAATTCCTTGGCCTTACCCTTCAAGGCCTTGTGCAGCCGAGTCAACGCCGGCAGGAGCTGCTGTTGCATCATTTCCGATGCGGCGATATGAATGGCCGTTGGAATCACATCATTGCTCGATTGGCCGAGATTCACATGGTCATTCGGATGGACGAGTTTGCTGCCGCGTGCGCCGCCAAGCAACTCCGTCGCGCGGTTCGAAATGACCTCGTTCGTGTTCATATTGGTGGAGGTCCCGGACCCCGTCTGGAAAATATCGACGGGAAACTCGGCGTCCAGCTTTCCATCGACGACTTCCGTCGCCGCCTGCTTGATCGCCTCTGCAGGTTTTTTCTCCAACAAGCTAAGAGAGTGGTTCACGCTCGCGGCGGCCCGCTTGATCAGTCCCATGGCTCGGATGACGGCTCGCGGCATGCGGAGGGAACTGATCGGAAAGTTTTCGATGGCACGGGCTGTCTGTACCCCATAATAGGCCTCGGCGGGAACCGCCAGTTCGCCCATCGTGTCTCGCTCCATACGAGTCGACCCTGACCTGTGACTCTGCTGATCGTTCTTCATTCGCGGTGCTCCATGTATGAGAGATTCTTGCGGTCTGCGGGCCTCATGATAAACTCAGCTCCTCAATTTTCACAAGAGCAGGCAGCGTAACCCACCCACGACTGATCGTGCCATAAGGAGCACACACACGTGGTGCGTGAAGGAAAGCGGAGACCAAACGGCTCTCTGACAGTCGAGGCCACAGGGCGGCAGACAGACTTACGGAGTACGCGCTTCCATTGAGCGAATCGCATCGACTACCTCTTCGCTCATGACGGCGAGTGCGCGGCTGTAGGTCGACGCAATCGCCTGGTAGCCTTCTCCGTCTACAGAGAGATGGACGCTTGAACGTCCGGTTTTTCTCTGGTCTTCACCATCCGGCAAGGCACGCTTAATCGTCCAGAGAGCTTCCAGCAAAACCTCTTTGCCGCTGTTCGTTTCGAACTTTGGAAGGTCTACGGAAAGGCGATACCCGACCGGCCCGCTTCTATGCTGCGAAGAGGCCCAGACCTCATCGGTTCCCAGGAGCCTCCCCATGTTCTCCGCGAGCACGCGAGGAATTTCTCTTTTCAGCGACTCAGCCCATCGATGGTCTTCGATGAACGACACCGTATTCGGGCCGGACCGCACGACGAATTGTGGCCGATCGACGACCTCCGGAATGGTCATCGGATCGATCGCAATCCTGAGAGCCGACCTCCCGGCAGTCTGATGCCCGGTGGGCGTCTCCACACTCAACGTGTAGAAATGTGTCGGAGGAGAAGACAGGCACCCGCTCATCGATCCGATGATGAGCGTCACCGCGACTGCGCGAACGACTCGCCACCTCATCGTCCACCTTCTTTTTTGCCGCGAATCAGGGCCTCCGGATGCCGCTCAAGATAGTCCGATAACAGCCGGATTGACTCTGCGGTTCGCCCCAATTCTCTCAACGTGTTCTGCAGTTCCACTTGCGTCGGCGATTCATCCGCAAGCGTGCGTTCGGCCACTTTCAAGGTGCGACGCATGTCGTCAAGCGCCTTCTTGATCTCCGGCGTCACCTCATCCTGAAGTCGCTCGACGAATTTGTCGCTCTTGTCGAGCGTCTTGGTCAAGGCCTGGAGCGTAGTCCTGAAATCCGTCCCGATCTCCTCCAGCGGAAACTTTCGCAGTGTTTTCGACAAATGCACGATCAGCTTTTGGATCTCTTCCGTGATACCCGGTACCGTCGGGATGGCCGGCGGATCATGAGTCCAATCCATCTTTGCGGGAGCGGCGCCGGGGAAAAAATCCATCGCGACGTATAATTGGCCGGTCAGCACACTTGCAACACCCAGTTGTGCCCGCAATCCGTTCGCCACGATTTGATCCCAACGCTTGCGCAGACGGACTTGATCATCCTCCAGAAAATTCGGCGAGGCACGCTTCATCATCTTCACCAAGCGACTGGGATACAGTTCCACCTCGACAGGAAATCGGAAGACGGTATTTGACTCATCAATTTCCACATTCATGGATTTGACTTCTCCGACGATAATCCCGCGAAAATCCACGGGCGCTCCGACGAACAACCCTCGTAGGGAGTGCGGAAAATACAGCACATACCGTTCGACGATCAAATCCTTATATTTCATCGCTTCTTCTCGCGTGGTCGCCAGGCGAAACTCCTGCCCTTCCGCGACCGGCTGCTCAGATTCAGCTCCCGGCGGCATTTCAAATGCGACTCCGCCGATCAGCACAGACACGAGCGATTGCATATTCACGGTCACCCCTGCGGTATCCAGCGAGACATCGACGCCGCTGGCATTCCAAAATCTGGTGTCGGCCGTGACATACCGATCGTACGGCGCGTCGACGAACACTTTGAACGTGACGCCCTTTCCGTCCTGATCGACCGTATGCGCAACGACCTTCCCCACTTCTTCCTGACGAAAAAATACGGGAGACCCGACTTGCAACGACCCAAGCGTCTCGGCTCGAAGAATAAACTGTCGGCCTGGAACACCCGCCGCCACGATGGGGGCGACTTCCAATCCGACGAACTCCCGTTGCGCGACGGTAGAATGCCCGATATCTACACCGATATGAGAACCTGAAAAGAGCGTCGTCAGGCCCGAGACTTGCCCGCCGGCGACTCGCGGCCGCACCACCCAAAACCTCGTATCTTCGATCATGTAGGGTTCCGCTGCCTTGACCAATTCGACGACGACGATCACCTCGCGGAGATTCTCGCTGAGTCTGACCGCTTTGACCTGGCCGACATCGACGTTCTTATACTTGACCTTCGTCTTACCCGCTTCGATCCCTTCGGCCGTTTTGAAGCTGATCGTAATCGTAGGCCCTTTCTCTAGAATGCCCTTCATCACCAACCATCCGCCGACCAGAGCGATAATGATCGGAATGATCCAGACACGCTGAGCAGACCATCCCCACGTGCGTTGAGGGCGAACTTCCGGGAGATTGCGAACATCCATCTTAATCGACTCGCGAACGCGGTCCATCCGCTAGAGGGTCCCAGATCAGCCTGGGATCAAACTGCATGGCTGCCGTCATCGTCAGCACCACGACGGCACCGAATGCGACTGCTCCCCATCCCACGGTGATCGTCGCCAGAGACTGCAATCGAACCAAGGCCACCAAAATCGTGACAACAAAAATATCCAGCATCGACCAACGCCCGATGAATTCCACGACTCGATACATCGTCGTACGGTCGAACGGAGCCCACCTCGACCGTCGCTGGACCGATACAAGAAGAAACGTCAGGACGGCCAGTTTGGCTGCGGGAACGACAATGCTGGCGATGAATACAATCGCGGCAAGGTACCATGATCCTGATGTCCAGAGATACACAATCCCGCTCATGATCGTATCGGACTGTGTCGCAAACAGTGAGCCGGTATGCATCACCGGCAGGACATTGGCAGGGATATACAGCATGTACCCCGAGAGCAGCATCGCCCAGGTCCGACTGATACTGTTCGGCTTTCGCAGGTACAACGGCGTGCCGCACAGTCCACATCGCACATCACCGCTACTCGGGACACGTTCCGTCACACGACGGCAGGTCGGACATCCATAGAACCCCAATTGGGCCGCAGTCATGGCGACGTCGCTCATGACAGTGCACTCACTTTCTCCCAAACCTCATCCGGCTCAAACGCCATTCTTGAAGCAATCATGACGGGAATCATGGCGGCGAATGCCCAGAGCGCCACGCCCGTCTCCACCTGCGCCAACTGCTCCAACTTGAACAGTGAGACAAGCACGCCGAGAAAAAAGACCTCCATCATGCTCCAGGGACGCACTACTCTCAATACCCGTAACACCGGCACCGCGCCTGTGATGAGGTGATTCAGCTGAAGCGGGATCAGAAGAAAAAGCATCAACCCGATCTGGATGCTCGGCGTCACGAGTGTGGTGAACCCAACCAACGTGGCAACTCCAATGTGCCCTTCTTGCCACAACAAGAAGACAGCTCCGTACAGGCTGGCGGCCTGTCGATCGCCCTGTACCTCGATCCCCGCGATGGGATAGGCATTCGCGATCAAGAATAAAAACAGGGCCGCAACCGTATAGGCTAGGGCCCGCTGCATGCCGTTCGGGCATGAGCGATAGAGCAAGGCATCGCATCTGCTGCACCGAGCGGCTCCTCCTGACGGCAACGGCACTCGCCGCTGCAAGGAGTCACAGTCATGGCACGCGATCAACTCGGAAAGATTTATCGATTCGCTCTTAGACGTCATTGATGATCACATAACATCACATCTTGTTCAAACACTCACACAGAGGTATGGTGGGTCTATGAGCGACAGTGAATGGCAACTTTCGATGGCCGCCGTCGTAGGAATCCTCCTCACCATTGTGCACCGCTTGTACCGAAAACGAGTACGAGCCAAACAGGCCGACAAACTCTTGTCAGATGTCGTGAAAGGCATGGACTCGTTTCGTCGCTGACGCAAGCCACGCGAGCAAGGCATCCGCGTGGCTTACGTCAATATTGGCTGCTAGTACACGAGGGGAATTTGCTGAGCCAACTCGAACCGCAAGAGCGCGCGAATTTTGCTTTCCATCTGAAGATATCGCGCGGTTTTTGTCGCCGGCAACACCTTTCCGATTTTATCCGCATAGGTACGTCGTAATGTGGTTTCCGTCTCTTCGACGGCAAGATAGTCGCCCAAGAGCTGCTTGGCCATCTCTTCGGTAATATGCCCTTTCCCTTCTTCATACCCCTTTGCGTACGTCATAATCGTCCGGCCAAGACGTTCATTCAGTCCCTTCAGCTCCGCTTGGTAGGAGTCGTACAGGGGCCAAAATTTCTTGGCTTCCGCATCGGTAAGCTCCATATTCCCGGCAATCAGCAGTTTTTTATCGGCTTTGACTTTTTCCTTCAGAATTTCCATATTGGCATCGGACATCTCACCGCCGTGTCCTTCCGCTAGAACAGAAACCGGTGCCAGCAAAGCCCCGACGAGCAGCACACTCATGTACTTCATGATCATGATCCCCTTTGATTCGGAAGAATGGGAACTCCACCTGTTTACGTGGCAACACTTACCCATTCTTCGCCGGCATTGTCAATGAAGGGCCATCTCGATATCTGACTTGAGTTGTCACCGTAATGAAGGGATTCAGCAAACAGCGATGTGAAACAACAACGGGAGGAATGAAGAGTCCACCTAATGAAGCGGGCTTTCCGGACAACCGACAATCACACGATCTGTGCAACTCTTTTACGTCGACAGAGAATTGTCGCGCTGCTCCACTCTCAGATCATCCGAGGCGAGTCAGTTCTCCTTCAACTCCTTTGGGCCTATTCGTCTCTGATTCAAACATGTACGATGGTTTGCGTTGTACGAGCTTAAATAACTGGATGATGTCCATCCCCATGCCGATCAAGGCCAGGGACCAGCCACCGACGATCATCCACCACGCGACTGAAAACATGTCCGAGGGCCGGTCAAAGTTAAACACGGCCACGACCCCTCCAAGCGACAGCATCATTCCGACGGTCATCAGCACATAACGAAGAGTTCTCATCTTCACCTCATCAAACATGTTATGGCACAAACAAGTTCGACAATTCGGTGGAGCATCGACAGGCCTTCTTCATTGATGCAGAGGAGCGATCAAAACCTCCTCGGTATTTTGGGTCTACACAGGTTGAAGATGATAAGAGCTGCGCACTACTCGCCGATTCCTCTATCACACGAGTCCATGACGACGACCCGTGTGGCATCTAAAACTCAAAACCCTCGGTTTGCCTCGCCAGCACACGCGAACCTTGTCAGAAATTGATGGTGTTCCTGATGATCGTGCGGTGCACTCTACTCGTTTTCACTGAATACGCAATACGCAAAGATGAGCCTACTGGAATAGATCCATTCATAGATCCAGGAATAGGTCCGATACGTCTGTATCAGGAAGAAATCGTGGAGATCCGGTGAGCAGTCATAAAGCCATGGTACATAGTTCCCACGCCATTCAGGATGTGAGCATCTCGTCGGAATAGATGCTCACGCCCGTATAGGCGTGAGCATCTATTGGCAACGAGCGGAGCTTATTTTGTTTCGCAAAACCGTATTCTCATCCTCCCTCTTCAACAGAAGGAATTGGTCTCATCGCAGTACTATGCTAATACGCCCCTTCATCAGCACTGGGCGATTGTCCTTGCCGCCCTTCCACCGGTGGAGCATCTTTTTGGGTCGGCTTGTTTTCAGGCGCCTGACCTTTCCGCTTGCCTTTCGTTTTGGACTCCGCCTTTTTTGACGCTCGTTTGTTTGAGGGAGACTGCCCCTTTCGCTTGCCCACCGATGCGTCACCGTGGTCTCGTGTATCAGTCGACTGTACCGTACTTTCCTCAGTCGTTGCCTGAGCATCAGCCATGCTCACCATACCAGACCAGGAAAAAAGAAGCCCCATCCCGATTACGAGCGCCCGAAACGCACCGCAATGCTGACGAGCCATCATTAACCTCCAGATAAAGGTGGAATTACCCAAGAACACACTGCCCACAAACAGGCGAATGCCATCAGGATTACTTACCAAATTATGATGAGGGGAGACAAGCCCTTCGTGTTCTCGACTCGCTGGGCATCGAAACAGACAGAGGCCCGCCTGTGAGGCGGGCCCCCATTTAAAGCACCTGTTTTCGAGAAGGCTTATGCCACCTTGACATCGATGGCCCTAGGCTTGGCTTTCTCCGACTTCGGCAGATGGAGGTTCAATACCCCATCTTTGAACTCGGCCTTCACCTTCTCCGCTTCGATGACGTCGGGCACGGAAAAGGTTCGAACAAAGCTGCCATAGGACCGCTCGATCCGATGAAACTTCTTTCCCTTCTCCTCCTTCTCATACTTCCGTTCACCCTGAATGGTGAGCACGCCATCTTCAAGCGTCACCTTCACATCTTCCTTCTTGACATCCGGAATCTCGGCTTTGATCTGATACTCCCCGTCGGTTTCACTGATGTCCACCGAGGGTGTCCAATCGGCCACGATCAGAGCTTCTTTCCCGTTGTTTTGCGCCGTAGCCGGACGCGCGAACATGCGATTCAGTCGAGCCGAAACTTCTTCCAATTCCACAAACGGATCCCATCGTACGAGTGCCATGGTAACCTCCTTAATGACCAGTTCGAGTATGACTGTCAGGTTCACTGCGCTGGCGCCGCGCCGATTGAACTGCCTGAATAGATAGATAAACCGAAGAGACCGTAAGTCAAGAGGATGGTGAGGCCTTGTTAATACAGGGATTATCGCTGATCGATGGGAATGTAGGGACGGTTATGCTCACCGGAGTAGATTTGGTCGGGTCGAAAGAGCTTATTTTCGCGCAACTGTTCAAGCCAATGGGCGAGCCAGCCCGACACGCGCGCCATGGCAAAGAGCGGCGTAAAGAGGTCGGTGTCGATGCCCATCTTGTCATAGATGATGCCGGAGTAGAAATCGACGTTGGGGTAAATTCCCTTACTGTTCAATAATTCCCCGGCTGCGGCTTCTACCTCCAGAGCCACATCATACATCGGCGAACTGCCATGCGCATGAAACAGGCGCCGACAAAGCTCTTGCAAGACCGTGGCACGCGGATCCTTGACTTTATACACGCGATGGCCGAACCCCATCAGCTTGTTCTTGCCTTGGAGAGACCGTTCCACATACGCCCGAGCCTGCTCCCGGGTGCCGATCTCTCTGAGCATGACCACCACTTCTTCATTCGCTCCTCCATGTAATGGCCCTTTCAACGCGCCGATGGACGAGGCCACCACGGTATAGGGATCGGCCAACGTCGACGCCGTGACCAATCCTGTAAACGTTGAAGCGTTCATCGTATGTTCGGCATGGAGAATCAGGCAATCATCGAAGATCTCAGACCAGAGCTGAGGTGCGACGGACTCCGTGAGCATATACAAGAAATTCTCGCTGAACCCGAGATCATCCCGTGGAGGGATCGGATCATCTCCATGGCGCAGCCGCGCCCATGCGGCCACGATCGTCGGCACTTTTGCCACGAGTCGCACGACGCTCCAATAATTATTCGCAACGTCTTTGACATTACGCCCGGGATAGAACATGCCCAACGCCGCCACTGCGGCCTGGAGGGCATCCATGGGATGGCCCTGCTCGGGCAAACATTTCAGCAAGTCGATGATGCGGAATTTAATGCGACGATGATGCGTGACATCCGTGACCCATTGCCTGAGCTCCGTCGCCGAAGGAAGATGCCCGAAGAGGAGGAGATACGCCGTCTCCAGGTAGGAGGAGTCGGCACAGAGCGTCTCGATACGAATACCGCGATACTCAAGCAGGCCGCGTTGACCGTCGACATCGCTGATCGAAGAGGTCGCGGCCGGAACACCAGCTAACCCCGGCATAAAATCATGCGGCATGATTCACCCTCGGATGAACCCAAATGGCTTGCTCCTTCTTGTAACCTACCATGACATCGTGGCCTTGTTGAAATGGAAAATCCTGCTTGGCATACTGAATCTGAACAGACTATGTCACGCTCTTGTTGATCATGTGCTGCATGGTGAAGCCTGCTGAAACAGTTTCGGCAATAAAAATAAGGTTGCGATATTCTTCCGCGCAGGCCGCACATCGAGTGAGAACTGCATGAGACGGATACACACCATCCTCCCTGGTTGCCTCCTCATCATGACGATGACAATCATGGACACGTCATTCAGCCCAGCACAGGACGGCCTGATCGCATTCGCCGTCGTCAGCGAACCGCCCAAGGACAAGACACGTGTTCCGGTCAAGATCGCCATCGACGGGACGGTCACGGACACGAAGTTGTTGGCCTCTGACCACATTCTCGCTAATTTGACCTGGAACAAGCTGGAAATCTGCCACGCTCTCAAGCTCGAAGGACAGAGATCCCCGGAGGGATTCCGTGTGCTGTCGGTTCGCGCAATCGACGGGGCCATGTTGCCGATGGTCTTACAAGGATTTGCAGGGGACTGCCTACTGAAAAAGGCCTTGGAAGTAGCACCGCTCGTCGATTAAGCTCGAACAAGAGGTCGGCACAATCCTCACGCATCGGTGTTGTCTCGTATCGGGACACACGAGAGGGCGATCAGATCCTTAGCGAGCCCGCCTGAACTATGGTACGGATGCTACACAGTCGGTACACTGCTCAGGTTCATGGTCCGAATCGGCTTCCTCCATGGTGAGCGGAAAGAGGATATGACAAGATTGGCATGAGCGAATTTCGAAATAGGGCACACCCTGCTCATCAATTTCCGTGGGGAGCAAGAGCTCGCGAGGATCGTAGCCTACCAATCCGCCGTCGCTGAACTTGACGACCGCAAGCCGATCGTTGAAGGCCTCGAAAAGTGCTTCTTGCCCTTTACGCGCATCCACATGCCCGAGGACGTAGACCGGCTGGCCTTTCCGCTTGATACGGAGATCTTTCAACGTTCGTTGAGCGGTTGTCGTACAGGTAAACCCACCGGCCGAGCTGGTTCCGATCCACGGCATAAAAAATCCTCTTGCAGAACGATCACTGATTGGGATCTAACATAGACGAAAAAAAATCGTCAAGACACGTCTTTTCACCAAAGGAGTTCTGTATGGCAGACATGACCATCTATCAAAAACCGACTTGCACGACGTGCCGCCAGGCCGTCCAACTGCTCAAAGAGAGCGGCAAGCCGTTCACTGCGATTAACTACTACGAGCAACCATTCACCAAAGCGCAGTTAAAGCGCGTACTGAAGAAAGCTGGTCTTTCCCCCAAGGACGTGCTCAGGACCAAAGAAGACATTTATCAGGAGCTAGGCCTGGCGAAGAAAACACTGTCCGATGATGAGCTCCTCGACCTGATGATCCAACACCCGGATCTCATTCAGCGACCGCTCGTCGAACACGGAGATCAGGCGATTCTGGCAAGGCCTGCAGACTCCCTCAAACAGCTCTTGTAGGATGTAGCCTCTGAATCCTATGGTCGTAGTAACACCGGCTGGAGTCTCTTTTCAGCTCACTCACTCAGCGAGCGGTCGGTGGTCTGCTCCACAGGCGACCACCGTATCGCCCTCGTGCGTGGATCAAGAGTGAAGGCGACCTTTCCGTCCAATGCGCCGAGCAGGAGCTCACCCACCAAGCGTCGGCGCCATCCTTTCAGGAGTGGAAGATCCAGCGTTGCTCGATTCGCTTTGGCGTCGACGAGTTCTTGAAGATCGGACGTCGTCGCCAACAACGTCGGCGCAATTTCTTCCTCCATGGCTCGGGCCTTCACGATCGCCTGAAGCAATTCCACGAATCCGTTCGATTCCGGCTCAGGCTTTCGCTCCTTGGCGAGCACCGGCCACGCCGAGGAGGGCAGTGCAAGTGCCGACTGGATCACAGCGAGAATCGACTCTCCGTTGCGGTCGATCTCTGACGCATGGAGGCCCCTCACCTTACGCAGTTCATCCTGATGCGGCGGATGCCGTGCCAGCTGCAGTAGCACTTCGTCCCGAACCACCCGCCCTCGAGGTACGTTTCTCCGCTTCGCTTCCCCTTCACGCCACGCCGCGAGTTCCCGAAGCACGGCGGCCGATTTCGGCTTCAGCTGATCCCAGCCTCGTATGCGTTGATAGCGTTCTTGTGGTTCGCGCCGAGTCTCGCCGACGACCCCTGCAAGACGAGAAAATTCTTCATCCGCCCATTGAAGCCTATCCAGCTTCGCTAAGCGGCCGTGCAGATGGTCATGAATGGCCAGCAAAAACGTCACATCTTCCAGTGCATAGGCCAACTGATCCTTGGACAACGGGCGAGCACTCCAATTCGTAAAGGTATGAGCTTTGTCCAGCCGCTTGCCATGGACCCGTTGAACCAGATTGGCATAGGCTACTTGAGGACCGAACCCTACCATCGCCGCGGCAATTTGGGTGTCGAAGAACGGCTTTGGGATTTGCCCGGCATGGACCGCGAAGAGGTCGAGGTCTTGCCGCCCGGCATGCACGACCTTCTCAATTCTTGAATCACAGACAATCTCCCAGAACTCGCTGATCGCCCCCTCTGATTGAACGGCTGGAAAATCAATCACGGCCGCCGTGCGTTCTGTGGCGACTTGAATCAGTTCGAGCTTCGGCACGAACGTCTCTTCTCCGACGAATTCCGTATCAAGGGCCAACCGCGGACTGTCTCTCAATTGTTCGCACAATTCGCGAAGCCCGGTCGCACTCGTAATGTAGGGCTGCTGAGAAGTCGTCACAGGTTTGTCACTCAGAGGGGCGATAAGGTCGATTCGGAGGCTGCATCGGCTCCGTATTACTGAGACTAAGGTATTCTTTCAAAAATTGATAGGCTTCCAACATCCGACGAAGTTCCGGCTCGGAGCTACGATCGCCGTTGTTGGCATCAGGATGCAACTGCTTCGCCTTGATACGAAACGCTGCGGTGATGTCGCCAAGCGAACTACCGAACTCCACACCCATGATCGCATAGGCATCCACCGCGTTCGTCACCGCGCTGGGATTCTCCAGCGTGCTTCCGCTGCCGCTGGCGGCTTTGAGCATATCCGCGAGGCTGACTCGTTTGCGGCGCCGTCGCGGGCGTTCTCGGATTTCGCTGTCGAACTCATCCCACCGCTCTTCGACGAACTCCAGTCGAGACTCCAGACGCATGGCACCCGCTAAATCTCGGATCGTTTCCAATTCTTCCTCGATTTCGACGAGCGACTTGATGATTTCCTCAAGCCCCTGTTCGACCTGGAAAAACCCGTCGACACGTTCTTCCATCATCGTATCGACGGCGCATTCCAGACTGTCTTCCGTCTTGGCACGCAGTGATCCGATGCGTTTCTGCATGCCGTTTCGGAACTTCAGAAATTTTGCGGTCGAAAACGGCATGGCCTCCTCGGACTTCCAAAAAGGCGCATTGTACCACAGCCGCATCGACCGCCTGAAGGCGGTACTGGACAGTTTATTTCCGGTCGGAAATATGAGTGGAGTCTACTCAAGAACGGAGGAATCGTCCGTCTTCGTGCGTCTCCTCGCGACACCGCTGGCGCGCGCGGCGGCGGCGACGGCCCGCGCCACACGAGGCACAACTTCCTTATCGAACACACTGGGAATGATATAGTCTTCGCTCAAGGTCTCTTCCGGAATCACCTGCGCAATAGCCTGCGCGGCAGCCAACTTCATCGCCTCGTTGATCTGGCTGGCCTGAACATCCAGCGCACCGCGAAAGATGCCCGGAAACGCTAGTGCATTATTGATCTGATTGGGATAATCCGATCGCCCGGTGGCGAAAATTCGAGAATGGGAAAGCCCCACCTCCGGCGGCACTTCAGGATCCGGATTGGCCAAGGCAAACACGACTCGATCAGGAACCATGAGATCAAGATCGGCCGCGGTCACAACATTGCCGACGGAGAGACCGATGAACACATCGGCACCTTTCAGTGCATCGCGCAATGTTCCTCTCGGTTGCTCTCTGGTCAAACAGGTACGAAGATCTGTGCGGCAGGCTCGTAGCTGCTCGGCTTCTCCATATAAAACAATGCCTTCCTTGTCGCATCCCAATAGATGCGTCGCCCCAGCTGCCAGCAAGATCCGACAACAGGCTGTTCCCGCCGCGCCAAGACCGTTCACCACGATCCGGACCTGTTCGAGTGACCGCCCCATTACTCTCAAGGCATTCGTCAACGCCGCCAAGAGCACCACAGCCGTGCCATGCTGATCGTCATGCATGACCGGAATATCGAGCGACTGTTTCAGTTTCTGTTCGATCTCAAAACAGCGCGGCGAGCTGATGTCTTCCAAATTAATCCCGCCGAAGCTCGGCGCAATGCCTTGGACGATCCGTACAATCTCATCCGGCTCCTGCGTGCTCAAGCAAATCGGCCAAGCATTGACATCCGCCAGCTCTTTAAAGAGCATGACTTTGCCTTCCATGACCGGCAGCGCGGCCTCAGGGCCGAGATTGCCCAATCCCAAGACCGCCGACCCATCCGACACGACGGCCACGCTATTGTTCTTACTCGTAAACGTAAAGACTTTGGACTTATCCTTTGCGATCGCTTGAGAGACTCGCCCCACGCCAGGCGTGTAGACCATCGAGAGCACATGTCGCGTGCTGATCGGAAACTTGCTTTTGACCTGAATTTTTCCTCCAAGATGAAGCAGGAAAATGCGATCGGACGCCGAAAGCACGGTCACGTCCGGCAGAGCACCTAACCGCGCCAAGACTTGTTCACCGTGCGCCTCGTTCTGCACGTCGAAGGTGACATCCCGCACCATCGTGGTCTTCGTTGCTGAGACCAGATCCACGGCGACAAGATTGGCCCGCTCTTCATCCAAGAGCGCATTCATCTTGGCAAAGATACCGGGTGTATTCGCCAGTTCGAGACGAACCGTCAGACGATAATTTGAATAGGAACCGTGCTCTCTCATTTTCATGGCCTTTCATACCCAGCGTATCACAACTTCTGATCGCAACCAGCGGAATTGCAGACTCCAACTCACGCACCCTCACACTCATTCCCTCCATCTCCGTTGACGCTGTTCTTGTCGCGATGCTAGGGTGCCCTTATGTCTGAAAAACGACCGCCCAATCGACTCGTTCATGAAACGAGTCCGTACTTACTCCAACATGCCTACAACCCCGTGGATTGGTACCCTTGGGGGCCTGAGGCCTTGCAGGTCGCCAAAGAAAAAAATCGTCCTATTTTACTGTCGATCGGCTATTCCGCCTGCCACTGGTGCCATGTTATGGAGCGGGAGTCCTTTGAGAGCGAGGCCATCGCCGAGCTTATGAATCGCCATTTTGTCTGTATCAAGGTCGACCGCGAGGAACGGCCTGATCTCGATGAAATCTACATGGCTGCCACCGTCGCGATGAATCATGGTCAGGGCGGTTGGCCGATGACCGTGTTCCTGACGCCTGCGCAAGAACCATTTTTTGCCGGAACCTATTTCCCTCCTGAAGACCGGTGGGGACGGCCCGGCTTCGGCACCGTCCTGAAAAAGATTGTCGACTATTGGACAACCAATCCATCCGATGTTCGAGATCAGGCCAAAGAGTTGACGGCCAGGATACAGGGGGCACGACAGGCTCCCTCCCCCATCTCCATCAGTGAATCGGTGCTGGAAGAAGCAGTGGCGCAGTACAAGGAGGAGTTCGACGAAACCCATGGCGGGTTTGGAACAGCACCAAAATTTCCGCCGGCGACGGGATTGTCGTTTCTGCTTCGAAGTCATCGGCGGTCGGGCGATGCCCACACGCTCACGATTGTGACGAAGACCCTTGATATGATGGCGGCCGGAGGCATCTACGACCATATCGGCGGTGGCTTTGCGCGCTACTCCACCGACGCACGATGGTTGGTGCCGCACTTTGAGAAAATGCTTTATGACAACGCCCTACTCGCGCGCGTGTACGTCGAGGCCTATCAAGTCACCAAGAAACCGCTCTATCGACAGGTGGCGACCGAAACGCTCGACTATGTGCGTCGAGAGATGACCGGATCGAACGGCGGATTCTATTCATCGACCGATGCCGACTCTGAGGGAGTCGAAGGCAAGTTTTTTGTCTGGACTCCAGACGATGTGCAGAAGGTGCTCCCTCACGAGGAGGATGCACGCCTGTTCTGCGGGCTATACGACATTACGGCATCGGGCAATTGGGAGCACACAAGCATCCCTAATCGATTACAACCCATCGAAACTGTCGCCGGACAGCTGAATGTGACAACCGATGAATTAATGGAAACAGCGTCCCGCGCCAAACCACTTCTCTACGAGGCGAGAAAGCGCCGCATCCCTCCTGGCCTGGATGACAAAATTATCACGGCATGGAACGGCATGATGTTGTCCGCCATGGCCGAGGCCGCGCGTGTGTTTGGTGAGGCCGTCTATCTCGACTGTGCCAAGCAGGCTGCCGACTTTCTTCTCAAGCACCATGCCAAGCCGGATGGACGCTTATTGCGCACGTCGCGTGCCGATCGCGCGCACCTCGACGCCTACTTGGAGGACTATGCGTACCTCACGGAGGGGTTGCTGGATCTCTATGAAGCAGGCGCGGCGGAATCCTATCTCCATGCGGCGGCACACCTGGCCGGCTATTTGATCTCAGATTTCATGGATCAGGAGCAGGGCGGGTTCTTCACCACCGCCGCCCATCATGAATCCCTCATTCTACGGCATCGCGAAGGCACGGACGGCGCGACTCCCAGCGCCAATGCCGTTGCAGCGTCCGCACTGGCGCGTCTATCGTTCCACTTCGACCGTGAAGATTGGCGCCGTGCCTCGACGATGGCAGTCCGCGCCTATGGTCGACAAGTGACTCGTTACCCCCGCGCGTTTGCAAAAAGCCTGGCTGTGGTAGATTTTCTCACCGAAGGCCCGGTGGAACTCGCCGTCATCGGCGATCCATCAAATAGTGACTTTCAGGCGCTCCATGAAGCGATCGCGCAGCAGTATCTTCCCAATCGTATTGTGGCAACAGGCACTCCTGGAACGCCAACCTCTCTGCCTCTTTTGCAAGACAGGTCTGCCGTTTCTGGAAAGTCCACATTGTATATCTGTCGCAACTACACCTGTCGACAACCGATCACCGATCCTCGTTCCGTCGCCGTAGCATTACAAGCCGACCAGACTGCGTCAGCGGATCGCGAAGCCGAACCGAGACTCTTATGTGGCACCAGTCTTTCCGGATGCGCTACAGCTCAAGGAACAGCAGCCTATGCCTCTCGTGTCATGGCACGGGACGGCGAAGCCGGTTTGGCAAACGGCTTGACCGTGCTCGGTGCGACCGGCTTAACTACAACGCGGTTAGGGTTTGGGACCTATCGTGTTGATATGCAGCATGCAGAATACCGCGAGGCTTTGAGACTGGCCGTACAGAAGTCTTGCAATCTGATCGACACCTCGACGAATTACACCGATGGCGATAGTGAACGACTGGTGGGGTCCGTCCTGGCGGAACTGGTTGCGTCCGGGGAGATTCGACGGAACGAAATCATCGTGGTGTCAAAAATCGGATATATCCAGGGACAGAACTTGAAACTCGCCCAGGCGAGAGAGAAATCCGGCCGCCCCTACCCCGAACTCGTCAAATACGGAGAAGACATCTGGCATTGCATTCACCCGGAATTTTTGGCTGACCAATTGGCCCTGTCATTGGACCGACTTGGCCTGACGACGCTGGATGTCTGCCTTCTGCACAATCCCGAATACTTTTTCTTGGAAGCGGCGCATCGCGGAGACACCGACATCGAAAAACTTCGTGAAGCATTCTATGCTCGCCTTAGGCGGGCGTTTGCCTATTTCGAGTCGCAGATCTCCGCTGGGCGACTCAGGGGGTACGGCGTGTCCTCCAACACCGTGACCTCCCTCCCTGACGATCCCGAGGCTACCTCGCTGTCACTGATGCTCCAGGCGGCCGACGCTGCCGCTCAAGCCGTGGGCGTCTCGACGCATCACTTTCACATTCTTCAGTGTCCGATGAATTTGTTTGAATCCGGCGCCACCGTCACGGCCAATACCGGACCGTCTCACACTGAAACCGTATTGGAGCATGCCTCAAAACACAACATCGCGATATTGGTGAATCGCCCCCTGAACGCGATGGTGGCCAAGAATACGATGCTGCGCCTCGCGAGTCTTCCACTCGAAGACATCTCAATTGATATCGATCACCAGCTGAATATGGTCAAGACCTTGGAACAGGATTACCGAAACTCGATTGCCCCGCGTATTTCACCGGTCGACTCCGGCCCGGCGCCGGCCGAGTTTTTTAATTGGTCTGAAGAACTGTCGCGTATCCGTCCAAAGGTACAGGGGCTCGAACATTGGGAACAAATTGAACAGCGTATGATCGCGCCACACGTCAATCGCATTGTTACGTTGCTCTCGCAGCAGCTTTCGGGAGAGATCGCTGAGCAATGGGAGCAGTGGCGCGAACGCTATATTCCCGAACTCCTCCTCCTGTTGCGTGGGCTCCGGCGCGATGCCACGCTGCGGAGCCGAGCCCAGACGGAACAAATCGCGCGAATGGTCGACCCTCTTGTGCCGACCGTGCGCCGCACCGCGTCGCTCTCACAAAAGATGTTATGGCTGCTCATGAGTACGCCCGGAGTCACCTGCGTATTGAACGGTATGCGAACCCCTCGATACGTTAAGGACTCATTGGCGATTCTGACATGGGAACCGATCGCGGATACTCGGCCGATCTATGAAGGGGTATCGACGCTTTCTCGGTAATGCTCGGTCTATCCTTTACTCGGAGGCGCTCCATGAGACAAGCATGTCGTGTCATTGCGTCAGGCACGCTCGTCATCCTCGTTCTTCTCTTACAGGGTTGCGCGGCTCGATGGTGGTGGGAATCGAAGTCGGGTCAGGAGGGGATGGCCCAAGGAGAGCTGATTAAGGAACCTCAGATCAAAGTGATTGCTCCTGATGACGAACGATTGGCCGACTCACGGACACATCACTCAGAACTCTCGGCTCGAAACGCCACCGGCCTGATCGAGGGAAAACTGGGTGACGTTCTGTTCGATTTCGATCAAGATTCTATTACGACGGATGCGATTCGTTCGGTGGAGTCCAATGCAAAGGAGCTCCGGCAAGAGAAGGTGACGCATCTTATCTTAGAAGGGCGCAGCGATGAATTCGGCTCCTCCGCGTACAATCTCGTGCTGGGCGAACGCCGAGCGCGAAGTGTCCGATCCTACCTTCGAGAGTTAGGACTCTCCATTGAGGTCACGACCACAAGTTATGGAAAAGATCGCCCGCTGTGCATCGAGTATTCAGGCGATTGTGGACAGAGAAACCGAAGCGTCCATTTCGTCGTCGAATAACGCCTGTGCCCGCCTTGAGTATGCTCCTCAGTATATTTCTTGATTAACAGTGTATATGCTACACACAGTTTACATTCGCATGATTGACAGACCACGTACTCTTTCATTAAGGTCCATAAATCCGCTACACATAGGAACCCTCGGTGTCTAAGCTCGCCGTCATCGATATTGGAACGAACTCCATCCATATGGTGCTGGCAGAGATTCTCCCCGATGCCAGCTTCAAAATACTTGATCGCTTCAAGGACATGACGCGGTTGGGCAACGGCGTGTTCGCGACCAGGCGACTCTCGGATGAAAGCATGGCCCGCGCACTGGACGTTCTGAAAACGTTGGTCACGCTCGCCCGTCACAAAGGATTTGAGCGCATCGTCGCCGTTGCGACCAGTGCCGTGCGCGAAGCCCAAAACGGCGGAGACTTTATCACCTTGATCATGGAACAGACGGGGCTGCGAGTGCGGGTGATCAGTGGGACGGAAGAAGCTCGACTGATCTTCTTGGGGGTCAAGAACAGCATCGCTCTTCCGGACGGACCGACGCTCGTCGTGGATATCGGCGGGGGCTCCGTCGAGTTGGCCGTGGGAAATCGAGAAGGCCTAATTCACGGCAAGAGCCTCAAACTTGGGGCCATTCGTCTTGCTGAACAATGTATCCCCAAAACTCCTCCGTCTGAATCGATGATGCGCGCCATCGAGCACGTCGTGCAGACACACATCCAAGACGCGCTCGGATCGTTCAAGGTCAAGAAATTTCATACCTTAGTCGCCACGTCTGGGATGGCCGGGAACATAGCTGAAGTCGTTCATCTTCGACAAACCGGGCGGTCACTGCCGCAGCATAACCTTGCAACCATTTTTTTGAAGGATATTCGGAGCCTAGAAACAGAATTAGCCCGTTCATCGATAAAAGCTCGCTTGGCTATCCCCGGTCTGGACCCCAAACGGGTCGACACGCTGTTGCCGGCAACCGTCGTGCTCCGGTGTCTGTTGGAACTGTCCGGACTGACGAACCTGACCCTCTGCGACAAAGCGATCCGTGAGGGTGTGATCTACGATTTTATCGTACGGCACCGAGAAGGACTGAAAGCAGAACGTGAGATTCCCGACCTTCGTCGTCGCAACGTCATCGGCCTGGCTCGACGTTGCCAAGCCCCGGAAGGACATTCACTGCACGTGGCCGATCTGGCCTTAAGCCTGTTCGATCAAACTAAAAGAGACCATCGTTTAGGACAACAAGAACGAGCTTGGCTTGAATATGCTGCCATTCTGCACGACGTGGGGTATCACATCAATCCGCGGCAACATCACAAGCATACGTACTACCTGATCAAACATAGCGACGTGGGTGGCTTGACGGCTGAAGACATCGATGTGGTCGCCAATATCGCCCGCTACCACCGACGAGCCTTGCCGGCGCTGAAACACGAAGAATTCGACTCCCTGCCGCCCCGATTACAACGGGTGGTCAAGATTCTGGCGTCGTTGTTGCGGATTGCCGACGGACTTGATCGAACGCACTTCTCCCTGGTCCAAGCCGTCCATGTCAAGCTTGGGAAACAGATCACGATCGAAACCCATCTGACCGGGGATGCGGAAATGGAACTATGGGCTGCGAAAAACCGCGCCGACCTCTTCGAACAGGTCTTTCGCCGCCACGTCCAGTTCTCCGGAATACTTGTGGAAACTCAGAAATCATGACTGAATCCAACGCCGACACCGTCAAGACTCCGCCTCATCCCTATCCGGGAAAGTTGATCATCGTCGAAGGTATCGATGGGTCCGGAAAAAGCACGCAATTACAACTCCTGCACAAGTGGCTTGAGTCCAAAGGCCACAGGATATTCTTTACCGAATGGAACTCCTCGGAGCTGGTGAAAGAAACCACCAAACGAGGGAAAAAGTCAAAGAGTCTCACGCCGACGACGTTCAGCTTGCTGCATGCCACGGACTTTGCCAGCCGGCTCTACCATCAGATTCTCCCTCCCCTCAAGGCCGGCATGATCGTCCTGGCCGATCGTTACATGTACACGGCGTTTGCACGCGATGTGGTGCGCGGCGTCGCACGCGAGTGGGTCAGAAAAGTCTATGCATTTGCGATCAAGCCAGACATGGCGTTTTATTTCAACGTTCCGATCGATGTCGCCATTTCCAGGCTCTCGCGAGGAACGCGTGGCCATTTCAAGTTTTATGAAGCCGGCATGGATATGAATCTGAACCCGGATATCACCGAAAGCTTTCGAATGTTTCAATCTCAAATTCTCGCGGAATATGACACCATTGTTGATGAATTCGGATTATTGACGATGGATGCGACTCAAGACATCGAGGCCCAACAAGAACAGATGCGGGCACTGGTTGAAGAAGCACTCCGTGGCTATAAACCTAAGCGAGGCACCTATGGCCGACGCACGTTATTTTGGCGACGGTTTGAAGTATCTAAATCCGAGTGACCTCAAAGGAAAGTTGATCGCCATCGAGGGAACTGATGGAGTCGGACGCACGACACATCTCGAGATGTTACAAGAGTGGCTAGAGATACAGGGATACGGAGTCGTCACGACAGGATGGACTCGTTCAAATCTCATGTCCAAAACGATAGAAATGGCCAAGGCCGGCAATATTCTTGACCGGTGGTCGCTCAGCCTGCTCTATGCGACGGATTTCGCCGACCGTCTCGAACATCAGATCATTCCGGCGCTCCGATCCGGATTCGTCGTCCTGGCGGATCGCTATATCTATACCGCGTTCGCACGGGACTTTGTGCGCAGTGCCGACCGGCAGTGGATTCGTGACGTCTTCGGATTTGCGCTGATTCCAGACCTCGTATGCTATCTGCGCATCGATGTCGAAACCTTAGCGCTTCGTGTCATTGAGACGACGGGAATGAACTACTGGGAATCCGGCATGGATCTCAGACTAGGCGCTGATCTCTACGACAGCTTTAAAAAGTATCAAGCCCTCTTGATCGAAGAGTTTGACAAGATGGCTTTGGAGTATCACTTTAACGTCGTCGACGCGAGGAAAGCTCCTGAAGAGATCCAGG
This sequence comes from uncultured Nitrospira sp., assembly GCA_902500705.1. GTDB lineage: Bacteria > Nitrospirota > Nitrospiria > Nitrospirales > Nitrospiraceae > Nitrospira_D. The sequence goes on from CABVRR010000003.1 coordinate 42,267, forward strand.
ACGAACTCCGTGGACATATTCTCCCGATACTCCGGAATCACAAGCCTCTCATCGCCCCCCAAACGACGACGACTTAAGAGTCCTCTTGTTTTCTGGTATGGGCTCGTTTTCCGAGAAGCCGCAACTGCATCGGCTGAAGCCACCAGCGCAGTCGTCCCTGGTTAGGACGGATTTCGCCTTCTGATTCGATATAGGCAACCCCTGCTTTTTTGAGTGGAAAGCTTGGAAGCGTTTTCCCACAGAGCAGCAAGCTCACCGCTTCACCAAGTTGAGGTTCATGCCCCACACATACCACCACGGCATCAGCCGGCAACTGGCCGAGCAGCGCAATGAGGTGTTCAGGTTTCGCTCCCACCGCCAACTCTTCACGTGTCTCGACCTTTATAGTAGGACACATGACCATGCGCAGCAGTCTCGCCGTGTCGTAGGCACGCACGAAGGGACTCGTAAACAACTGAGTCGGCTTACAATCAAGTGCCGTTAACCCTTCGGCAACTTGTCGAACGCGTCGCTTCCCTTTCTCCGTGAGAGGCCGATTCTCCTCTGTGCCTTCCCATTGATCACGCTCGACCGCAATCCCGTGACGAACGAAAATACAGTCCATCATCCCTCCTGTTCATCGTAAAGCAAAGCCTACCATACAGAGCCCCCATAGTTAACAGACCTTTTACACAGAAGTGACGTGTTTGGAACAGCGACGCGATAGTCTTGTTTCCAGAGCATGAGGGAGAGGTCGATCAGAGGGACAAGAGAGGGAGACATTCACCATTCACAACAATCTGTACAACCATGGAGAGACACAATGACACAACCGGCTTCGGCTCGATTACTGACCATCATCCAAGAACGACGACAGATTCGGTTGGATGAACTTCTGGGAGATCTTCCCGAATGCACCTGGAACCAGGTGTTCTCGTTGGTCGATGAACTCAGTCGGCAAGGATTGCTCTGTTTGCAGCGACAGGGGGTCGACTACGAGCTGCGGGCCACTTCGTACCTGTTTAGCCGTCGTCTAACACTCACTTTTTTTCGGAGCGATTGCCGGGCGGCGTGTGCTGAGCCGTTCAATACGCTCAGCCACATCTCGATACGTGGCATCTTCCCGCCTGATCCAGCGATAGGCTTCCAACGTTTCTGCGACTCGACCCAATGCTTCCAACGTACGGCCTAAGACGTAGAGAATCTGGACGGTCTCCTTCGGCGAAGCCGGTGTGCTCTTGAGCGCTTTCTCAAACGCCGTCACGGCGTCTTCGTAGCGGCCGGACAATTTATAACACAGTCCGCTTTGCGCATAGGCCTTGACGGCCAAGGAGAGGTCGACCGCAGCCATTTCAAATTGATCAATGGCCGCCTTGTGCAGTCCGGCGTTTTTTAGCGCGAGCCCCCGCTCATACCGCTCCGCCGGACTCACCTCGGGATCGGAGTTTGTTTTCATCGAATCGGACATGACGCTCCGAACTCCGAACAACGCAACGACCGATAGCACGGTCAATCAAAGCAGAAATCATACGATTTCGACAGAAAGAAGTGAAAAACTTCCAGAAAAGTCAAGTGATGTGGGAACACCGAGAGAGACAGAGCCGTCTATTTGGGGTTGCCGATAAGAAAACGTTGGACGTTATGCATTACGCCACCGAACCACGAAGGCTTGCCTGCAGGCGTTTTTTGGGAGGGATTTGACTGTTTGGATGTCGTCTGCAACTCTCGTAACCGATTGGTGACATCTCGAAACGTCGGTGCTGAGCGATTGATACGATGATAGACATCCCGTGCTTGATCCCCGTCTCCGACGGACTCAAGGCTGCGCCCTAATACATAGAGCACCTCAAGAACATCTTGCTCAAGCGCCGTCGGATCGTCGATAGCAGTACGAAACGCCTGTACCGCTGCGTGATGATCTTTCATCTTGACGTAACACAATCCGACTTGCGTATAAGACTTAAGCCGCAGGGTGGTGTGCCTCGCTGCCGACTGAAACAAGTCCACCGCTTCTTTTAATTGCCCCTCATCTTTCAAAACCACTGCTCGCGCATAGGCCTCCGTTGCAGAACGCGAGGAACCAGTCTCGATTGACTCCTTCGTGGCGGTAGTGGGTTCAGGGCTCGGCATACCAGTAGCCTGCTCCGCAGGGTCCTCTGGAGCCGCCGCAAGTTCGACCAACTCCTCTTTTGAAGCCAGGGGTAGGATGCCCCCCTTGCTTCGATCGAGAGCGGCTTCAGCCACCAACTTGGAGGTAATGATGTTGGCTTGTTCAGCGTATCCATAGGTCAAGGCAATATCAGAGACTTGATTGATTAGGCGCGGGTTCCCTCGGCTCAATCGATGCACCAATGCACAGGCCTGATTTGTAAAGAGAGATGGCTGTCCACCGGCAACTCGAATGCGATGGCGAATGCAGTTGGCGGTTTCGCTTTCAGCGAGTGGTTTCAGATGATAATCGACGACAATTCGCTGCGCGAATTGTGTCATGTCGATACGTTGAAGCAGCGTGTACAGGTCCGGTTGCCCCGAGAGGATGATCTGTAGTCTCAAAGTCTTGCCGTCGTTCAGGTTGGACAACAGCCGCAATTCTTCGAGTAGTTCAGCTCCCAGGCTTTGGGCCTCATCAACGATCAAAATGACCCGTCGCGACCGTTTCGCTTCCTGAGACAGAAACTCTGAAAAAAGATGGTAGGCTTCGATCGGATCAAGCCGCTTAGTGCTGAGTCCAAGAGACAAGAGAATCCAGGGTAACAACTGATCGATATCGTATCGCGCATTGGTCACCAACCCGATCGTATGCTTGCTTCCATGCTCGGCAATGAGCTTCTGCAATAGGGATGTCTTCCCCATGCCGGGATCGCCTGTGAGCACCATAAACGGCGCTTGACTCAAAAGACCGTATTCCAACA
>CABVRR010000003.1:45257-93730 GCA_902500705.1 uncultured Nitrospira sp.
GGATCGCCTGTGAGCACCATAAACGGCGCTTGACTCAAAAGACCGTATTCCAACAGGTTATACGCGGCTTGATGCTCGGAGCCTGGATACAGAAAGCTGCTGTCCGGCAAAAGTGAGAACGGCTTGGTCTTTAGGTGATAGAAGGCTTCGTACATGGCATTCGGCTTGGCTTGGTTCTCGATCTGACTGTCTATCCGGTCAATCGCTTCTTCATCTCCGCTATGGTCAGAGATGATCGGCCAGCTTTATTCAACACGGTTCCCAGAACGGGGCGTGAATTTTTGACCAACCCCAATGCCCGTTGCAGTTCATCTCCCGTCGTCTTTCCTTCCTCGACAACCATGAGGAGCGCATCCGTGTAAGGAGAGAACGCCAACACATCCGCCGTGTGGAGCAACGGAGGAAGATCAAAGACAACAATCCGAGCAGGGTACCGATGTTTCAACTCCTCGACGAGCGCCACCATTTTAGGCGATGTCAGGATCTCGGTGGAATTCGAGATCGCACGTCCTCCCGGCAGCAACACGAATCGTCCTATTCCAGGGTGAACAAGGAGCTCCTCGACCGGTTGATCGTCCAGCAAATAGTCGGCCAGTCCAGGGCCGTCCTGTAATCCGAACACCCGGTGCACGGTGGGATCTTGAAGGTCTGAATCGACGAGGAGCACCGTCTGAGTCGTTTCCATGGCAAGACTCACCGCTAAATTCACGGCGGTCAACGTTTTTCCTTCTCCATAACCTGGACTGGTCACACCCACCACGTTCCATCCGTTCTCCCGGAGCCGCTGCGTGACCTGCGTCCGAAGAATTTTGTAGGCATCAGTAAATGCGCCATAGTGATATGCGGCCATGACCCGATGCTCTCGCAATACGGAAACCGGGACGGTCAATGACTTGGTTCGCGTATAGGTAATCGGAGGCGGCAGTGAAGACTCCGCCGTTCGTCGCAAGGTCGCGGTATCGGAGGAGGTCTGCTCAGAATTCTTGTACAGATCAAGCGCGGTTCGTATACGATCCATGTGTGCTCCTTGTCACCTTAGCCCATACCAAAACGTCTCATGGTCGCAAACCACAAGACATCCAACGGAACGACGAACACATGTACCATGAACAATGTCACCGCTACTGCGCCGACTCCCGCTGTCTTCATCATGCGCTGTCGCATTCGTCTCCGAGAAAAATCCTGGTCGTTGGGCATAAAGGGAATCACCGCCAATGGAAATTGTTGTGTCAGCGACAGAAGCTGTTCCGGCGAACGGATAGAATGATCGAATGATTCTGCCAGCGCCCCGGAGCCGACGCCGCTTCCCACCGCGAGCAGCACACCAAGAAGCACGATAGCGACTCGGTTTGGTTTAAACGGCTTTTCCGGAAGGCTGGGGGGATCAATCAGAGAAAACCGCTCACCTTTTCGCTGCACTTCCAACCCTTCCGAGACCTTCGCTTCCAAGAGTCGCGATCGAATGTCTTGATACTTTTGTCCTGAGGTGTCCCGATCTCGCATCAATACGAGATACTCCGGCTCAATTTCAGGCGCCCGTTCAAGTCGCGTCGCATAACCCTGAAGTCGACGCTTGACTTCTACGCGGGTCTTGCGAAGCGCCTCCAAAGACGAGGTGACTGAATTAAATTGAGCTTGAAGATTGATATACGCGGGGTTTTCCGGACGCGGTGAGTGGCTTTTTCGCGGCACAGTACTGACTCGACTCGCTTCCCGCTCGAGGGCTGTGACCCTTCGTTTGGCCTGCAGAACATCCGGATGCTCACTTCCTAGACGCTCCAAATCCGCTGCCAGAGACGCTTGTACATCGATCAACCGCTTTGAAGTCTCCTCGGCGTCGGGAAGCTGACCGGTCTCCTTTTCCAACGCCTCGATTTCTTGCTTCATTTTGACGATATCAGGGTGGTCGGAGGAAAGATTGGCTGCGGCCGCCACATATTCAGCTCGAAGCGCCCGTAAGCGTTCGGTCGAATCCAAGATGCGTTCTCCCGTGACGGACAGAATCGGCGTATTGGGTTTGATGGTCGCCAACTCCCCTTCCAAATAGCTTTTGCGCTCTTCAAGGCCCCGAATTTGCTGGTCGACTTCCATCAATTCACGATCAGCTTGATTCATCAACTGTTGATTCAACGTCGCCAGCTCCGGCAACGCGCCACTGGCGCGCTGTTTAAACAGCGCGATCTTTTCATCGATTTCACTGATATGCTTGGCGAGATTGTCCGCTTCTTGTTGTAAAAACGCGCTGGCTTCCTGCGCTTGCCGCTCACGGCTCTTCAAGTTTTCTCCAAGAAATAAGCTGGTGAGCTCATTCGCGACCTTCTGAGCCAATTCAGGAGAGTGATTCTGGTACGCCACTGTAAAGGCGATCGTGGCCTTGGTCGGATGCTGTGTACGCTTATCCACGACGTCGGCGCTGATCACCTCCACCTCAATATCCTTAATGAAACTTTTCACCACTTCCTCAGCCGAACTATTCTTTCGTTGCTCCCCGTACAGATTGAATTGCTCGACGACTTTCCACAACGTGGTGCGACTCATCACCTGCTGTTTGATCGTCTCGATTCGTTGATCGGCGTAGCTCGTGATCGTCGATCGGACGAGGTCCGATGGAATTTCCTGCTCTTCGATCAAGATGGTGGCCGTAGATTTGTACGTCGGCGGCCAGAGAAACGCCAGAGCTAGAGAAACCGTTAAGACCCCCAGTCCTGTCAGAAGGATGAGTTTCCGACGTCGATGAAAGGCCGCAAAGTAATCCTTCAACGTCATGATACCTTCAGATGCCTGACTTGAAACGCGTGTTTGTGCCATAATTTCAACGAGAGAGTGAAAGTTTAGGTGGAGAATAGGTTAGCATGAACGTCGTGACATGAGAGTGCGCCGCTTCGGGATTCGAGTCGATATCTCGCCATCGGTACATATAGGAAATCTCCGTTTCCCACCACTCGGACACTTTCCAAGATAATTTCGGCACGACGCTGACATAACGACTATCTGGAAATGACGCGCCACTGGCCACACTCGTCTTGCCTGAACTAAGAATTCCGACCACATTCAGGGAACAGGCAATGGTCTCTGAGATGCGGTACGAGCTCGACAGTTCAGCTCGATCGGTCGTAATCAATAAACCGAATCCACTTGGAGCAAGATCATGAGCAATCGAGGCTTGGATCATGGCCCGCTCAAAATTTTTAGAGAGACTGGCACCTGCCACCCACACCGTATCTTGCGCGTGGATAACCCCCACATTTCCTACCTCCGTGGAAGAAGACAACAACCTCGGCCCGCCGTACACCGTTCCTGTCAATGACTCATTAAACGCATGCGTCATACTCAGATTCACCCCGGGAAAACTGGCACGAACAGGAAACGGCGAGTTCGTGATCCGAAACTCCGTGTACGAACCGATCAACTGTACTTGGTCCCGCTCAGTCACTTGATAGGAGAATCCTCCGGAACCACCCACTAATTGGTAGTCAAATAACCGAGACTGTCCTCCTCCATATGAAGTATCGGAAAACTGTACATCTGTTCGCCAGGAGAGTGTTTCCGTCAGGTTTCTGGTCCATGATGGATTAAATGTCCATTGATTCCGCTGTGTGAATTGGAGAACGACTCCGGTCTCCTGCAACTCACCAAGTAGGGTGTTGTCGCGGGTAAACCCGCCGTTGAACCCCAAAATATCTTTTTCCGTTCGGTACCGGACGGCTAACGGGGCAAAGACATTGGTAAACTGCCGATCTTCTCCGCCGAAGTACTCGACAAAATTCGCCGCGATGCGGCTGCTGACATCGAGACGCTCGGTCTTCCCTGTTAACTCCGTAGCCGGTGTGATCCAATATCCATAGGTGTCAGCATGAGGCAACGATGTCAAGAGTAAGTTGCTGTCATAAACCCCTTTGACTCCGATCGATGGCGAGAGTGACCATTCAGCCGTCTCAGCCAGAGATACGATGCCGAAGTTCATCAGGCAGACCCAGAAGACGATCGAGCCCAGCCTTCTGAGGTATCGAGATCGATGGCGCGCTCCAGTCTCATACCTCCATTGCATCGGTTACGGCACCATGACCACGTCACCGCGCTGGAGCAGGATATTTTGATCCAAGTCCCTGCCCTTCCGAACGTCTCCGTAGCGGAACGGAATAGCATACTGTTCTCCCCTCACTCGACGCATCACTTTGATATCGTTTTCCGCGGCAAAAGGAGTCAGTCCACCGGCAAGACTCAGCGCCTGAAGCACGTCGGTGTAATGACCGATCAAGTACTCCCCCGGTTTATTCACTCGCCCGAGTACATAGACCTTGTAACTCATGACTTTCATGACCGCGACAGACACGTTCGGGCTTGGAATATACTTCGTCAACCGCTTCACCAGGTCTGCGCGAATCTCCTCAAGGGTCCGGTCTTCTGCTTGAATATCTCCGACGAGAGGAAACGAAAACATGCCGTCCGGTCGCACGACCACTTCTCTCGTCAGTTGTTCGTCCTTCCACACAGAAACCTGGATGATATCTTCTGGGCCAAGATGATACCCTTGATCAACCGGAGCCGCCATTGAAAGGGGCACATCATCTACTGCATGGGCAGCCGCAGCCGTCATGAGCACCATCACCGTGAGATAAACCGCGCACACCATCGATCGCCTAACCGATTGCCCAACATGAACCATGGAGGCTCCTTATCCTCTGAGTTGTGCTAAGACCTGTTCCGCTTCCTGTCGACCGTCAAACTGATCCGTGCCTTTCAGCGATTTTGAAAGATGGGTGCGAGCCTCAGCGGACTTCCCCGAATGAAAGAAGGCGATCCCAAGATGATAATTGAGAACAGAGGCATCAGGGAACTTGGCGACGGCATACTTGAGTAACCGAATAGCCTCCTCACGTTGCCCCATCTTAAATCGCACCCAACCGAGCGTGTCGAGGAACAACGGATGTGGGACCTCTTTTTCAAAGTCTCGGCTTAAGGAAAATGCCTGCTGAAGACTCTCGGAATCCCCTTTATGGTCGACCAGTAAAACGGCTAAATTATTGGCGGCGAGCAGATTCTTCGGGTTGAGGCGCAACGTTGCATTGTACGCACTGATTGCCTCGTCGACATGCCCTTGCGTCGAATGAACTGACGCCAAGAGCATATGAAGCTCTTCGCTCTCGGCATTCACCTTAAGCCCGTTTGTAACAACTGCACGCGCCTGATCGAACTGTTTTTGATTCAGCCATACGCTTCCCCAACTCAACCAGGGAGTAATCCACTTGGGGTTCAATGTCGTGGCCCGTTCAAAATGGGCATCGGCTCCCCGGTGATCACCCCCTATCACATACAGCTCACCCAATAATCCATGCGCGTATAAGTGATCAGGTTGCTTCTCGATCATGGCTGCAAGCCGAGCCTTTGCCTGCTTCAGTCGCCCTTGCGCCACTTCCAACTTCACTAAAGACAAGAGAGGATCTGAGTCAGTCGGTGCGACAACCGTGGCTCGTTCGTATGAGGCAATGGCTCGCTCGTATCGAGCTTGAGCCTCATGGAGTCGCCCTTCCGCCATATACGCAAGCACACTCTCTTTTGCAGTCTGCTGCAGCCTCTGAAGGGTACGCTCCGCCTCAGGCCAGTTTTTCGTGACCAGATTCACCATCATCAGCATATCGAGGGCTTCTAGGTCATCTGGGTATTGTTTGAGAAGATCATCGAGACGAGCACGAGCCTGTTCATACCGAGCACTCCGACTGTCCAAGACAGCCAACGACCGCTTGGCCTCCACTTGGTTCGGATAGAGAGTAACCGCGCGTTCAAAACTTTCCTTCGCAAGGTTTGTCTCACCGGTCAGCTGATACGCTCGCCCCAGCAGATAATGCCCTGTCGCCATATCCGGTTGATCATGCAAAACGACGCGAAGAGTTTGGACTGCATCTTTTCCGTTTCGCCTGGCTAGTGCCATCCGTCCTGAAAGCATTAACCCGTCGGAAGACCGGGGATTCTCCTTCAGCACTTCTTGAACGAGCCGCTCAGCGTCGCCCTGCCGTCCCGCAAGAAAATCCATTTCTGCCAGCTTGACTTTCGCTTCCAAACCAACTGGTTTCTTCTGATATTCTTCAACCAACGCCACATAGCGCTCGCGAGCTTTCTCTTCCTGATCATTTTTTCGATACAGTGCGGCAAGACCAAACTGAATGCGGCTCGAATGCGGCAATTGTACAGCGGCTTCACGCAACACACGTTCTGCCGACGCGATATCTTTTCTGCTCAAGAAAAATTCGGCCAAGATCAGTCGGCGCTGCTCGCTGTCAGGATCTAACACCACGGCATCGAGTAATACCGCTTCAGCTTTACTGAATGCGCCCCGCTCAATATAGAATCGAGCGAGTCTCACGCGATGGTCCATGGCCTTCGGCTCGGCATCAATCATCCGGCGAATGGCGGTTTCCGTGCCGGGCACGTCCTTGGCCTGAGCGAGAATCGTGCTCAAATTATTGAGAAGATCCATATCTTTTGGATGAACCTCAAGTGCCCGTCGCAAGGTCCTCTCCGCTTCTTGATATCGTTGCACTTGACCGTACAGCGTCGCCAACAAGATAGACACATCGGGCTCAGTCGGAAACTGCCCTGCTAACTCCTCTGCCTGGGGAACAACGGAAGGAATCGCTGCCTGTGTGACGGCTTGTGCGGCGATCTTCAGCGCGCGCGCTTGAGGCTGACGAGCATCATGTTTCAGGACTTTGTCGGCTGCTTCGTTCACCTGCTCGGTCAACCGTGCTTCGAGATAATATTTTGCCAGAGTCACGAGCGCTCCCGCATGCTCCGGAGCGAGTCGAATCGTCTCCTGATACAGTCGAACCGCATTGCTCCAATTTTTCTCTTTTTCTTCTACTTGAGCAAAAAGATAGTAGGCCTCGGCATCGTTGGGATCGATCTTCAAGACATTTCGAAGGGCAACCCGCGCCTTGGGATAGTTCGCCGCGTCAAGATATTCATGTGCCAACGAGAAATATTTTACTTTTCTCTCCTCGGGGCCGCCACAGGCCATGCAGCTGAGCATACCGAGGACGATGAAGACATTCCTGAAATTCATCATTCCGCCTTCTCGTTAATATGCACGATTGCAATCCATCAGCACTTTATTCAGCGTTCTACGACTTCTCTTCTTTACAGCAGGATCCGAATGCCAAGTCCGAATAGAATCCAGAGCGACACGAAGCCGAGCTGTCGCACACGATTTGAAAAGGCATGGAGCAGCAGTTCAAATGAAAAAAACAACACCATCAGCTTGGCCGCAAAGACCCCCACGTACACAATGTCGGTATTCGCTTCGGAAAGGAACGGAAACAGAACGGCCAAGAGCACCATTAAATAGTCAAGCGGTGTGGTCTGAAAACGGTTCTGCTCATTGAAGCGAAGAATCAACAATACCATGAGCGCCACGACGACAAAAAACATATTGTCAATCATTGCAACAGCGGGCATGGAGCTGACTCGTGAACTCTCATACACATAGAGCAGAAACGTAGTTCCCAGATACAGTCCTCCCCGAACAAAATACGGAACGATCCGAGGCGAGAGCGAGAGGCCGACGAGGACGATTCCGAATACAACAATCGATAAGTACCCGACATCATTCGGGACATCCGATGGAAAAAACACCAGACCGATCAGAAAACACGGGACCGCCACAGAGAGCACACGAATCGGGATGTCCGCCAACCAAGGGCCATTCAGCACGCGCCTCAAGGTCACACTCGACAAAAACTGCCCATCGTGCGGAGTCCGTAGCTCCGGCGTGGACAACAACCCGCGCCCGGCTGCGATAAAACCGACGAGGACTGATCCTGCAATCACGAGATAGATCGAGAGAATCAGCATGTCGGATTGCCATCGAAGGAGATAGGCCAAGGCGACCATTCCGGCTTGGATCAGATAAATCGTCGTGACTGCTTCATAGTGAGACAACCCGATGTTCATGAGTTTGTGGTGAACATGCGTGCGATCGCCGATAAAGGGAGACCGTCCTTCGGCCAACCGCTGCCCGGCCACGCCAAGCGTATCGAGAAACGGGAGTCCGAGGAGAAAGAGCGACAAGACTGGGCTAAACGGCCCTCTGGTTGAATCAGTCAGAAGAATCGCCAGCACGCCCATCGTGAAGCCAAGGAGTTGACTACCTCCATCACCCATAAAAATCCGAGCCGGATAGGTGTTATAGCGGAGAAATCCCAACACGCCTCCAAGAAATGGAACGGTCAACGCCAGGACCGCCGCATCCTTGGACAGATAAGCCAAATAGGCAATTCCGCACAGAGTCAGGAAAGACAATCCGCCCGCCAACCCATCAAGACCATCCGTAAGATTCACCGCATTGGAAACAGCCACAAGAAAGAAGATCGTGAGCGGTGCTCCGATCCACAGGGGCAATTCAGTGTCGGAGAAAACCGGGAGGCTTTCGAACCGAATGTCCCCCACAAAGACGACGACCAGCGCCGCGAGCACTTGCCCCAGCAACTTCATCTTGTATCCGAGATCTACACGATCATCCCAGACGCCGAATCCTAAGATGAGTAACCCACCCAGCAGGATCGAAAGCTTCATCTGGCTCTGCGGGCACCACCACAGAATGCTGCCAAACGATCCAATCCCAAACGCAATCCCCCCGACACTCGGAATGGGATGATGGTGCACTTTGCGCTCTCCCGGCACGTCTACAAACCGAAACCGTTCAGCCAACAGACGCAGGGGCGGGATCAGTGCCATGCTGATCAGAAGCGACGTGATGCCACTGAAGAATAACTCGCTAGTCATCGCAACCTTCCACGACCTTCTCCAAGGACTCTCCTGAAACCGACCGCTCAGCATGAAATAATTAGGATTCAGAATCAAGTGCTTTCACACAGGTCTCGTCGCGTACTGACGGCAGTCGACGCACAACACCACGGAGCCCAAGCTGCATCGATTGTGTCAGACATCAATCCGGGACAAACCGATGCAGCTCAGGCTCAACGACTGAGACGAGCTGTCGGAGCCGTTGATCAACCAGCTCCTCGGTCTCATCGAATCCGACAACCGAAGAAAGACGAACAAGCGCCCCGTCGGTCCGCCCTCGTGCGACGGCATCCCAGAATAAATAGAACTTCACGAGGTATTCATTGCGGAGGATCCGATCTCGTTGCTTAAACCAGTACCACACGATTTGCTTCTGGCTGCCCTTTTGAATCACGGCTCGATTTATGGACACGGGTTGAACCATGCCGTCGCTGGCCGGAATATCGACCGCGTTCATAGATGCGATTTCCCATCCGCCACCCGGAAGGCAACTTTGTGGCGAGTGTGCCGACTGCCCCTTTCGTTGAGACCGGTAATACGCGACATAGAACGTGGCGGATTGCCCGCCAGGAGCGTGAAAATCGGCTAATACATAGTCGTCAAACCGAAGCGCATCCACATACTGTTTTTCGAGGGCAAGGGTGGTCCCTACCCATCCATCGAGCTGCATGGGAAAATCGATAAAGGCCGCGCGGGGCGGCGCAAGCTCCGTGCGCTCCGTGATATACGTTGAGGCGAACGCCACCGGGACGAGCAACGCTACACTGCAGAAATATGCGGTCGGTAGACCGGTAGAGGGCACGGAAGAAACCGGCAATCGATCATTCCAAACAAACCCTTCAAAAAGTGACGTCTTCTCGTTGATCGGCCGTATGCCGGCCAACAACCACATCTCCAGAATCAAGAGGCCTAAACTCGCCATGAATAACACTGCGCCTTCGAAGAGATGTGAAAATCCTTCCGCAGCCCCTTGCCCGTTCCACTCGACTAACACACCGATCACGCCGATACGAAATCCATTGATAAAAATCGAGATGGGAACCGCCGAAAGAACCAGGACGACACGCTTCCACATCCGGTCTTTGAACAGGTAGGCACACAGCAACGCCAGGGAGGTCAAGGGGAAGAGATACCGGATTCCGCTGCAAGCCTCGACCACTTGAAGCTGTACCGGCCCCAGATCAATGACGTTTCCTTCTCGAAAGGCGGTCACCCCGATCACCTGGAGACAACCGACGCCCAATGCCGAAGACCACAGTTGGAGCTTGCTGGATAAGCCGGCATAGAGAAAGTCCGGTAATGGAATGGCGGTCAAGAGATAGGCCAGTGGAAACGTCATCGCACGCGCAGCGCGGAGGCCGATCCCGCCGATGACGAGTCCCACCAATACGATCCAGAGCGAGAGATGTTGCACGACATACAATGTCGCCAGTTCACCAACACCATAGAGGAGAAGACCTACCGAGACGATCGCCAGCCCCCACCAGGAGTTTTCAATGCCGACCGCCGCGATGCGATGCCGCGCCTGCCAGACTAAAAATAGGCTGACCAGTGGGACAAGCATTCCGTGGCTATAGTCATCGCTGCTGATCCACCGATTGAATAAATAGGCAAGACTCTCTGCGTACAAATAGCCGAGCAAAGCCGTGGCCAGGAGTAGGCTCAAGCGGAGTACAAGCGTGCGACTCATCATGACATACGAATGTGAAGGGGCGTCGGGAGCTGAACGACTCGTGACAGACATCTACATGCCGGATGATCAGTACAACCTACGTCTTACACCCTCGATTCGGCGACACCGTAAAAAACCCAATACGCCACGTGGCAACGGAAGTATTGGACGCTGTAACCACAGTCTTTCACAGCATCTAATCGTGTGCAAGATTCGTCGCAAAAATGAAACGGGGGTGATACCTACACGAGGCATCCCCCCCGACCGATAAAAACTGGTGTGGCCTACGCCTGAGGTAATCGGATGTTTCGCAACCCGCCAGCACCCAAACCGATCAGCGCGACAAGACCAACACCGAAAAGAACCACGGCAGCCGGCAATGGAACTACCGTGATCGATGAAAGATCTCCTGAAACTGTTCTTGGCACTCCCCCCCCTGGGCTAAACGTCAGACGCCAAGTCGTCTCATTGGTAAACGCATCAATACTTGGAGGTAAGCTCCCTGGCAAGTGGTCGTTGTTAAAAATGGTATTGGGACCTCCAAGACGAATATCAAAGAGGTTGGGGAGGAACGTGTTAACTAGGTTGCCGTTTAGGTCAACCGCGTCTACATAGAACCTATCTCCACCAGATACGTTTCGAATTTCAACCAGATTAGATGTACTCGGACCAAATGTGGCTGTATATCCACCAACAGTAACCGCAAAGCTTTGGATTGAGTAGGTTCCTCGGTTGTTATTTGGGGTGGTTGTATCCTGCGTGTTCACAGTCATCACACCAGACATCATGGACGAAGTTGTAAATGGTTGTGTCGATGACTGCAATTGACGACCGACGTGATCCACATCTCCAGAAAAGTGATACGTAATAGTCGCTGCCATAGCTGGAATCGTTGCAAAGCTCCCCACCAGCAGCCCAACTATCAGGGCAAGACGTTGTGGCGCGTGAATGAACTTCTTCATGAATCCTCCTCTTAATGTTTGGAGCGTATAGCTCTCGATCGTGAGCAAACATTCATTTATGTTGGAAAAATTTAGATCAGCTTTCACGAGCCAGCACGGGCGCGATTCTAATACTCAGATCACTTCAGGCCTTGCCTCGCACGGTCGCAGCGATGCACGCGCTGGCTCTTCCACTGACACTAACCACACATAAACCGTACATACGTAGCTATACTTTATGTACTCCAACTCTACGTACTTACCCACTCATCTTTTTATGCCTAAGTGCATACGGCCTTGTCAAGAACATTTGAGGAGTATATTCCATCTGTACGTGGGAACACTTATCTAACAACCGCTTAGAGCGGTGTTTCAATTGAAAGAAAAATGTGGAAGACGCTCGATGTTCGTCGCTTGTGCAGCTGAACGACTCAGAATCAAAGTTGAACGATGGGACGATATTGATAGGCGGTAACGCGAGAGACGGCGTGAACTGTCAACCAACAGTACTGCTATCTTCAATCGGTTGATACATCGAGTAGCGGGACATTGCTCTCTAAAAGTAGGATGGGGCTGACACCTCGTGGAGGTGCCAGCCCCATCCCCTAACCGCTATGCCTTCATCACGCCTGGGATCCACGAAGATTTCGTAATCCTCCGGCCCCGAGCCCGACAAGCGACACAAGACCAATCCCGAACAGAACCACTGCCGCTGGCAAGGGCACAGCCGTCAATGTCATATGTGCCAGGGAACCAATGACATAGTTCCCAGTACCGCTGAAGTCTAACCGCCACTGATTGCTGGCAAACGAACTGAGACTTGGCGGAGTGGTTGGGAGGTTATGGTCGTTGAACACATTCCCGCTTGGATCATTAAGTCCAAAGAAAAAACTCACAGGGGACACTCCATTGATAACAGAACCTCCTACAGTAGACAAAGCCATGAAATTGTCGGCTCCTCCGAGCGAAGGGCTGTTCAGAACACCCATAGCATTGAAGCCTGGAGCGTATGAGGCAACCGAGACATTATTAATCTTCACGGTGAGTCCTGTGATTGATCCCAGATAGAATTCCGTGCCAGGGAAAACCGGGAAAGAGGTCGATGGCGCTGCTGAATCAAATGTGATATCCCCTGACATTGTTCCAGAACCTAGGGTCGGGAACAGCACCCCTCCAACCTCACCGATTGATCCGTCAAACGAAAATTTGACAAGCGAAGCCTCCGACGGTCCGGCAACTGAAAGAAGGGCGCTGATGGCCATCGCTGAAACCACTAATCTTTTCCCGAAGAACCGCTTCATCATTTGCATATCACCGCTCCTGCTAGAGATTGGGCCATAAGAAACACCTGTAGGTGGATTCAGCATGAAGCAAATCCCAGGCCACTCATAGCAGTCTCTATGTCAGGGAAAACTAACGCGGATAATCAATGCATTTCAGCGCAATTGTGTACATTTTCATGCGAGGATGTTCAATTTTGTCAAGTCCGATGCGGAACCGCTTTCACAGCTCTGACGCCACTCGGCAAAAACTTCCCACCTCTGTTTCTGTTAATATCGTCGCAATGCGCTCTCATCTCCACAGAACAGCGCACTGGTGGATTGGAACAACCAGTTGATCGTGTGCCAATTACTCTGCCATGTTGAGGCGTCAATATCTAATCGCAGCGTGGCAACTGAATGACACTCACCGTCAGCCTCAGAATTTACTCGAATGCTACCCAACTCACATGATTTGGCCATAACACAAACTCTCAAGGTCAATTACACCTCCGTCACAACACACCACCGGAACCTGCAGATCAACCTAATTACCTAGACCAGCACGGCTATGCACCTTGTCTCCTCTCAAATCTAGGACACGGCAAAGATCGAAAAGCTATAAACCTTCCCGCATTCACAGCTTGACTTCACAGAAAAGCCCACTTATATTGCCGAGAGTTTTTAATTATATTAAATAACTTAATTTTTTATACCATATGTATATTTACCAAACTTTTCTAGCAATGATCCGCCCCTCATCACTGCATCTTGAAAATCACAAATAAGGAGAACGTCTCGTGTTGAATACCCTTCGGCTCGGACGCCGCACCTTTTTGAAGGCTGTCGGCATGACCATCCCCGCGTTGGCGATTTCCCCATTGAACAGCCTAGCCAATCATTGGCGGAGCAATCCCATCGTCGATGAAAATAGAAAGCCCGGCACGACTGATTGGCAGATCAGTAATTCCGCGACGAATCGAGAGATCGAAGGCTATGCGTCATGGACCAGCATCGATCGTGGAGACTCGATTCAAATCTTTGTGAATACGGCCGAGCCGTCTTACACGCTCGAGGTGTTTCGACTTGGGTGGTATGGAGGGACCGGTGGTCGGCGTGTATTCGGCCCCATCACGCTCGCGGGGACGAACCAAGTCATTCCCGTTCCCGATCCCGAGACTGGACTCATCGAATGCACCTGGATCAATCCGTTCACTCTCCGCACCGGCAGGAACTGGACGACAGGCGTCTACCTTGTCAAGCTCACCGCCGGCACAAGCAACAATCAGAGCTATGTTTCGTTTACGCTGCGTGATGACGACAGCCGTTCACAGTTGTTGTTTCAGAATAGCGTGACGACCTACCAGGCGTATAACGCATGGGGCGGGAAGTCACTGTATACGTACAACAGCAGGGATAACATCTCAGCCGTCAAGGTATCCTTCGATCGTCCTTACGACACCGGGGACGGTGCAGGCGACCTCTTCGCCTGGGAGTTGAGCATGCTACGTTTTCTCGAGCGCGAGGGCTACGACGTCGCCTATTGCACGAACATCACAACGCACCAATCCTCTTCCGTGTTGACTCGTCATAGAGCGTTTCTCTCGGTCGGTCACGATGAGTACTGGTCTTCAGAAATGCGCCGGAACGTTACTCTCGCTCGTGATCAAGGTATTCATCTAGCCTTCTTCGGGGCCAACAACTGTTATTGGCAGATTCGCCTAGAACCAAGCTCTCAGTCGGGCCAATCTCGACGTACCATTGTCTGCTACAAAAACCTATTTCAAGAAGATCCGCTGTTTGGAGTCGACAACTCTCGAGTCACAACGCTGTGGCGAAGCGATCTCGTGAATCAACCCGAAGAACAACTCATTGGGGTCCAGTATGAGTTCTACCCGGTCAATGCTGACCTTGTAGTCTATAACGACACACACTGGGTTTTTGAAGGAACCGGCCTCGGCAAGGGCGACCATCTCCCCGGCTTACTTGGCCATGAAGCGGATCGTAGCTTCGGTCGTGGCCCTGCAAACTTGATTCGGCTTTGCTACTCACCCATCGTCCCCGGTGCAGAGTTGAGGTCAGCTCCTAACGAGAACCGCATCTCCGGCAGGAGGATAAGGACCAGTGATGAGCAACAACGATTTATCCGAGAAGAACAGGTCGCCGCAGATGCGGGATTTTCTGAGATGACGATCTATACGGCACGCAGCGGTGCGTTGGTCTTTGCCACGGGCAGTCTGCAGTTCAACTGGGGCTTAGATAACGGTACGAATTCTTCGCGTACGCCGCTTGTCAATCCAGCTGCGCAGCGAATGGTGCGCAACTTGTTTAGGCGATTTGACTAGAGTTGTCGCTCAGATGAAATTGAGCACAAATAGTCCATAGCTACATCACACAAGCATGGATGCCGTGGTCTAGCGTAATCCATGGCATCCACACGCTGTCAAAACATATTCAACCGAGGAGTCGCTTACGCAGCACACGAAAGGCAAAAATAGGAAGGGCGGTTTGCCGAAAAATTCGGTCAGGCTGTGCCATTAACCGATAGAACCATTCGAGATGCAGCGCTCTGAAGGCAAGCGGAGCACGTTTCACACGACCAGCAATAACGTCAAATGTTCCACCAACCCCTTGACACACCTTGATATTCAGTGAGGGCAAGTACTGAGTCATCCACAATTCCTGTTTGGGACTTCCCAATGCGATAAAAAGCAGATCTGCCTCAGTCTGATTGATCGCCATAACGACAGACTGCATCTCTTCTTCATTCACATACCCATGCTGGGCCCCGACGATATTGAGGCCAGGATATCGGTGTACCAAGACCTTCTCCGTCTGTACTATCACCTCTTGGCTCCCGCCAAAAAGGAACACCTTATAGCCTTTCTTACTCGCCTGCTCACACAGTTTTGGCATCAATTCAGAGCCAGGAACCCTTTCAAGTTGCCCTAACCCAAGTAACCTCACAGCAAAGACAACCCCAATTCCGTCCGGAATGAGGAGTCCAGCCTGCTGAAGGTGCTTCAGCAACTCAGCATCTTGTTCGGCTTTTATGACCTTTTCAGGATTAACTGCAATCACACTGCGCGACTGGCCTGAGACGATCGCGGCCTCTACCCATTGAACAGCCTGATCCATCGTGACACAGTCCACTGGGACTCCAAGGATTTCAATACGTGCAGGCTCCATCGGTGAATGACCTCAGTTTTGACAGTCTTTCGAGAAGTGTGACTCCGGTTGTCGTGCCGACTCCGATTGTGATATGCGTCAGGAACTCATGAGGAAGTGATCCGACATATTCCGTCCGCAACGTGGAGATCGGTTGCCTCACCCCGTAGTGGTGAGACCACCACCCGCTTGGAGGCTCAACCTCTCCACAGTGAAGCACGTTCGTACCTCCTTCAACCGCAAGATGCACGGATGTCTTGCCACAAGACAGAACATAGAGACCCGCTTGAATACGTGGGGCGATAGCGAGGTGCCAGTTAAGCTCCAAATGGTGGTCACCATCGCCGGTTAAGCGATCCCAGATCAGCCAAGAGCACGGTGCTGCATATAACACAGCTCGCCAGTGAGTGACCCCTGTCCGTTTCTCATATCCATGATGACGAGCAAGAATAGTGATACTGCCATCTGCGGTTTCTTCTTTAAAAACCGCCTGGGCCAGAAATGCCTCAGCCCACATGAAGGTCGTCTCCTGAACTGCTTGATCCATATGATCAACACAAACCGTATTATGCGCACGGGTTCCACGAAAATAGCGTCTCCAGGCTCGATCACCAGTGTAAGTATAGGTGCCGGGATCCAGCAACACGTTCTTCTGGTGGACGCTCAAAATAACCGAGAGCGCATCGGCATGACCATGGGCATAGCACGGAGCAAGCCCCAATGGGCCATGATCAAAAATCATTTGTGACTGATCACTCGACGCCCCTCTAACAATTGAGTAGCCGGACTCCTCGAAGGAGGTGAGGCCATCCATTTGTGTTTTCTGCGTGGACGAGAACTGCAGAAATGGAGAAAGCGCATAGCCACTATCGCCGTCACCAATCAAGGGAGCTGTACCATCTACAAGGTTAAAGGCATGAAGGAAACGCTGACTTCGATGAAAAGCATCTGCAATGATAACCGATACCGGAGAACGGTGATGTTCTAGGAGCACAACCACAAGCCCGTAGAGATCGGAGATAAATCGTTGGTACCAGAGACTTTGCTCCGCGCCACCACCATCTTTAAGGATCTGACGAGGCGCTTCCTGCTCCAACAGCGACAATCCTACCGATCGCCACAATTGCGCTTCTGCCATTTCAGGGAAGAGACTTCCGGCGTAGACCAAACCAGTAGCTTCCGCGATCGTGTGATTGCCTGCCGAAGAATGGACTGATAGTCGCTGGGAAATTAATTCGGCATGACCATGTATAAACGACACTAGCGCTGGCCACACACGATCGGAGTCTTGTACCCACTCTCGAACAAGGTCAAACGCATGACATACGGCAAGTAGTCTCAAACCACATTCCATCATCGAGATATAGTGAATGCCTGTCAGGAAAGGATTTGCGTCTATCCAGGAGAGGAACTGCCGTTCCAGCAGTGCCACGGCACGCCGACGGACACTCGGTTCGGCGCGTTCCGCCAGCAATGCCAACGCAACAAGCTGTTGCAGACGAGATGGTTCCCAGGCGACTCGTACATCCCCGTATGGATTGCCCTCTCGATAGGAAATACGACTAAAAAACCGTTGCGGCCATTCCCGATGAGTATCGGGAGCCTCATGCCACACCGAGTGGTGAGGTCTCCACGTCCACTCGTGACCTAAGACGGAAAGCTTTCCGCTTAACAGTTGCTCAGCCGTTTCATCATTGATGTGAAATACCCAGGGAAGATGTGGCAGTTTTTTCGTGGAACCAACACAGAACGAAAACCGATCGACCCTCTCTCCACCACGCATGCTCTCTGCTCGGCCTAAACGATGCCGTACTTCCAGCACCTTAACCGTGCACTGTTCGGCAACCCGGTGGATAACTTCGGCCGGCCTCATCACACGTAGCCGCTTCGCATACCAGAAAAGATTTCGACCAGGCGTTAGCACACCCAGTAAACCAGTCTTTCGCATAACGTCAAATTTCGTATACTGCCCCGGTCTGAAGGCTTCTGACGGCTAAGATACACGCCCTGGTTACGGCATACAGCTCGTCAAACTTGACGGGAGGGGGTAAACCTTTTTCAACGGCATCAACGAAGCAGGCTAACTCTTGCTGAAAACCCTTATCACGTTTTCCAGAACTGAAGCGAGTCTTCTTGCCATGGGCATAGCATTCCGTCAGGGCAAAATCATCCATCGTTAAAGACTTGCCGTCACCGTGAGCTTCGAACCGCTCTTTGGCCAATGCCGTATCGCCTCCTGACGTATAAATGATCGTGCCAGTCGAGCCGTCTGCAAAACCAAAGGACAACACACATTGATCATCGACTCCCGCTAAACCAGGTGGAGCTACTCGTCTGGCATGAACAGATGTTGGCAATGCGCCACAGAGAGCCTGCATATAATCAAGAAAATGGCATGCCTCTCCAATAATTCGTCCACCGCCTCTTTCTGGGTCTTGGATCCAGTGATCTGGAGGAATCTGACCAGCGTTGACCCGATAGACCATGACCAGTGGACTACTCCGCGTTTTAAAATGCTCCCGTGCTTTTTCAGCATGTGCAGAAAACCGTCGATTAAAACCGACCATCACATGCACTCCCTGGCAGGAAGGATCCAGATAAAGGGACCGGATACGATCAAGTTCTCGTTCAGTGAGACAAAGAGGCTTTTCAACGAATATGTGCTTATGGGCCTGCAATGATCGCACGACCAACTCGCCATGCGAATCATGGCGAGTCCCGATTAACACAGCATTGATCGATGGGTCATCCACGACTGCCTGTGCTTCACTTGTGCAATAGGCTGCCCCGATCTTTTTGGCCAACGCCTTCGCATTAATTCCAGAATTCGTACAGACCGCTCGAATTGACACTTGCTTCATCGCTAACAACGGCGGAAGCAACATGTCTTTCACATGGTTGCCTGCTCCGATAAGGCCCAGCATAACTGGCCCAGCCGGCTTTGTAGGCGAGAGCTCAACAATCCGTGAGGATTCGACTCCTGCCTGATCAGGATAATGAATCACGATCCCTAAGTACGGCGTAGTCCCCTCAGTGATAAGTTTATATGCGTCCTCGGCTTGTCCGATCGAAAAGTGATGCGTGATGAGGCGTTTGAGGTTCACTTTCCCCTGCTGGACCAATTGAAGGAACGCCTCCATATTGCGATTCTCAGTCCAACGAACGTAGCTGAAGGGATAGTCGAAGCCTTTTTCTTCATACTCGCTATCATAACGACCAGGCCCGTACGACATTGACAACCGAAGCTCTAACTCTTTCTTATAATAGGATTCGCGAGGAATGCCCATGCCAACGGCTCCGACAATCACCACGCGCCCCTTCTTCCTCGCGATCGCACCAGCAGATTCGACAGGGCCGTTCTCTTTCGTACTGGCCGTGATGATCACGGCATCAACACCCTGACGATCGGTAAAACTAGCTACGGCGTCACTGAGTGACTGGGGGAATGCGACACAATCAGCCCCAAGCTCTTGAGCCAAATGCAACTTCATCGGATCAAGATCAGACCCAATCACCTGACAGCCGCTCGCCTTCAGCATCTGCACGGTCAACTGCCCCAGGAGACCGAGTCCGATGACCGCCACTCGATCTCCTAAACGAGGTTCTGTTTGACGAATGCCTTGAAGCGCAATGGCGCCCAACGTCACAAACGACGCATCTTCAAAATCGACCTTCTCTGGGATCATGACTGCCAAGTGTTTTGGAACATAAATCATCTCGGCATGTGACGCATAATTCTGGCCCGCACAAGCAACCCGATCGCCTACGGAAAATTGACCGGCATTCGCTCCAGCGTGAAGCACCGTCCCGGCGCAACTGTAGCCAAGAGCAGCAGGCGTATCGAGACGCTCAAAGACCCTGTGCAGCGTATCAACCAGCCCATCTTTTTGAATCGCGGTCAGGACTTTCCGCACCATCTCCGGACGATCCATCGCTTTGCCGACCAAGCTCTTCCGCGCGACATCCACGGTCGACTTTTCAGTCCCGGCACTGATCAAGGACGCTTGATTAGCAACCAGAATTCCCGCGTCACGTAGGGAGGGCGCCGGCACTTCAGCTACCTTCAGAACTCCAGTTCGATAATTTTGAACGACCTGCTTCATTACCTGTCAATCCTCTCGTGTCACTCCTCAACCTCGTGGTCCGGATAGAGTCAGCAATTAGACGATACCGATTCAGACTCTTTCCACGCTTGCATGATCCAACAGTCGTACCACAAAACAAGATTGAGTAAATTCCAAATCTTAAAGCTATTAAACCGTTTCTGTTTCTGGTGAGCCACAAATAGCTGTTCCACTGAGGCGTAATGAAACCGCTCACGAATCAATGGACTATCAAGGATTCTACTTTTTGCGTACTCGACCAGTACGCTACTCAGCATATTTGATGCAGAGCCGCAGAACCCCCATTTTTTTCGATCAATGATCTCATCGGGGATAATCCCGCGTGCGGCCTGTTTCAGAATATACTTTGGCTGGCCATTCTTATTCTTCAGACTCGACGGTATGCTCAGCGCAAAGGCGACCAGATCCTCGTCGAGAAACGGCACTCTGGTCTCGATCGAGTTGGCCATACTCATTTTATCGACGCGCATCAGCAACAACTCGGGAAGCCGGTTCTTCAATTCCGTTTGGATGATGCTGGCTAAGGGGTCCCGAGCATTGATCGAATGAAGCAGGGATTGGACGTAGCGACTTGAATGTTCCTGATCATGAAACGGCTCAAGGAGCAGATTGCTTTTCTCACAATCCCAAAACGCGATCGCATTACCGAGAAACAGCGGTTCACTTTCAGAGGCTCTTCGTAGCGCGTCCTCCATTTCCTTAGAAACATGCTTCCTAGATAATTGATATATGAAAGAGCGAAATGCGTTCGGCCATTTACAGTAGGGCTCATACGCACGTCGATTCCAGCGATCAAACAAATGGTACATCTGATATCCGGCAAAGATTTCATCACTCCCTTCCCCGACTTGAATCACCGGAGTTCCAGATTCTCTCGCTAACTGCGAAATGTAATAGATTGGGACACACACTGGGTCAGCCAATGGTTCATCTTGCGCATAGGCCATGCGAGGGAGAAGTGAAATGAAGGCTTCGTCATCAATGACCATCTCATGATGGTTCGTGCCAAAATGATTTGCGACTCGACGTGCATACTCAAATTCGTTCGAAGGATCTCCTGCGATTCCTATCGAAAACGTCTCAACAGGCCGATCAAGTACCTCCGCCATTAATGCCACATTGAGCGAAGAATCAACCCCACCACTTAAAAAAACACCAACCGGCACATCAGACACCATTCGACGAGCCACTGATTGCCTCAGCAGACGGCGGAGCTCCTCGATATAGGCCGTCTCCTCAAGCGGAGAGGTATGTGGAGTAAATTGTGCCGCATCCCAATAGCGCACACTACTCACTTGCCCATTCTGGTCGACTGAAAAATAGGTCCCCGCCTCAACTTTTAAAATCCCATTAAAAAAGGTCAGGGGAGCCGG
Source organism: uncultured Nitrospira sp. (assembly GCA_902500705.1). GTDB lineage: Bacteria > Nitrospirota > Nitrospiria > Nitrospirales > Nitrospiraceae > Nitrospira_D. The sequence continues at coordinate 66,594 of CABVRR010000003.1, forward strand.
AGCATTGGCAAACGTGAGATAGTGGTAGAATGCCTGGTCATTAATCGATGGCTTCATCCCGGGCATAGCAAGAATCGCTTTAATCTCTGACGCAAAAGCGAACCGCCCAGACTCATGAAGGTAGTACAACGGTTTCACCCCCAAAGGATCTCGAACCAGCGTCAGTGAGCCATTGCATTTATCAAACAAGGCAAATGCGTACATACCTCTGATCCGCCGTAGACATCCATCGAGCCCCCACTCCCGCACCGCATAAAGCAACACTTCCGTATCACTATGCGATCGGAAGTGATACCGGCCAGTCCTCAACAGGACATCGCGCAATTCTTGATAGTTAAAAATTTCCCCGTTAAAGACAATCCACAAAGATCCATCAGCCGTGGACATCGGTTGTTGGCCAAGCGGCGATAAGTCGATGATAGAAAGCCGCCGATGGCCCAGTCCTACAAAGAGGTTTGACTGTTGATGCACAAAAAGACCTGCGTCATCGGGTCCTCGCCGCCTCATACGATCTCGCATGAGCACAAGATCCTGCTCTGAAAGTGAGCCCCCATGATAGTCAAATACACCTACTATTCCGCACATAACAAACCGTCCTTGTGTTTTTCGCTTGTTCTCTCTAACAGTCCACAGACAATCGGGCCTCGCATTAGTTACATCACATGTTGTCAACGTAGTTGTAACTAATGACCTCTCGGAAACGCTTTGTCAATAGAAGCAGAAATAGCCTTGACTCAATTTCTTTCACCCGTATTAGTTAAGGGAGGGCTTCATGTCCGACTGGAGCGAATCAAGTCAACGCATGTCAACTACTTTATAGGCTCATGATGGGAGGCTACGATATCCGGCACACTTTCTGGCATTAACACCTTTTCCTATAGCTGTTACCGCTAAGAGGGTGTACACAAAAAATGCTTATAGACATTCTCAAGCTGACTGCCAACTGCTTCAATAGAGTAGATCGTTTTCGCCCTCCGTCCAGTACACTTTGAAATCGCATCACATATCTCGTCATTTTCCAGCAGATGCATAATACGGGCAGCAAGATCCTTCGTATTTCCCGGGGATACGAAATACCCATTTTCGCCCTCAATAAAAACACTCGGAATCCCACCCACTGGGCATGTAATGGCAGGTAATCCACTTGCCATCGCTTCCAGGAGGACATTCGGAACCCCTTCTGTATAGCTTGGTAATAATAAAATGCGGGAGGTGTGCAAAAGTTCGAGCTTTTCCTTTCCATCAACCCAGCCCAACACCTTGGCATGTTGAGCAAGTTGTCGATCCTCAATCATCCTCTTGAGTCGTTCGACCTCCTTATTCCCTGCAAATAAAAACTCAGCTTGTGGAAATCGTGCGATGACCTCGGGCATGACCTCCACGATGTCATAGACGCCTTTCTCCTTAATAATCCAGCCCATGAAAAGAATACGGTAATTCCCCTTCGCAGGCGGTCGGCTTCGAGGCTCATATACTTCTAGATCTACAGGGTTGGGAATCACGGACATCCGTGCGTCCTGAAAAAACGGTCGTAATTGGTCCATGGCGCGCTGAGAAAGAAACACCACATTTTTGCTCATATTTAAGCCTCTGACCACAGCAAACCTTGAGAGGGCCCCACCCTGCATGAAGAACTCATAAAAACTGGCGGGATGGATATGGACGACAACAGGAATAGCAAAGAGGCGAGCAAGAATAATATAGCCCAGTTTTCGGAAGTAGCTCGCGCTTTCGGCTGTATGGATACTGATAACAGAAGGCCTAGAAACAATGAGCGTCCAAACGAAAACAAAATATCGCCATAGCGAATGAGCAATCCTGGTATATCTGGAATCCCAATCTCGATAGGATGAGAATTGAGCACACCGATACTTCTCCCAGAACTCACTGCGCTGATAGTTCTCGATAACCTTCGCAATACCTCCACGGGACTGGATATCCGGGGCAACGAACATCACACCAACCGAATTACACATCCTGTTCATTCCCCTTCGTTAGCTCCACTCTGGTGAAATCACCCAACTCGTGCCGCTCAGTTGCCCTCCCTCATTTCTGAGCCCCCAAAATGTTGCACCGCTCATATCCCTTGCACTAAGATGCCCGAGCGAACTCGCGACGAACTCTCTCTCTTCCAACCTAACTGGCAACACAGAACCAATCTGCTCTACTCCCTATTTGAAACAAATCCTTTCACCGGTTAGTCTTGTAGGACCAACTTTCCTAGCATGAGATATCATTCAGCATTACGAGTATCGGAAAATGGTCCTCGCTTTATCGCCCGTATTTGTCCATCGTTAAGAAATCGATACGTATACAGGGCTACTGCCCCAGCCTCTTGACTATGCAGCCGAGACTTCTCGAGCAACTCAGCAACCAGTGGCGCATCACGTGACCACACTCGTTGCTTGTCAGTGGGAGAGGCCTCATAGTTTCCAACCAGCAACACGTACTTGGCTGAACTCGAGAGTTTTGACTTCGCGCTGGCCACTGATGCCAGATCAATCTCCTGCTTGTATTGCATATCAAAGATCATGTCGATCAGCCCTCGATTAGCCCAGGCTATGCTGCTGGCCCCTTCAAGATATGTCCACTTCGCAGCAGGATGTGAGTCAATGCTTATGGGCAGGTTGGGGCGTCTGGCCTTTGCCTGCCTTGAGAAATCTTCAATAATTTTCGTCACGGCCTCCGCATTCCATTCTGCAATCGCATCACCAGAGTCTTTATCTTTCCACATGCTCTCAGCATCCTGAATCAAATTCCTCTTTGTTTTGTTTTCATAATATGATCGGCAGGCAGGAGTTTTACAGATCCCCTTAGCACGAACATAGTCAAGGTTGATCCCATCAACATCATATCTATCCACCACCTCCATCATTAACTTCACAATAAATTTCCTGAAACCATCCTCATGTATATTGAAAGCAACATCCGGCGTCCCTTCTTCATGAAACTCAGGGAGAAACTCACGTTGACGGTGTGCGACAGTAAACCAGGGAATAACTTTTATTCCAAGTTCGTGCGCGCGGGAAATTAAATCCTTAATAGGATCTGCACTGGCTCCGGATAGACCTTTCCAAGAAGAATCCATCGGTACAAGCTTAGAAGGCCACGTTACTCCAATGCCACGCCATACCGCGGGGACAATGACGTTGAACCCCGCCGCTTTGGTATCGGCAAGAAACTTTTCGCGTTTCGCTGGCGTCAGCCAATTGAGTTCTTCATCAAAAAGATAGCGTTGTTCCTGAACGTCAGCAGCCAACACATTATTCCTTGCTCCCAGCAGTCCGACAAATATCATAAAACCAATCCCAACTATGCCCACAACGACTCGAGAAATTCGCGATCCCCTAACTTTATCGCTTCGTCCGAGTGAACTCATCACCACATCTCCTTAGATTAATTTGCGGGAGCTTGACCGGAACTCACCACGAACCTCTTCATTCTCAACCAGGCACTAACCCTCGGGTTAGCAGGCAATGATTTTGTCTATATACTTCTGAACCAACATATGGCGTCTTGCGTAATCATGCGTTTTTGCACGCAGATCCGACATGGACCGAATTTGTTGTATGAACACTTCCACGCATTCCTGAGCGTTCTCATCATCAAGGACTACCTTCCCAACAAAGGGCAATTCCGATGGGCACACTGAATCCTCATACCCCAATAAAAGAGCCAATCCTGAATACAAATACTCCCCATTTTTTATAGGGGTTGCCTCTGTTAGCCCCTTTACGGCAAGGTCAAAACAGCCGATTCCAACATCCATTTCCCCCAGCACTCGAGCCTTTGCATCACCGACAAGAAATCCATGACACTTCACGATGTCGTGAAGGCTATACCTTGCGATGAGTTCATCGATCTGTGCCGTGCGCTGTCCCACTAAATGCAAACAACAATTTTTAGCAAACCACTGATTCTCAGCTACGATTCTCTTGATAAACTTTTCTATCCCATGCCATGGTTGGCTGGCATTTCCTAAAAACACGAGATTGACGACGCTCCCCTCACCTAGCATCCGATCGGACGGCATCTGCTCTGAAACAACGAAATTTGGATTAAATACGATGTCCGCTTTCGGATAGGCGGCCTGATACAGCTGTTTCAATTGTTTGGTGACAACATGCAGTCGTTTAGCCGTGTGAAACGCGATCCACATAATGACCTGGTCGAACGTGGCTCGTAAAACATGGCCACGTTGGAGGAGCTCTTCTCGAACATTCGAATTAACCTCGATCTGGAGGGGACATCGCAAGACCCAGGCCGCCACATAAATCAAGCCAAAGTAATACGCATATCTCGCATACACAACGTCATATCGGACTCTCAGTATTGAATACAGAAACGCACTGTTTACTTTAAGCCATTCATAGAGGCGCGCCGCTTTATGACAATTACTTGTGAAACAGATGGTATCCACATCATATCCGGCACTCCTGAAACCATCGGCGATTTTCTCCGCCTTGGACGATAAGCCAGTATTTCCCTCAGTCGCATAGACCAGTAAAGTTCTCATGCTGGATGACCTTCCCCTACAAACTCGGCATTGAAAGGAGTTTCCTCCATGACAGGATATTGCGTCGTGAGGCGGGCCAATGTGCCAAAAACAAATACTCCCGTGTTTGCATTGATATCCCCACTACTCATCGAGTACAAGAGGGTCAAAAGAAATGGATAGAAGTATGGATTTTCCACATTGAACATCCACTTGCCTGGACGCATGGCGATGATGGCTAAAATTCCACCCAGCACGCCTAACTCTGCCAGTATTTCAAGAATGATATTATGGGGATAGTAATTCCCCTTCTCTGGTTGCATTACCTGAATCGTGGAGCCACGCATAACGCTTTTCCCATATTCCCCTAAACCGACCCCGACGATAGGAGAGGATAAAAACTCATCCATGGCGATCTTAAACAGTTGCGGCCGTCCAGATTCTTCGAGAAGTCCATGGTTTTGACCTCTCAAAAGATACGAATTGATTGTATTCTCGAGACGGTCCCCGTCGAAAAGTAATCCTCCCACAGCAAGTACGCCGACGCACACAACTGCTGCTATCAATCGCCCTCGCACCTTATCTGACTGAGTTACCAGCCATACTGTGAGCGTCACAATCAAAGAAATCAGTGGTCCACGTGATCCAGTAGGAAGAATTCCTATGACCACGAGCGCCAATCCCAATAACTTTACGAGATTCTTCTTCACGGGAAGCAAAAAAAGGCATACCCCTGCGAGCGCAAAATCTCTCGCCAACCAAATAGGATTCATACCTTCAACCGTCATCCTCTCAATAACGCTACGATACTTAAACTGCTGGGGATGGAGAAGCGCCTCTATTCCGAGCAACAGACTAACGATGATAATGACAATCGGAAGCATGCGGAGAATGGCACGTGCATCACAGACATATGCCACAGTCATGGTGGCAACACAAAGGAACGAGATGGTAATAATCTTTACAAACTTCAACTCCGAATAAGAATTACTACTATCGACCCGAAGCGCTAGAAAAACAAGAAACGGTCCCCAGACCGCCAAAGCTATCAGGAGTTCTCGCCAGACCAATTTGGGGATTCCTCGACTTATGACAATTAGACCAACAATAACTAATGCCGCAATCCCCACAACAGCCGTCCGTGCTCCAACACCCACACCAATTGCTGAAAAAGAAAAGTCTAAATACGAACCGATGTTAAGCAAAAAAACTGATACCAGCACACAGTAGATAAAGTAAAGAATCATGCCTTACGCTTTCACTGCCCTCCAGCTCACAACGAACATGCAGACGTAAAACCCCACCAAGATGGCAGAATATTCAGTCAGTACAACCTCAACGCTTAATTTCAATACGTACGCGCATGCAAACACCCCAATAATACTTAAAAGACGAGTTGCCTCGATGAATAAAACCAGTCTCTGCTTTCCCAACATTTGCATAGTCTGCGAAATTGGAAAGATCGCCAATCGCACACCGTAGGCAATTGCCATAATTTGGGCATAGATTCCAGCAGTATGCCATTCCGGGCCAAACACCACATCAAAAATCCTAGGCCCACTCCAGAGCAACAACGCAACAGGAATCACCGCGAGTGCGAGCAACAACGCCACTGTTCTAACGAAAAGACCAGACACTGTTTTAGGGCAGGTACGAATGGCCTTTGAGGCTTCCGCTGTATAAAACGTCGAGGCTGTTTGCCCGACGAGATCCATTGGAAGAGCAAATACACGTTGGACAAGGGCAAACAATCCGGCAGTTTCGCCTCCGTAGAGCGTGGCAAGAAAAAATACGGGCGCCACAGAACCTGCTTCATTGATAAGTCCCGACCAGGTCGAATACAACGGGTACTGCCGATAGTAGGACAGCAATGTAAGCCCTCGTTGAAGCCGAATAGGTCCTTGGATAAACAACGCCTTTCGACTCCTCAGCACAAGCGTAAGAAGCCCAAGCAATCGCCCGACCATTTCCCCAATGACCAACCCCCATACACCGCAATGAAACAACCCGAGAGAAATCTGTCCCGTGGTCTGTGGCAATGACTGCCAAATTTTCGAAAGCGACAATCCCGCAAAATCTTTATTCCGCACAGCCCAGTACCCTGCAATTTTATACAACGACACCAAGATAAGACTGACAGGCAACGCGAACAACAGATGATTCTCAGAACCTAGTCCTACCATCGCATGAATAGCGTCCTCGAACGCGGCAATACATCCCCACAATCCCAGCGAGAGCGTACTTGCGATAAGCGCGGAAAGGAACACCAGTAGCACGGCGGTTCGATGCTGCTTCACCAATATGATTGTCATTTCGTAACGCAGACAGGAGATCGTCGAAATGAGCAAGACCCCATTCAAATAAATTGCAAAGGCTCCAAATTCATCAGGCAAATATAGTCGCGTCAAAATCGGGGCAGAAACCATACCAATAATCTGCGCCACAATGGTGCCCGACGAGAGCGTCATGACATTCCGAATATTTCCACTGCGCAATATGCGGCCTATCATTTCTTTTTATTCATGAAGACATTAGACTTCATCTCTCACTCATCTAGCATAATCATGTAGCTAAAGACATTTACGAACTTATATTTATTTGATTGAGCGCCATCTTATGGAGATTCTGGCACAAAGAACACCGTCGTACGCTTTTAGAGTCCCGTTCCTTCGCAATATCTTGTTTTCTCGTGGGAGTCGTGTGAGTTCGCCCGGTTCAACCCGCAGCGCCTGGCATGTGAGGCATCCGATTCGACCTGCTGCTGTTCGCTCCGTTAGCAATACAGCACATTGTCAGAAATCCGAAGCTCCTGCACCATCAGGCAAGCCGATTCTTATGAGAGTCCGACAGCCTCAAACTTGACTGCATCGGGAAATTGCCGTCACGTTGCGATTGCCATGCCGACCCCCAATTTCATGATTCTCCCACGTACAGAGATCTCTATGAAACCAGGGGACGGTCACTACGCTTGGAAGACGTTACGTTAAGAGATGCTCTTCCGCGGTTATTGGTAGAAGGCAGCAATAGCCTCCACCACCTCGGTCTGCTGGTCTGCAGTCAACTCGGGATAGATCGGAATCGCGACGGTCTCCTTGGCCGCTCGCTCCGACTCCGGGAAGCCTCCTTCTCGGTATCCCAAATAACGAAAACACTCTTGGAGGTGGAAAGGGACCGGATAGTAGATCTCTGCGCCAATGCCTTGCTGTTTCAGATGTGTCATGAGGGCTTCTCGCCGCTCGACCCTCAGGACGAACTGGTTGTAAATGTGATAGTGCTTGGCACTGGAATTCTGGTATACGGGTACGGGCAGACGAACCTTCCCTGCTTCAACCAGACCGCTCTGTTTAAATAGGGCTTCGTACCGGATGGCATTCTCCTGCCGTTGCTTCGTCCAGCCATCCAGATAATTGAGCTTCACGTTCAGCACTGCAGCCTGAATCGTATCGAGCCGGAAGTTCCCGCCAATCAGCTTATGGTAGTACTTCGGCTTACTGCCGTGGGTCCGCAGGACCTTCATCCGTTCCGCGAGATCGGGATCATTCGTCACGGCCATCCCGCCGTCGCCCAAGCAGCCGAGATTCTTGCTCGGGAAAAACGACAAGCAGCCGATGGTGCCTATACTGGAGGCGCGCTGACCATCGCGGTACTCCGAACCAATCGCCTGCGCCGCGTCTTCGACAACACTGAGATGGTGTCGTTTGGCAAGATCCATAATCGGGGCCATGTCGGCGCATTGTCCATAGAGATGGACTGGAATGATGGCTTTGGTTTTGGCCGTCAGCACCGCGCCAATCTTGGCTGGATCGAGGTTGTACGTTGTGGGATCGATATCAACGAGGACTGGCATGGCTCCAAGCCGCACGACCGCGCCAGCCGTTGCAAAGAAGGAATACGGTGTGGTGATGACCTCATCTCCTGGGCCAATGCCAAGTGCCATGAGAGCGACCAGGAGCGCGTCAGTCCCAGAGCTCACACCGATCCCGTACTTGGCCTGACAATAGGCGGCCACCCGCTCCTCCAACCTGCCCACTTCCGGGCCGAGGATAAATGCTTGGCTCTGAAAAGTCTGTTCCAGCGCCGCCATAATGGCCTGATGGAGCGGCGCGTGATGTGCTTTCAAATCAAGTAATGGAACGCCCATGAAAGTCTCCTTTTCTATCCTCGACTGCCGTCATCCCTGTAGGTTCCGCGCGATACTGCTGCCCACAGGTCTTACAAGCAGCTATCTTGTCATCGACATGAAGCTTGACTCCGCACCGACACATCCAACCCGTCACCCGGCCGGGATTGCCCACCACAAGTGCATGATCCGGTACATCGTTGGTCACCACGGCCCCCGCACCGATCAATGCATACTGCCCGATCGTAATCCCACACAGAATAGTCGAATTGGCCCCCAGCGTGGCACCTCTCCGGACAAGCGTGGTTTTGAGTTCGCTCATCCTGGGGATCTCACTCCGAGGATTAAAGACGTTAGTAAAGACCATGGAGGGCCCACAAAACACATGGTCCTCGAGCGTCACGCCCTCGTACACAGACACGTTATTCTGGATTTTGACCCCCTGGCCGACGGTGACATTAGGGCCCACGACGACATTCTGGCCGATCTTACAGTTCTTCCCAATGCGCGATCCTGTGAGGATATGGGAGGTGTGCCAGATGCTCGTCCCCTCACCGATCTCCACGCCCTGGTCGATGAAAGCCGATGCGTGCGCACGGTACGGCGTCCCCGGTTGAGTAGCTGGCGTCGTCGAGCGAGGCGCCGCCTGCTCAAGCGCCTCCTGGCACCGCTGCAGTACCGATAGCACGCGTAGGCCCTCCTCCCCGTCAGTTCTCGGCTTGCTTCGAGTTGCCACACAGTCCAAGAAATGCTGACACTCAGCACGAAGCGGCTCTCCCTGGTCCAGTTCCACTACCTGAGCATCAGCTTTGTTTGCGATCGGGAGATTGTCTTTCCAGTCGATGGAATGAGGATAGAGGAGCAGCTTGTTTTTCTTTTCAAGATCATCAAATACAGCCATTTTTCGATCGCCCACCACAATCAGTTTCTGTTCTTTGAATGGGTGGAGCCATGAGACAAAGATATGGGCCTTCACCCCACTAGGAAAGGAGAGAAGACTGATCGTAACATCAGCGATATGATGGTGGAGGTAATTCCCCCCTTGAGCCAGAACCCCATCAGGACTTTCGTTGATCAACCCCAGAATGACTGAGATATCGTGAGGGGCAAAGCTCCAGAGGATATTCTCTTCACGGCGGATCTTACCCAAATTCAAACGGTTTGAGTAAATATACTGAATCCGCCCCAACTCTCCCGCCCGGATAAGCTCCTTTAATTTCAGCACAGCTGGATGATACCAGAGGAGATGTCCCACCATAAGAATACAGCCGTTTTTCTTTGCCAGAGCTACCAATTCTGTCCCTTCCTCGACCGAGAGGCATAACGGTTTTTCCACAAAGACATCTTTCCTAGCCAGTAAGGCCTCCCGTACCCCATCCGCATGACCTTCGGCCGGTGTGGCAATCGCCACCGCTCGGATCGTCTCATCGCGCAACACTTCTGAATATGACACGAATGTCCGACACTGGGGATACTGTTCGCCAAGTGCTCGCAACGTATCTATATTGCTGTCACACACAGCTGACAAGGCCCCAAGGCTGGCAAAATTCCGCACCAGGTTTTTCCCCCAATACCCTCCTCCTACAACAGCCAGGTTAACGCCCGCTTCTTGATGACAACCAGGTGCATCACCCATCACTACCTTCCTCCTTCTAGACTAAAAATACGCACAGACCACAGGCCCTCTAAATACCTTCTTTTTGGTCCGGCAAGCTGCAATCAAGCGCACATCTTGATCACACATCAGTATTCCACCATTAACGCCTGACCTTTCAAAACCTCCCTGAGAAACACCGGGGCACGGACGCTCTTCCGTACATCCTCCGAAGTCAGAGCATTAAAGCAACAAAGCAACGCGTTTCCGACTCAAACAGTCTACCTATGAACCAGTGCCAAATGGTACGTATTAACCACGGTGGTTTCAAGTTCCAAGTGCACCAGGTGAATGAAGGCACGACTACACGTAGGCTTCTTAAGGATGTCAAAAGGTCGAGACATGTTCTCGGGCGTGTGTTCAGCTCGCGCTACGTGTAAACTAAAAGGTCGACCGCCGTTAGTAAGTACTGATGCAGCAGTACATCTGCGTTTTTGCCGTGGCACATTACCACCAAATGTAGGGCTCGACAAAGAACACCTGAATCTCGAGGTGCCACGCCAAGCTCGCATGACATCCCCTCTCCATCCAACCTGAAAAAGCATAGTGTTGGGCATAATGAGACTTACGGAACACCGCTATGATTCAGGAATCATGCGTCGAGAAAAAGGAAACCATTGCAATAACAGTTGCTGTTGAGCGTCCTACGCCACGCAGCAGCACGGCTCCTATCGCTCATGCCGATTTTGTTAGGAAAGCTTCCATGATCATACTTACTGTAACGCACGTGGCAAATTCAAACGTTTTTTGTGACCGCGCGTGTTGCCCCTGATGAAGAAGGCTGATTAACGCAACGAATTACTGAATTCTAAAAATCGCCTCGAGGTTGTCCAGGAATTCACCAAGACAGGATCACACAGGCACGATCAAATGGGAGCGGACTGGGATGGAGTAGCTGTTTAGCACAGAGCTCCCTGGATCGATTGACGATGCGCCTTATCAAACCCGACTGAGCTTGGTCTCTCAGTCCTCAACATTACCGTCCCACTTAACATCGAGCAGGCGCGGCACTTGCCATAACCGTTATGGCCTCCGATTGATGGATCCCTCGACGACACCGTGTCCCGGCGCTCGTGCCCGGTTCGATCGATAAAGTAGTCACATCCTCCACCAGAAATTACTACAGCTAGACCTGAACACCGCTCACACCCATGACTCCAACATGGCACAATACGCGTTGTATGACTCGACGGCTCCGTAGCCTGTTCTCTCACGCATGGCGCGTATATCATATTCCCCTCGGCACCACCGAAACAGAGGCTGATTGCTCATCCAAAAACCTACGCCGCCTGTATCCTATTCCCACACTTAAAGATGACACCTCCGGATGTGGGCTCACTTCGTAAATCATCGTGCACGAAGATTGGTAGGAGCTATAGGTGGCATAGCAGTCTGAGACCTACGAAGTGGATGGGGATACACATAGGGGGTATAGCCTGGCCTCGCAGTCAGAAAATAGTCTTGCCCTAGTGCGAAGTGGCTGGGTGCTTCATTGACGAGAAGGTCCAAACTGTTGTTCCAGAAATATCCCGATCTCATCTGGTCCATTGAAGGATAGGGTGACACAACCTCTAGCGCCGACAGCTCGATCATGGATCGAATGCTGATTGGATCTGTAACCATGTTATTAAACACAACGCCATCACCCCCGCGTATGCTCGTGATAACCCGTACCTTTTCCTTCGCAACAAGGTTGGTTGAAAACGTATTGTTGTAGATCTCCCAGCTACGGGAGCCACGTGGAGAGGAACCGAGTCCATGTGCGTCCACCATTGGAAAATGTCTTACGGCGGAGGTTGCGATGACTCGGTTGTAACGAAAGACATACCGTGAGCCATTGTTGGAAGCAATATGATGTCGGTTTCCCGAGAAGTAATTATCTTCAACAAACACCGCATTTTCCGTTCCTAGTTCAAGAGGCGGCCATGTGCCATTTCCGTATACGACTACCCCATATCCCGCCTGGCCTCCAGTTTGGCCTGCCCGATAGTTATTTAAAAACTTGTTTTGATAAATAACCCCTTGTGAGTCGCCCCTCACAGCGACCCCGTAATACACAAAGTCGCTAAATCTAGAATTGAAGACCAAGAAATCCCTGCACCCACCTTTAAAAACGAGGCCTCCGTCCCAGATGGCTGGATTGCCCTTCCCGATCAATGTCATGTCAGAAAACCGAGCTGTCTTGCCATTCGAGCAATCAATTGTGATCAACCGCTTATTTGCGCTGGAATAGCTCCGAAGAACGGTGGTGGCATTCCCAGAACCTTTAAGGGAGATACCGCCAGGAAGAACCAGCTCATTGTTCCCCCAGTTGCATGTACCCGCCGGAATATTGACCACACTATTCACTCCTGAGTCGATAGCATCTTGCACCGCATCGTGCACGGCAGAAAATCCACAGTTTTGGGCCTGAAAAGTTAATTCAGCGGCGAGAAGAGGCACGATGGGCCAAAGAATCAGAAAGTTGAAGGCTGAAATGACAATAACCCCTCTCATCCAACCCCACTGGAACAATAGAAGATCAGAAAATGAACATTGATTCCAGCTTAGTAATTGTCGCAGCATGAATTATCCTCCATCGAGGTTCTCGCAAAATTCTGATTGATAACTGCCGAACTGTCCAGAAGATGTCGATAAACTTGCAAGGATCAACAGGACAAGTTTCGGGAGAACCTGGGATGAGTTCGATCGGACAGGGTGATGGAAGTACAAGAGCGAATACAAATGGTCGGGAGTCTTTTCTCCGTGCCTGTACGGTGAATTGTAATTCCAAGTGCAACGTTGGCAGCGACGAGAGGACTCTGTAGATGCGGTTCAATAGAATGCGGCGGAAGGTTCACCTCCAGCAAAGAAGAGGCTGCCACGCCTTATCGTCACCTGACATTAGAAAAACGGTTGATGATTGCCTCAATGCGGATCCTAGGCTGGTCCATTGCGGCCCAACTCGGGCGGTCACCGAGTACGATTACCTGAGAATTGTGTCAGAACGGTCATGAAACTGAGGCCTCTGCTGGGTACTGGGTTCAGCGCGATGCCCAGCGCCGCCGTCGTGCTGTTCAGCGCTCATGCCTGACGAGTGGTGTGCTGGCAAGCTATGTACAAGAGAAGCTGCGTGTCGATGGTCGCCCGAACAGATTGTCCACCGTGTGCGGCTTGACTATCCCCACGCCGCCAGATGCGGATTAGTCATCAAGCAATCTACACATGCTTAACCACCGATCACCACTTGGGAGGTTCCTGGTCTCGGTATCTCCGACATCATCGCCGCTGCCGAAAACGCTATGGCAGTAGGCCCCACGCATACTAGGACGAGTGTCTCTTAGCGCCCACCATCCGATTGTTCAGCGTCGAGGGCGGGTTGGTGACTGGGAGGGGGATCTCGCGGTCGGACGAGGTCAGAACGGCTGAATCTTTCTCGCAATCCACATACAGATAATATACATAACTCATGCAAATCATGCGCTTCGCTTGGAGATCATTTCCCCTCTGTTCTTTCCCGCCCGTTGGCACACGGATCAAGATCCATCTCTCCATCGCCGGAAAACGGCGCGGGTCCTCAAGCGGCCAATTCTTCCTCCAGCCGTCCGACGATCCGCTCCGCCGCCTTGCCGTCCCACAGCGGTGGAATCGCACCTTTTTTCCACTGTCCCGCCATTAACTTCGAGAGCGCCGGTGGAAGCTTCTTGGGGTCTGTTCCAATGAGTTCGTTTGTGCCAATGGTCACGGTCTCCGGCCGCTCGGTGTTATCACGAAGCGTCAGGCACGGCACTCCAAGCACTGTTGTCTCTTCAGTGATCCCTCCCGAATCGGTGATGACTCCTTTGGCCTCTTTGACGAGATAGTTGAATTCCAGGTATCCCAATGGATCAATATAATGCATCGAAGGAAGTTGGGTCCCTGCCTCTCGCAGATTCTTAGCGGTTCTCGGATGGACAGGGAAGATAATAGGTAAGCCCTGCGTCCCCTCTGCGATCGCGTGCAGCAGCCGGAGCAGATGCTGTTCTCCGTCAACGTTTGCAGGACGATGCAGTGTGATGACAAAATAGTGTTGCGGCTCCAGCTTCAACGACTCCCAACAAGCCGGAGGTCGCAGCCGCGGCACATTCTTAAGCAACGTATCAATCATCGTGTTGCCGACAAAAAAGATTCGGTCATTGGTCACACCAGCACGTCGCAAGTTCTCGTTGGCCGTTTCGCTGGTCGTAAAAAACCAGTTCGTGATGGAGTCGGTCACCACGCGATTGATCTCTTCCGGCATCGTCCAATCACCGGACCGAATCCCGCCCTCCACGTGCGCCACCGGCACACCGAGTTTCCGCGCCGCAATCGAGCAGGCCATCGTCGACGTCACGTCACCGACAACCAGACAGAGGTCGCTCCTCTCTTTCAAGAGAACTTTTTCATACCCGACCATAATTCCGGCGGTTTGTTCCGCTTGCGTGCCGGACCCCACCTCAAGATTGATGTCCGGGTCAGGAATCCCGAGTTCTTCGAAGAAACTGCCGGACATAGCACGGTCATAATGCTGCCCAGTATGGATTAGTCGGTAGCGGAGCGGCCCGCCTCGGCGTTCGGCCTCTGTGAGCGCCTCAATGATCGGCGCGATTTTCATGAAATTGGGCCGTGCTCCGGCGATGATATCGATGCGCTTCACTTCGAACCTCCACTTCGCAACACAATTCCGTTCATGATCAGCTATGTAACTCCACCTATAGTCTAGAAAACACGTTCCTGCAAGTCTTCATGAAAGATGATACGATCTGACAAAACCCGGACATCGAAGGGCGACAAAAGATACGATGAGCTTCATCAATTGCTGGCGACAAAGGAAGGGACGATGATCCGACAGTAGACCTAACGACTGGAATAGCACACAGCGTTCTCTAGAAATGAACTTCACGGATCGCGTGACGGTTTGCGCTGAACCACTGAACAGTTCTTTTCAGTCCATCCGACAACCGATGTCGGGCCCGGAACCCAAAGAGCTGCGTGGCTCGATGCACATCGAGACAGCGCCGAGGTTGACCGTTTGGTTTCATGGTGTCCCACCGGATCTCTCCTGGAAATCCCACTTCAGCTGCAATCATGGCGGCTAATTCTCGGATCAAGATTTCTTCTCCCGTTCCCAAGTTCACCGGAAGACTGTCCTCGTACTGTTCAGCCGCGAGCAGAATTCCTTCAGCTGCATCCTCCACATACAAAAACTCTCGGCTCGGCGACCCGTCTCCCCAAAGCGTCATGGACGCCTGCCCCGATTCCTTTGCAGCCACACATTTTCGTATCAGCGCCGGGATCACATGCGAGGTCTCCAGATCAAAGTTGTCACGCGGGCCATACAGGTTCACGGGAAAGAGGACGACCGAGTTGAAGCCATACTGCTGCCGATAAGCCTGTGACTGCACCAGCATCATTTTCTTTGCCAGTCCGTAGGGGGCATTGGTTTCCTCCGGATAGCCGTTCCAGATATCCTCTTCTCTAAAGGGAATCGGCGCAAACTTGGGGTATGCGCAGATGGTACCGGTCGCGACAAATTTCCTCAGCCTCCGCTGACGACCGACTTCGATAAGCTGGGTGCCCATCATCAGGTTATCGTAGAAAAATCGCCCGGGGTTAGCCTGATTGGCACCGATACCTCCGACACGTGCCGCGAGATGGATCACAATATCTGGGTTGGCATCATGATAGAGTTGCTGAACAGCATCCATCTGAACGAGATCGTAGTCCTTACTTCGCGGAACGACGATCCGTCGACAGCCCTTCGCGCTCAACTGCTCGACCACAAAGGATCCCAGAAACCCGGCCCCTCCGGTGACGACGACACACGTATCGGACCAGAAAGGTGGCTTCGCAGCAGACATCAAGCCCTCCTTCGTGTTCCGTCCAATCTCTCTTGTTCGGCTGCTAAATCTGCATCGACCATCATTGCCACCAACTCTTCGAACCGTACCCTTGGCTGCCATCCGAGTTGTTGTTTGGCCTTGCCGGCATCACCGATAAGTAGATCAACCTCCGTTGGGCGGTAATACTTGGCATCAATCTTCACATGTTTTTTCCAATCCAATTGCAGACGGTCAAAGGCCAGCTCCAGCATTTCTTTGACCGTATGCGTTTCACCCGTGGCGATGACATAATCATCGGGCGTCGGAGCTTGCAACATCATCCACATCGCTTCGACATAATCACCCGCATACCCCCAATCGCGCTTGGCGTCGAGATTACCAAGAAACACCTCCTGTTGTATGCCGAGCTTAATGCGAGCCACCGCCTTCGTGATCTTCCGTGTTACAAAGGTTTCACCCCGTCGAGGCGATTCATGGTTGAACAGGATCCCGTTGCAGGCGAACAACTCATACGCCTCTCGATAGTTCACCGTAATCCAGTAGGCATAGACTTTCGCGGCGCCGTATGGACTTCTGGGGTAGAACGGAGTCGTCTCTTTCTGAGGCACCTCCAAGACCTTGCCGAACATTTCGCTGGATGACGCTTGGTAAAACTTAGGCCGCAGCCCTGATTCTCGAATGGCCTCCAGCAAGCGAATCGTGCCCAGGCCGGTGATTTCTCCCGTATATTCAGGAATGTCGAAGCTCACCCGCACATGGCTCTGGGCCCCAAGATTATAGATTTCATCCGGCTGGACGGTCCGTAAAATACGATTGAGGGAACTGGCATCGTTCAGATCGCCATAGACCAAATGAAGTCGCCGACGCGGCACATGCGGATCTTCATAGATGGGATCGAGACGACCGGTATTGAAGGAGCTGGAACGGCGGATAATGCCGTAGACTTCATACCCCTTGCCGAGCAAGAACTCAGATAAATATGAACCGTCTTGACCGGTAATGCCTGTGATCAGTGCTTTCTTCACGCGAGACACATCCTTCCCGGCAGACAGACGATTGTTACCGGCTTCAGACACGTTGTCTATCGATTAGACAGTCGCAGTTGGCAAATGGTTCTTGCCACAAAAGATACTTGCCAGGTACTATGCCTGAGAGAACAACCTGAGGCAATATCGTGGCAACAGTTCCTCCACAGCGCATGCGACGGATCGGGCTTTTCCTTTGTCTGGTCGTGGGCGGGCTTCTGGTTGCTCATGCCATCAATGCCTTTGTTGCGGAGGCGCTATATGTGATCCCGACACATCCGGTCGGATCCGGTGACGATCGATCGAATGATTCCTCCTTGCACGTCTCCTATTCACCGACCCAAGCAGCGGAGGACGTGCGTGCCAGCGGCCTCTTCGCCCTTCCTGCCCTACCTCAAGGTGGACTCAGCGGCACTGATAGACGCGGCCCCTCTGGCGCTCCCGTTCGAGCGTCGCTCGGCTTGGCAGCTAGAATTCGTGTGATCGGTGTCGTTTTGGGTGATCAACGCGGAGTCTTTGCGATCGTCGAAGAATTGGCCTCTAAGCAACAGATGTTGTATCGCGTGCATGATCAGGTGCTCGACCTTGGCGAAGTGAGTGAGATTCGACGGAACGGAATCCTGGTCCGCCAAGGCAACCTCGAGGAATTATTGGAACTGGCACAAGCAGAGAATCTATCTGGTTCTGGCGGATCTTCCGGCACCGTACCTGCTACCGGCCAAACGCCACCGGTCGGCGCGCCGTTGCGAAAAGTCATCGACCGCCGCGAGGTGGAGCAGGCCATGAACGACCTGCCGAAGCTCTTATCCCAAGCCAGAGCCGCGCCACATATGGTGAACGGCACCATCAACGGATTCCGCCTAGACTACATCGCCCCAACCAGCTTTTATGAAAAAATCGGGGTCCAGACCGGCGATGTGCTGCAGCGCGTGAATGGAGTCGACATTCGCGATCCCAGCACCATGCTGAATTTATTGCAACAACTGAAGAACGAACAAATTGTCAAACTTGACGTGCTCCGCAACAATCAACGATCGACCATCACCTACGAACTTCGCTGAGCCTGGGATCGGCACAACGTCGACGAGCGCGCTGCCTTCCGATCGCCCTCGCCGCGTGTAGTCGGCGCGTTCATGGCCATTTTTAAATCCGTCTGACTCACTCGCCTGCTTCAATGAAGGATCACTAGATCTCGGTCCACCAGAAACCATCAAGATCTCAGATATTTTGTACCGACTGGAACACCGTACTCGCACCATTTCGCCTATTCCTAGCGTCGCGTAAAGAATGCGGGGTGTCCTTGCCAGGCCGTTGGAAGGGAGAGTATCTTTACGACCAAGACCGACGCCGATTGAAGAACTGGACGGTGGCAGTACTCGTCTCAGGTCCATGAGAGGTCAGGGGAACTTGTCTGAACAACCCGATAACGATCAGCCAAATCTGAGCATTCGTCGCCCACTGTTAGGACGCATCCTCGCGGAAAAGTTCAACCTCTTGGACTCAAAGCTTGAGGAAGCCTTAGCCTACCAGCAGGAAAAGGGCGGCCTGTTGGGTGAAATTCTGCTGCATCTGCGCGCGCTGAAGGAAGAACAACTACTGGAAGCACTCGCTCATCAATTTGAGATGCCCTGGGTGCCTCATCTGGATACGACCCATGTCGACCATGAACTGATCAAGAAAGTTCCCATCGCATTTTGTCGGCGATACCGTGTCTTGCCCTTACGATATGAGGAAGAGGCCGTGCTGACCGCATCGACCGATCCGCTCGAAACCGTTGCGCTTGACGATCTTCGATTGCTGCTGGGCAAGCCGATCAAACCGGTCTTGACGACCAACGTCGTGCTCCTGGCCTGTTTAAACCAAGCCTACGACGAAATTGCCAATCCGGCCGGCGCGGAACAAGTGATGGAAGACATCGCTGCAAACCAGAGTCTCGACCAACTCGCCCATGAACTTGATGAACCGCAAGATTTGCTGGATGCCACCGACGAGGCGCCGATCATTCGACTGGTCAACTCCGTCCTCTTTCAGGCGGTTCGGCAACGGGCGAGCGACATCCATTTCGAGTCGTTCGAGCGAGGATTAGTGGTGCGCTATCGCATCGACGGCGTGCTCTATCCGGTCCTCACGCCGCCGAAACGCTTGCAAGCCAGCATCATCGCGCGATTGAAGATCATGGCCGGTCTCAACATCGCTGAGAAACGATTGCCGCAAGACGGCCGGTTCGGGATCCGCACCGCCGGGAAAGACGTCGACCTTCGAGTCTCCGTCTTGCCCACCTCCCATGGCGAACGGGTCGTGTTGCGATTATTGGAAAAAGAAAATCGCCTCCTGAATCTTTCTGAAATGGGCTTTCCGAAAGAACGGCTGACGATGATCCATCAGCTGATTCAGCTGGCCCACGGCATTATTCTTGTTACCGGCCCGACGGGAAGCGGCAAGACCACGACTCTGTACGCCGCATTGAGTCACATCAACGCACCGGATAAAAATATCATTACGGTCGAAGACCCGGTTGAATATCAGTTGCTCGGCATCGGCCAAATGCAAGTGAACCCAAAGATCAACTTGTCGTTCGCCGCCGGGCTGCGCTCGATTCTCCGGCAAGACCCCGATGTCATCATGATCGGCGAGATCCGCGACCGTGAAACGGCGGAGATCGCCATTCACGCCTCGCTCACCGGACACCTGGTCTTTTCCACGCTGCATACCAATGACGCCGCCAGTGCCGCCACGCGCCTGATCGATATGGGCATTGAGCCGTTCCTGGTGGCCTCGTCGGTCATTGCCGTCCTGGCTCAACGGTTGCTGAGAAGAATCTGCTCGAACTGCAAACGCCCCTATCCCGCGAGCGTGGAAGAATTGGAGCGTCTGGAGTTGCCGCCGGACTCCGATACCACGCTCTATCGAGGAGCAGGATGTGCGGCCTGCTCCCAGACCGGCTATCGAGGACGCACCGGCATTTTTGAGCTTATGGTGCTGGATGACGAGATCAGGCGGCTTATCGGCGGCAAAGCCGACTCCACCGCTATCAAGCAGGCCGCGATCGCCAAGGGCATGGTGACATTGAAGCACGAAGGGGCTCAGCGAGTCATTCAAGGTCATACCACGCTGGAAGAAGTCATGCGGATCACACAACAAGAAATCGACGTCGACTAATGCCAGATCGAGACGCCGGCAGCCTCCTCCGTTCTGATCGATTGCGAACTGCCCTATACTGGTCGGCCAAGCCCGATGCGCCTGGAGTCTGCTGATCATGCCGGTCTATCAATACCAAGGCTACCGAAGCGACGGCGGAGCCGCGACCGGAATCATCGATGCGGAAAACGTCAAAGTCGCCCGCCTCAAGCTGAGAAAAGAAGGCGTCTATCCGACCGATGTCGTCGAACAGGGCCACACACCGAGTCGATCGCAAGAAGCGACCCGTAGCCGCATCGAACGGTTCGGCAGTCGATCGGCCACCCTCACCGCAACGAATTTGGCCCTGCTTACCAGACAGTTTGCCACGTTGCTTGTGGCCGGACTTCCGTTGGTCGACGCCCTGAGTGTCTTGGTAGACCAAGCCGAGAAGAAACCCATCAAATCTCTCCTGGCCGATATCCGGGAACAGGTCCGAGGAGGAAAAGCGTTGAGTGCCATCCTCGAGACTTACGAGAAGGACTTTTCTCAAATCTACGTCCACATGGTACGGGCCGGCGAAGCCAGCGGAGCGTTGGATCAAATCTTGTTCCGACTCGCAGAGTTCCTGGAGAAACAACTCGCGCTCAGGAATAAGGTCACGAATGCGATGCTTTACCCGCTCCTCATGCTCGTGATCGGATCGGTGATCCTCTTTTTCCTCATTACGTTCGTCGTGCCTAAGATTACCCTCGTGTTCACGCAACAGAAACAAGCCCTTCCATGGCCGACGGTCGCCTTGATGTCCGTCAGCCAATTCTTCGCCGACTACTGGATGCTGTTGGTCGGGTTGCTCCTCGGAAGCCTCTACGCGCTGCAACGCTTCATCCGGACCGGAGCCGGCCGCATGACGATGGACCGGCTGATCCTGAAACTCCCCTTGATCGGAGATGTCGCACGGATGGTGTCCATTTCTCGGCTCACCAGTACGCTGGCTACGATGCTGGCCAGCGGGGTTCAACTGCTCGACGCCATGGACGTCTCGAAGCGAGTCATGAACAATCGCGTGCTGGAAGCAACGGTCGAAACGGCGCGGCAGAACATCCGCGAGGGTGAGACGATCGCCGATCCCTTGAAACGGAGCGGACAATTCCCGGCCCTGGTCACCCACATGATCGCCGTCGGTGAAAAGAGCGGCGAGATGGAGGAAATGTTGCGCCGGGTGAGTCAAATATACGACGGGGAAGTGGAGCGGGTCATCGCCCGCTTGACCTCACTCATGGAGCCGATCATGATTCTGGCCATGGGTGCCGTCGTCCTGTTCATCGTCGTCGCGATTCTCTTGCCCATCTTTGAAATGGGTCAGATGATCCGATAGGACGCGCGATCCAGATGTTGACACGATAGCATGAGACAAAGGGGGACCGATGATGACCGATTCAGAACAGCGGACCGAGCAGACGATCAAGAACGACGAACACACGTTCTTCCCGGAGGCCGCCGCCAGTCTTGTACGACGAGCTGCCGGACATTCAGCCGGATTTACCTTCATCGAGATCATGGTCGTCGTGGCTATTTTGGCCATCCTCGCAGCCTTGGTCGTTCCGCGCATCATGGGGAGGACGGATGATGCGAAGCGTACGGCAGCTAAAGTCCAGATTCGAAACATCGAGGGGGCCCTGCAACTCTATAAACTCGATAACGGCGTCTATCCTACGACGGAACAAAGCCTCAAAGCGCTCATCGAAAAACCCTCCGTCGGGGTGATCCCGAAGAAGTGGAAGCTCGGAGGATACCTCCCGAAACTTCCGGAAGATCCCTGGGGCAATCCCTATAAATATCTCAGCCCGGTCCAGAAAGGAGAATACAAAGTGGAGTATGAAATCACCTCTCTGGGAACGGACGGCGAAGTCGGTGGCGAGGGCGTGAACGCCGATATCACCAATTGGAACCTCGATAAAGAGTAAGACAGACGGCATGATCGATCGCAATCTATCATGGGATCGGAGACAGCAGGCTCACCGGTTTGGTCTTGCCGCCGGCTTCAGACCTCACGTCGTAGGCTCCGTCAACGGCTTCACCATCCTGGAAATGTTGATCGTCCTGTTTCTCTTGACCATCGTCGTGGGCGTCGTCTTTCCAAGAATGAGCTTCGACGAGGACTTACGCTCAACCGGACGGAAACTCGTCGGTGTCCTTCGAACCTTTCAAGGCCTGGCATCCACGAGTCAAAAACCTCTCAAGCTCTACCTCGATTTGGATCAAGGCACCTACTGGATGATGCTGGTGGAGGGAAAAGAAGAGCGACTCCCGCTTGATCCAGGTTGGAAAACCCCGCGATCGCTCCCTGAATCGATTCGATTTACGGAGGTCTCCGTCGGACAGGACAAACGTTTCTCCGGACGAGTCGATGTGTCTTTTTACGCCAACGGACGAATTGAGCCGATCACGCTGTATCTCATGGATGCAAAGAACAATGTGTTGGGGCTCGCGGTTGATTCATTGACGGGAGGGATTCGGGTCAGCGACGAACGGCTCGATCCACCCTTGAACCGGATTATTCCCGACCGTGTCAGACTGCTGTTGAAGCCAAACAGACAAGCAGGGGCCGGAGGTCCGTCACGAGGGGCATTGCCCCTTCAACCGTAGATCATGATGACCCAAGCTATCTCCAGACCCGAGTGCGACGAAGGCGGCTTCACGCTGATGGAAGTCCTGCTGGCGATTGCCTTGTTGGCGATCGCGCTTCCGATTCTCCTTGGTCTCAGAAACTTCGATCTTGGACTTCAGGAACGAGCGGCCGAATTGACGGCCGCCACATTGTTGGCCCAAGAAAAGCTTCTGGAAACCGAGCTCTCCGGACAGTATTCCATCGGCGAAAGCACGGGAGATTTTCCGACCATCCCACTCGGCACGAATACCGCCGTGCAGGCGGTCCCGAGAGCCGTCGGCTATAAATGGAAACGCACGATCGCACCGACCCCGCTGGAACTGATTCGGGAGATTCGGATCAAGGTGTCGTGGCTGCGAGGCGAACTGGAAGAAGCGATCGAGGTCAGTACCTATGTCTTTGCCGGGCGTCTCACGTTCTGAATCAGAAACGGGTTTCACACTCGTCGAAGTCTTGGTCGCCGTGGCCTTGCTGGGCATGATCGGCGCCATGGTGTTTGGATCGCTTGTCCTCACGACCAACGCCGTGGAGGCTGGGCGAGACCATGCGGCAAAGGAACAAACGATCAGAAGAATGTTGCGTCTCATGGCCGAAGAAATTTCCCTGAGCAAGCGCACGACCATGTATCCTTGGGTGGGGGTGAACGGAACGCAAGACGGGCACCCGGCCGACATACTGGCCTTCCTTGCGATGAGTCAAGAATTGATCACGCCGACCGCCAAGGAAAGCGAGACTGTTCGCGTGGTCTACACACGGGAGCGAGATCGACTGATTCGATTTGTCCGTCGGAACCTCTATACGCTGACCGACACCAATGAATCGTTGGATCAGATGGAGCTGGCCGATCGTGTCCAGGCATTCAATGTCCGCTACTATGACGACCAGAACCGAATCTGGATCGACGAGTGGCCGGCGGTCCCCAAAATGCCGAAAGCGTTGTTGATTGAAGTGACATTTCAATACCCCGACGCCGATCCATGGACGGTGCGGGAATGGGTGATGATCGGTACCTCATGACCATCAAATGGCCTGACGCCTGGCGAGAAATTCTGGCATGGACGGCAGGAGGAGCCTGCATCCTGCTCCTGTGCCTGATTGCCACCTTTCCATACGGCATGCTTCAGGCTCGCGTCGTGACGGAACTCGCACGGGCGACCGGTATGGATGTCCGAGTGGTCGATTGGGCCGTGGGGTTCCCGTTGGGCCTTGAATGGCGAAATATCACCTTGTCGAAGCCAAACTGGACTCCGATCCAATTGGCTGCACTGCAGGCTCAACTGGGAGTCATGAACGCTCTGAGCGGCACGCTCGGGCTCGATGTCGTCGCGAAACTGAATGAGCCCTCGTCCCCGACAGGTCTTGCCAAAGGCACCGTCACGGCTGCATCCCTTTCCTTCGCAGGCCCCGTCTCGATCAAAGGGCAAGTTCAACAGGTGGACCTTTCAAAACTCCTTCGCCGCTATGTGACCCGCGGCACGCTCAACGGAGAGTTTTCGCATCGAGTCGAATCCGGCCAGACGACACTCTCCGCGATGAAAGGGGAAGGCACCTGGACCGCCGTGGCAACTGACTTGGCCATCGACCAGATTCCGCTTGGAAATGGACGAATCCTGTCGCTCGCATTCAGCAGAGTCTCAGCGGGGCTGGCATGCAGAGATCTCCGCTGCGATGTAATTCGATTGGAGGGAGATGGGATCGATGGCTCCTTCACGGGTGAAGGATTCATCACCCTCCAACAGCCGATGCAACACAGCCAATTGAATCTCACGGTGACAGTCATCCCCGGACCCGGATTCGCGTCGAAAGCCGGAACGCTGGGTCTCCCCTCCCTGCCTCCCGGGACACCGATGACTGTCAAGATCATAGGAACCTTGGCACAGGCAAGGATTGCATTGTAAAGTAGCGCTTTCGTAAGAAGAGTCCTCAGAACCATATGACGATCGCAAACGAATGTGTCGGGCTGGATATCGGGCAAACAGGGTTGAAGGCTGTGCGTTTCCGCCGCCGCCTCAGCGGGCGCGAAACGATCGATTATTTTCAGCATCCTCTTCCGTTTTCCAGGCCTGAAGACCTCGACCCGGCTCGGCGGGTGCAGTCGTTGCGTGGATTTCTCTGGCGGAACGGCCTCTATGCCACCGACCGGTTGGTCACGGCGATTCCTTGCCAGGACTTATTCGTCAGAACCCTGTCCTTTCCTTTCAAGGATTCGACCAAGCTTGCGCAAGTTGTTCCGTTTGAAGTCGAGAATCTCGTCCCGATGCCGCTCGAAGATCTGGCGGTCGGAAGCCTGGTGTTGCCGCCGGGACACACCGAAGACGGCATTCTACGCGAGAGCAAGGGGTCAGAGGTCCTCGTCACAGCCGCCCCACGAGACAAAGTCGCAGAGCATCTCAAGTTTCTGGCCCAAGCCGATGTGGAACCCTCGGTCATCAATGTCGATGCGATGGCCCTCTTCTCCGTAACGCAATATCTGCAAGGGGAAGGGGCAGCCGTCCCTCAAGACCTGGCCATCATCGATGTCGGCGCGTCGAAGACGACCTTCTGCCTCGTGCAGGGAGGACGTCCGATGGTCCTCCGGACGATTCTATGGGGCGGCAACCATCTGACACATGCCTTAGCCGTCCGACACGCCTGTAGTTTTGCCGATGCAGAACGTCGAAAGCGCACGATGGCCGTGGGTCACGTGGACGGTTTATTGGAACCGGTTCTGAAGGAGCTCCGCATTACCTTGCAGGCTCATCTCGGGAACGACCGTAACCGCATGACCCACTGCTGGGTGTGCGGAGGAGGATCAAAGCTGCAAGAGATCGGCGACTATATTTCGAGACAATTGGGTCTTTATCCGGTCGGACCACGACAAGGATTCGGAGTCGAAACCCCTCGAGCATTTTCCATTGCGTTCGGCTTGGCGATTCATCCGAAGATCATTCGACCACGGTGGCGGTTGACCTCGAACCCCATGGAACTCGCCCTCGATCTCAAAAGCGTCGCCGACGCGGCCTCATCCGACACCGTCACGACGACACAAGACCGCCGCCTCGCGTTCGCCGCCGGCCTGGTCATTGCTTTCCTGGCAATCGTGGATTTTTCGATTCACTTCATGCTGCACGACCAACGAGTCACGCGGCTGAAAGCGTCGTTGCACAGTCAATATGAGCAATTCTTTGGGGTCAGTGCCGCGGCTCCAGGACAAGAGATCGATCAAGCCCAGTACCACATCGGCGTCCTAGACAAAGCCCTCGGCGTCGTCGATACCGCAGAGGGGAAGGTGCTGCATACACTCTCCGCCTTCGTCAAACAACTCCCGCCTGGAACGACGGTGAAGGTGCGTGAGCTGACCGTAGACGGATCGGCCGTTCTTATGGAGGGAGAGACGACCTCCTTCGACGCTGTGGAGCGGCTCAAGCAAACCTTTGCAGCAAGCCCACGATTAAAGGATGTGGCGGTGACTGAAACCCGAGTGGGAGCAGGCCCGAATCAGGTCGTCTTTCGAATCACTGTGACGGTGGAGAAATCGTGACACAGAGTATCCGAGAACGTTGGCGGCAACTCTCAAAACGTGAGCGCACGCTCGTACTGGGAGGCGGAGTCGTGCTTGGACTCAGCCTGCTCTTTGTTCTGATCGTCGATCCCCTGCTGGACACCCTTGATCGTCTCGAGCGCCAGGAAGTTCGCAAGCAAAAAGAGCTCGCCGAACTGGCAACGCTCGGTCAAACCTACCTCGTCAAACGGGACCGCTTGGCGCTAGCCGAAAGCCGCATGCCTAGGGCCGACAGCCATTTCTCTCTCCTGACCTTCATGGAAGAAGCCGCGACGACGGCCAATGTGCGCGAACGCATTACCGGCATGCAACCGCAGGTACAATCGCTGGCACAAGGCTACGAGGAAACGACCGTCGATCTCCGATTGGAAGGCGTCCAATTACCGGATTTGCTGGCATTACTCGTGGCCATTGATCAAGCCCCGTACAATCTTCAGGTCCGCCATCTGCAGATCCGCCCGAAATTCGATAATCCGGTCAATCTTGACGCAACCGTCCGAGTCTTGAGCTATGCCAAAAGCTGACGAACGAGGCATCGCACTCCTCTTAGCGCTTCTGGTGTTGACGATTCTCACGGCCCTGATTCTTGAATTCGACGCGGAAGCGCGCCGCGAGTACCGAGCCGCCGCCGCGTTTCGTGATGAGTACAAGGCCAGCATGCTGACCCGCGCCGC